>CALWYL010000032.1 GCA_944385765.1 uncultured Oscillospiraceae bacterium
TTGCAGCAGTTCGTCGATGTGTTCAACCGCCTCTACTCCTCCACCGGGGTGAGCAGCGGCGGCGCGCTGAACGAGTCCATCCGCCTGGCGGGGACGCTGCTGACCATACTGCCGCTCATAGCGCTGTATGTGATAATCCAGAAGCAGTTCGTGGAGAGCATAGAGAAGACCGGCATCACGGGCGAGTGAGCCGGCGGGATGGCGCGGTCGCGCCAATGAAAAGGGCCCGGGGAGACATCTCCCCGGGCCCTTTTCGCCTGTCTTGGGGAGCGCCGCGGACGAAGCGGAAGCGGGGGAGGGTTGACAGGAGGGGGGCTATTACGTATAGTAAGCAAATACGGCGATTATCCTACGAAATGTCAACGGGTTTTGCCCGGTTTTGCGGGTCAAAAAAGGGCCGCTTTCGTAACGGAATTGAAATTGAGTTTTAAATACAGTGCATATGTCTGTGCAATATGCAGAAAATGTATCGAACGGGGGATAAAATTCAATTTATTTTGTCGAAGATGCATAAAGCGGACGGTGCGGCATTGTGAAACCTGTGAGAATTTTGTCGTATTTCCGCTTGGGCCGTCTTGGGGGGAGTTTTGTACCGCAAGGGAAGCCGCGATTGTGCTATTATGCTATCAGCGAAAGCAGCTGCCGCGGCGGCTCATTGAAAGTGTCGCGGCTCGGGGGAAGGCGGTGCGCAACGCCTCCTGAGAGCCGCGGCCAGAATGGAAAGGAGAAAGCAAGTATATGGCAAATTCACCTAAGAGCAAAGACGGCCTGAAGCGTGCGATTTATCTGATCCTCATATTTGGCGCCTTCGCCGTCCTGCGCAACTTCGTACCCGAGGGACTGGACCAGGCGGGATGGGACGGCTTCCTGGTGCTGTTCGTGGCCGTGTTCCTCTGGCTGACAGAGGCCGTGCCCATGGCAATCACGGCCATCTTCGTGCTGTTTTTCGGCGCGTGGGTCGGATTTGAGGCCGAGGGGACCATCCTCGCCGGCTTCTCCGGCACCGGCACCTTCTTCCTGCTCGGCGCCATGGTCATCGGCCAGATTTTCACCAAGGTCGGCCTTGGCAAGCGCATCTCCCTCTACCTGCTGCCCATGTTCGGCAACAAGCCGAAGGCGGTGCTGCTGGCCGTCATGCTCGGCTCCTGCGTCGTCTCCATGGTCCTCGCCGACATCCCCACCGCGCTCATCTTCTTCAGCATCTGCATGCCCCTGCTTGAGCAGAACGGCTGCGAGCCCGGCAAGTCCAAGTACGGCAAGGCCATGATGCTGGGCATTCCCGTGGGCGCCGCCATCGGCGGCATCGGCACCCCGGCCGGCAGCGGCATGAACGCCGTCACGATGTCCCTGCTCAAGAGCATCTGCGACGTGGAAATCAGCTTTGCCCAGTGGTCCATGGTGGGCATCCCCACCGCGCTGGCGAGCATCGTGCTGGCCTGGCTCTTCTTCTGCATCATCTTCAAGCCGGAAATCAGCGTGGTCAAGGGCCTCGAGTCCGTCAAAGAGGACAGGAAGGCGCTGGGACCCCTGCGCGGCGACGAGCTCAAGTTCACCATCGTGTTTGCCGTTATGCTTGTTATGTGGTTCATCCCCAAATACACCGGCATCGACATGTACATGACGGCCTGGGGCGGCATCTTCGTGATGTCCATGCCCGGCATGAACATGGTCAACTGGAAGGAAATGAACGGCAAGATAGACTGGTCCGCCGTCATGATATGCGGCGCCGCCACTGCCCTGGCGACCGTCGTCTCCAACCTCGGCACCGGCGAGTGGCTCAGCAACATCCTGGCTGACCTGTTCCTGGCCGATGTCGCCGGCATGGGTATGATGATCCTGCTCTTCGTCATCAACCTGATGATGATGGTCGGCCACTACCCGATGCCCCAGGGCGTCTCCCTGGCGGGCCTCTGCCTGCCCGTCGTGGGCGCGCTGTCGCTGCAGCTGGGCCTCAACCCCATCGTCGTCTGCCTGCCCGTGTGCATGAGCACCAGCATGCTGCTGCTCGTCCCCATCGACCCCACCTGCTACACCACCTACTCCGGCGGTTTCTGGAAAATCAAGGACATGATGGGCACCGGCATCGTCATCACCCTGGGCTACGTCGTTGTCAACACCCTCTGGACGTCCGTGGTCGCCGCCACCGGCCTGCTCGGATAACTCCGCGGGCGCGTAGGTGCGTTCAGCAGGCCACATCGAAACACATTGGGGAGGTCCCGCTAATTGTATAAGATGGACGATACCGACTACGCCATACTGGAGCTTCTCAAGGTGGACGGCAGGATGTCCTACTCGGATATCGCCGCCGAGGTGCACCTGAGCCGCGTGGCGGTGCGCGAGCGCATAGCCGCCATGAAGAACAACGGCGTCATCAGGGGTTTCACCACTATCATAGACGCCAAGGCCTACAACAAGATGGCCGCGGTGTTCATGGAGGTGGAGGTGGAGCCCGCAAAGATTGATAAGGTGGCGCTGAAGCTGCTGGAGAACCAGGACATAGCGATAGTCGCCCAGAACACCGGTACGGTTGGGCTGCACGTGCACGCCTATATCGAGAGCGTGGACAAGCTGTCCAGTTTCCTGGACGAGTGCATCTACAGCATCGATGGAGTTAAAAGCGTAAATTCAAGCCTCCTGATACGCCAATACAGGACGACCGCCTGGCTCGCCAGTTATTGACCAGGGGAGCTTCACCACTAAGCAAATAAAGGAGGAAGACCCAAATGTGGGAATTCAAGTTCTATTCCCGCGGCGGACAGGGCGCGGTCACGGCCGCCAAAATCCTGATAAACGCCGCCATCATCGAGGGTAAGTACGGACAGGCCATACCCTCCTACGGCCAGGAACGCAAGGGCGCGCCGGTCTACACCTACGCGCGCATCGCCGATGGCCCCATAGACGTAAAGTCCTACGTCTACCGTCCGAACTGCGTCGTGTGCTTCGACACTTCCCTCGCCGAGCTGGGGATAGATATCACCGAGGGCGTGAAGAGCGGCTCCACGCTCATCGTCAACACCGACGACGCCGACTACAAGAACGAGGCCTTTGAGAAGGTCTGCGTCATCGACGCGGACAAAATCACCCATGAGCTCCTGGGTGAGGTGCCCCCCAACGTCGCCATGCTCGGCGCGCTGGCGAAGGCCACCGGCTGCGTGGGCATTGAGAGCCTGAAGCAGGCCGTTATGAGCAAAATCCCCGGAAAGGCTGGTGAAAAAAATGCAGAAACTTGTGCAGCAGCGTACGAAAATGCTTGAGACCCTGCCGGAAATCATCGGCCCCGTCTCTGTCAAAGTTTCCGACGTACATACCGGCGCGTGGAGGTACCGCCGCCCCGTCATCAGGGACGAGGACTGCGTCCGCTGCGGTATCTGCGCCACCTACTGCCCCTGCGGCGTCATCGAGAAGACCGACGACGGCATGGTCATCGACTACACCTACTGCAAGGGCTGCGGCATATGCACCGTCGAGTGTCCGAAGAAGGCCATAGACTTCATCGAGGAATCCAATTTCAGGAAGGAGGCGGAGTGAAATGGGCGTTATAAAGGCTCTTGACGGCAATGCCGCCATCGCCCACGGCGTCATGCGCTCCAAGGTGCAGCTCGTCGCGGCTTACCCCATCACGCCGCAGACGCCGATAGTGGAGACCATATCCTCCCTCATCGACACCAAGCAGTACGACGCCACTTATATAACCGTCGAGTCCGAGCACTCCGCGCTCAGCTCGCTGATAGGCGCCTCTTCCACCGGCGTGCGCACCTTCACGGCCAGCGCGTCCCACGGCCTGGCCCTGATGCACGAGGTGACCGGCACGGCCGCCGCCTCCCGCCTGCCCATAGTCATGGCCGTCGTCAGCCGCGCCATACCCGGCCCCATGAGCCTCTGGTGCGACCACTCCGACATAATGACCCAGCGCGACCAGGGCTGGATACAGCTCTTTGCCGCCAGCCCCCAGGAGGCCCTGGACTTTGTGATGATAGCCTACCGCGTGAGCGAGGACGAGCGCGTGCTCACTCCCACCATGGTGGACATCGACGGCTTCTTCTGCTCGCACCTCACCGAGCCCGTGGACGTGCCCACCGTTGAGGAGGCCGCGCAGTTCGTGAAGGATTTCGTGCCCGTAAACGCCACGCTGGATCCGGAAGTGCCCTATGCCATGAACAACCTCACCTCCCCGGCCATATTCACCGAGCTGAAGAGGTCCCAGGACATCGGCATGCGCTCCGCCGGCAAGGTGCTCGACGAGCGCTTTGAGGAGTTTGCCTCCCTGTTCGGCCGCAAGTACGGCCGCGTGATGTGCCATGAGACCGAGGGCGCCGACACCGTCGTCGTCTGCATGGGCTCCATGTCCGGCACTGTCAAGCACGTGGTGAACGAGCTGCGCGCCGCCGGCAAGAAGGTCGGCGTGGCCCGCGTGGCCACCTTCCGCCCCTTCCCGTACAAGGAGCTGGCCGCGGCCCTCGAGGGCGTGAAGAACGTCGCCGTCATCGACCGCGTCTCCGGCATGGGCTCTTTCGGCCCGCTGTATGAGGAGGTCCTCTCCACGCTGCGCAGCGGCAGGATAGACGCCAATGTGTATCCCTTCGTGGCCGGCCTCGGCGGCAGGGATATCTGGGAGCAGACCATCGAGGACGTGTTCAGCCGCACCGAGGCCCTCGCCGCGTCCGGCGATGTCTGCGATGAGCCGATTTGGATAGATCTTAAGGAAGACGAGGTGAGATATAATGCCTGAACTCGACCTGCTCAGCAAAGGCATGACGACATGTCAGGGCTGCCCGATGGAGCTCATTGCCCGCGCGGCGCTCGACACGCTCGGCCCCAGGACGATAACCATGACCCCTCCGAGCTGCGCGGCCATACTCACCGGCAGCGGCGATGAGACCGGGTGGGGCATCCCCTCTGTGCAGACTGTGCTCATGAGCCTGCCCGCGTTCGCCTCCGGCGTCTCCGAGGCGCTGAAAATCCGCGGCATGGACGACGTGACCGTCATGGGCTTCGCCGGCGACGGCGGCACCTTTGACATCGGGCTGCAGTCCCTCTCCGGCGCCATCGAGCGCGGACACAAGGCCGTGTTCATCTGCTACAACAACGAGGCCTACATGAACACCGGCAACCAGCGCTCCAGCGCCACCACCCTCGGCGCCTCCACCAAGACCACGCCGACCGGCAAGAAGGAGAGCGCCAAGAACATCGACTTCATGCTGCTGCACACGCCGCTCGTCTATCAGGCGACGGCCTCCGTGGGCAACATCCCCGACTTCAAGCGCAAGCTGAAGAAGGCGGCCTCCAAGGACGGCCCCTGCTTCATCCACGTGCTCGCCCCCTGCCCCTCCGGCTGGAAATTCCCCACCGACCAGACCATCGAGGTGGCGAAGCTGGCCATCAAGAGCGGCGCCTGGCTGCAGTTTGAGCGCGAGGACGGCAAGATAACCATCAACACCAAGCCCACTGACTTCCAGCTCATCAACCAGTATCTCGATGGCCAGAAGCGCTTTGGGCGCGTAACGCCCGAAATCCGCGAGCGCATCATCGCCGAGGCGAAGGGCCGTTACGAGACGCTCTGCCGCCTGGCTGAGCTCGACTGCCTGGTATAACAACACGTAAACCACTTGGCGGGCCGTCCGGCGCGAACTGGGCGGCCCGCTCCATAGAAAGGGAGGATCAGATTGGCTAAAGTTATATCTGCCGCCGAGGCCGTGGAGCTCATGCACGACGGCATGACGCTCGGCGTGAGCGGTTTTGGCGCGTTTGCCTCGCCGGACACCATCCTGGACGCCATGGGCAAGAGCTTCCGCGAGAAGGGCACGCCCAAGGCGCTGACCATCGTCTCCGGCGTCGCGCCCGGCGACTTCATAGAGGACGGCTGCGGCCTCTCCAAAATCAAGGACGACGGCATCATCGACACGCTCATAGCCTCGCATCTGCGCATGTCCCCCGCCATCGGCAGGGCCTGTAGCGAGAACAAGATAGCGGCCTACACCATGCCCCTGGGGCTCTACGGGCAGCTGATGGCGGCCATAGGCAGCCACAGGCCCGGCATAATCACCCACGTGGGCCTGAACACCTATGCCGACCCCCGCCAGGAGGGCTGCCGCATAAACGACCGGGCCAAGGAGCAGGGCCGCGAGATAGTGCAGCTGATACAGATTGACGGCAAGGACTATCTGTTCTACAAGTCGTTCAAGGTGGACGCCTGCATCCTCCACGCCAGTTTCGCCGACGAGGACGGCAACATCTCCGCCGAGAACGAGCCGCTCAAGAGCGACCTGCTGGAGCTGGCGGCGGCGGTGCACAACAACGGCGGCACCGTCATAGTCGAGGTCAACGAGATAGTCAAGGCCGGCTCCCTGGACCCCAGGCACGTGCTTATACACAAGTCCTATGTGGACTATGTGGTGCGCGCGGAGAAGCAGGACAACATAGCCCTGAAGTATTTCCCGGAGATGATAGGCGACATCCGCATGCCCGACGGCCAGGGCGTGGCCCCGCTGCCGATGAGCTACAAGAAGGTCATCGCGCGCCGCGCGGCCATGGAGCTCAAGCCCGGGATGCTCGTGAACCTGGGCATAGGCATACCGGCCTCCGTGGCGAACGTGGCCAACGAGGAGGGCCTGAGCCGCCAGCTCACGCTGTCCCTGGAGACCGGCGTCTACGGCGGCGTGCCCCTGGACGGCCCGCTCTTCGGCGCGGCCGTCAATCCGGATTCCATCTCCCGCTCGGCGGACATGTTCGTCACCTATGACGGCGGCGGGCTCGACCTGACGGTCCTCGGCTGCGCGGAGATAGACCCCGCGGGCAGCGTGAACGTCTCCAAATTCAGCGGGCGCTGCGTGGGCCCCGGCGGGTTCGTCAACATCTCCCAGAACACGCCGCACGTCTGCTTTGCCTTCTCCTTCACCTCCGGCAAGGCGGATATCGGCATAGAGGACGGCAAGCTCGTCATACGCCGCGACGGGAGCGGCGTCAAGTTCAAAAAGGCGCTTGAGCAGGTGACCTTCTCCGGCCAGTACGCCATGGAGACCCACCAGCAGGTGACCTTCATCACCGAGCGCGCGGTGTTCGAGATAATAGACGGCAAGCTGACCCTCACGGAGATTGCCCCGGGCGTGGATTTGGAGCGCGACGTGCTGGGCAAGATGGAGTTCATGCCGGAGATAGCCGCGGATTTGCGTGAGATGGACGCGCGGCTCTTCCGCCCGGAGATAATGGGACTGGGAAAATGACCAAAAAGAGGCTCATAGTGGGCATCAGCGGGGCGGACGGAGTCTCACTGGGCGTGCGGCTGCTGGAGATACTCAGGGATATGCCGGAGGTCGAGACGCTGCTGGTGATGAGCCGCGCGGCCGAGCGCAACCTGATGATAGAGCGCCGTATCTCCCCGGAGGAGGTGCGGGCGCTGGCCGACCGCTCCTATGAGCCGGAGGACATGACCGCGGAAGTGGCGAGCGGCTCGTTCTGGACGGACGGCATGATAGTCGCGCCGTGCAGCATGAGGACGCTCGCGGCAGTCGCCCACGGCCTCGCGGACAACCTGCTCGTCAGGGCGGCAGACGTGTGCATCAAGGAGGGGCGGCGCGTCGTCCTCATGCCACGGGAGACGCCCGTGAGCATCATACACATAAAGAACATGCTGGCCGCTGCCGAGGCCGGCTGCGCCATCGTGCCGCCCATGCTGACGTTCTACAACCGTCCGCAGGAGATAGGTGACATCGTGGACCATGTGCTGGGTAAGGCGCTGATGCAATTCGGCATCATCCCGCCGGGCTTCAGGCCCTGGGGCGGAGACTGACAAGTCAGGAGCGAACACCATGAAGGACATGAGATACTGCCTGGAGAAGATGGAGGCGGCGGGGCGCCTGGCGCGGGTGCTGACGCCCGTCGACGCCGTGCATGAGCTCTCCGGCATCAGCGCAAAGCTCGAGGGCGGCAAGGCGCTGCTCTTTGAGCATGTCAAGGGCTACGACCTGCCGCTCACCACCGGATGGTGGTGGAGCCGCGAGAACGTCGCCGCCATATTCGACCGCCCGGCTGCGGACATACCGTGGCTCTTCGCCGACGCCGTGGACTCCCTGAAGACCGCGCCGGTGGCCCCGGTGGTGGTGGACGACGCGCCCTGCCGCGAGGTCGTTTTGCCCGAGCCCGATTTGACCAGCATACCCATACCCACGCACGCCCTGCTGGACGGCGGGCCGTATTTCTCCAACTGCGTTATCATTGCCCGCGACCCGGACACGGGGGTGCGCAACACCTCCGTGCACCGCCTGATGGTCAGCGGCAAGGACCGCCTGGGGCTGCTGATGGACATGGGCCGCCACCTGCGCGACTACTACGAGAGGGCGGAGGCCCGCGGCGAGCCGCTGGAGATAACCATAAACAACGGCGTGCACCCGGCGTACTTCGTCGCCGCCACCACGCCCAGCTCCGCCGCGCCCATTGACGTGGACGAGCTGGCCGTGGCCTCCTATCTGCTGGGTGAGCCGGCGAGGCTGTGCCCCGGGCTCTCCGTGGGCGTGGAGGCCATAGCCGACGCCGAGCTGGTGATGGAGGCCGAGATACTGCCCCATGTGCGCGAGCCCGAAGGGCCCTTCGGCGAGGTGAGCGGCTACTATGCCACCCGAGCCGACCGCTGGGTGGTGAAAATCCGCAAGATGACCATGCGCAAGAACGCCGTCATCAGCACGCTGCACCCCGGCAAGGAGGTCTGGAACGGCCAGGGCCTGGGCATAGAGGCCAACCTGTTCCGCACTATAAGCCGCCAGGTGAAGGGGCTCAAGAATGTGTACATGACCCACGGCGGCAGCCACTACCACGTGGTGCTGCAGATGGACCCGCCGGCCAACGGCATGGCGAAAAACGCCATCATGGCGGCCTTCGCCGCGTTTTCCGACCTGCAGATGGTCACCGTCGTCAACAGCGACGTCAACATCTTCGACGCCGAGGACGTGGAGCGCG
The DNA here is from genome assembly GCA_944385765.1 of uncultured Oscillospiraceae bacterium. Classification (GTDB taxonomy): domain Bacteria; phylum Bacillota; class Clostridia; order Oscillospirales; family Oscillospiraceae; genus Scatomorpha. Next base: position 8,950 of record CALWYL010000032.1, read on the forward strand.
CCCTCTGCACGCGCTGCGACCCGGCCAAGGACATCGTGATAATCCCCGGTGCCTTCGGGCACGAGCTCAACCCGGTGGTCAAGGGCAACGTGGCCGCCAAGATGGGCTTTGACTGCACATACCCCGTGCCCAAGCCGCCTGAGTACACGCGCGTGAGCTTTATGGACGTGGATATGTCCCGCTACGAGATAAAATAAAACGCACTCATCCCCCGGCTCTGCCGGGGGATGAGCATTTGGGGGCTTTTCAGGCCGCTTCGCTCCGCGTGCAGGCCTCGGAGGCCCTGAGCATGCTGTAGATGGGTATGCCGTAGCCGCGCGTGGGGTCGTTGACCAGGACGTGCGTCACCGCCCCCACCAGCTTGCCGTCTTGTATTATGGGGCAGCCGCTCATGCCCTGCACTATGCCGCCGGTGGCGGAGAGGAGCTCGGGGTCGGTGACGGTGACCAGCAGCTTGTCGCCGCTCTTGGCGATGGTCACGTCGTATTCGGCCGTCTCGTCGCCGGACACATTGGCCAGAATCACGGCGGGGCCGTCGGCTATCTGGCCCTCTTCGGCGGCGGGTATGGGCATCCTGCCGGCCCACTCCCGGGTGCGGCCGAAGATGCCCTGCTCGGTGTTGAGCAGCACCGTGCCTATCTCGGCCGACGTGTCGAACACGCCGTGCAGCTCTCCGGCCTTGCCGGCCCTGCCGGGCAGTACGCCGGACACGGCCGCCTCGGTTATCACACCGCCGCCCAGGGGCAGCACGGCGCCGCTCTCGGCGTCGTTTATGCTGTGGCCCAGCGCGCCGTAGAGCCCGGTGGACGGGTCATAATATGTGACGGTGCCAATCCCGGCGACGCCGTCGCGCAGCAGCAGCCCCAGCCGCCACTCGCCGGAGGAGGCGAGCGCGGGAGAGACGGTGTACTGTATCAGCTTGCCCCCGCGCTCGAGTGTGACGGACACGTCGCTGCCGTCCAGCTCCGCCGCCGCGCCGGAGAAGTCCTCGCTGGTGGATATCTCGTGTGAGCCCAGGCGCACTATAACGTCCCCGGGCTGTATGCCGCTATCCGCCGCCGGGCACACCTCGCCGCTCCCGGTCTCCACCCCGGTCAGGCCGGCCACCAGCATGCCCTCTGTGCGCACCTCTATGCCCACTGTCTCGCCCACGGGCACCAGTTCGGCCGCGTAAGCTCCGGTGGCCAGGGCGGCCGCCGCGGCCAGCGCCGCCGCCGGGCGCAGTATCCTCTTCATCATCGTCATTTTTTCCTAATCCCCCCGCTTTTTGTTTGAATTGAGCCGGCCCTATCATTATGCGCGCTGACGGCGCTTTTAAAGGCGGTTTTTTCATACATGATTGCCTGTTGCCCGGCGTAGGTTAATACGGCGGGACTTTGGGTGAAAGGAAAATCTGACCATGAAAAATTTGAGTTACGGCGCTCTGGGTTCCGAGGTGCAGCTGCTGCAGCTGGCCCTGGACAGGGCGGGCTATGGGCCGCTTGAGCGCGACGGCATGTTCGGGCAGCGGACGCGCTCCGCCCTGGCGGCTTTCCAGCTGGACCACGGCCTGGCGGGGGACGGCGTATTCGGCCGGCTGACCCGCGCGGCCATGCAGCCCTGGCTGACGGGCAGCCTGGTGTACACCGTGAGGCGGGGGGACTCGCCGTACGCCGTGGCGCTGAGGTACGGCGTGGGCCTGAGGGCGCTGGAGACGGCGAATCCGGACATGGACCCCACGGCGCTGAGGCCGGGGCAGAAGCTGACCGTGCCGCTGCCCTTCAACGTGGTGCCCTGGGACATCGAGCCCAGCTCGGCGCTGCTGGACTGCTGCGCGCGCGGCCTGGCGGCCAGATACCCCTTCCTGACGGCCTTCAACTACGGCAGGAGCGTGATGGGCTCCCCGCTTTGGGCCCTGGCCCTGGGAGAGGGGCGGCGCACGCTGCTCTACGCCGCGGCGCACCACGCCAACGAGTGGATAACGGCCCTGGCCGCGCTGCGCTTTGCGGAGGAGCTGGCCGGGGCCTATGCCGCGGGGAGGGCCATAAGGGGCGTGCGCGCCTCTGAGATAATGGAGGACGCGCGCATATACATAGCCCCGGGGGTGAACCCGGACGGCGTAGACCTGGTGACCGGCGCGCTCAGCGGCGGGGATTACTTCGCGCAGGCCATGGAGATAGCCTCGCACTTCCCGCAGCTGCCGTTCCCCCGGGGCTGGAAGGCCAACATCCTGGGCACGGACCTCAATCTGCAGTATCCGGCGCTCTGGGAGCGGGCGCGGGAGATAAAGTATGCCCAGGGCTTCGACCGCCCGGCGCCCCGGGACTATGTGGGCAGCGCGCCGCTCTGCGCGCCGGAGAGCCGGGCGCTGTATGAGCTCACGCGCTCGCTCGCCCCCGAGCTGGTGCTGGCCCTGCACACCCAGGGAGAGGTGATTTACTGGCGGTATCTGGACCGGGACCCGCCGGGGGCGCGGCACTACGGGGAGTGCTTCGCCGCCGCCTCCGGCTACGCGCTGGAGGAGACGCCCTACGCCTCGGCCTTTGCCGGCTTCAAGGACTGGTTCATAGACGAGTACGACCGGCCGGGGTACACGATAGAGTCCGGGCTGGGGGAAAATCCGCTGCCGATAGAGGATTTCCCGGAGCTCTACCGGCGCACGCTGGGCATAATGGTCCTGGCGGCGGCGGGATGTTGACTTATGGGGCAAAACGGTTATATAATATGGCGGATGCGATATGATTACTCACGGCGCCATGGCGCCGGCAAGAGAGGTTGATTTTACAAATGAGCGAAAACATCGAGAACTGCACTCACGACTGCTCCAGCTGCGCGGAGAACTGCTCCAGCCGCAAGCCGGAGAGCTTCCTCAAGCCGCTGCACGAGGGCAGCGCCGTGGGGCGCGTGATAGCCGTGGTCAGCGGCAAGGGCGGCGTGGGCAAGAGCCTGGTCACAGGGCTGCTGGCCTCCGAGATGCAGCGCCGCGGCCACCGCACGGCCATACTCGACGCCGACGTCACCGGCCCCAGCGTGCCGCAGATGTTCGGCGTGCACGAGGGGGCGCGCGGCGGCGAGAACTTTATCCTGCCGGTCAAGAGCGCCGGCGGCATACAGATGATGAGCATGAACGTGCTGCTGCCGCACGAGACCGACCCCGTGGTCTGGCGCGGGCCCATCATCGCCGGCGCGGTGGAGCAGTTCTGGACCGACGTCATCTGGGACAACGTGGACTACATGTTCGTCGACATGCCCCCCGGGACGGGCGACGTGCCGCTGACGGTGTTCCAGTCCCTGCCGGTGAACGGCGTCATCGTGGTCACCAGCCCGCAGGAGCTGGTGGGCATGATAGTGGAGAAGGCTGTGAACATGGCCTCCATGATGAACAAGCGCGTGATAGGCCTGGTGGAGAACATGTCCTATTTTGTCTGCCCGGACTGCGGCCGGCGCAGCAGCGTGTTCGGCGAGAGCCACATCAACGAGACGGCCGAGCGCTTCGGCATAGACCACGTGGCCAAGCTGCCCATCGACCCGAAGGTCGCCGCCGCCTGCGACGCGGGAAGGATAGAGGAGATGGTGGTGCCGGAGCTCACCGCCCTGGCGGACCACATAGAGCGCGGGGCTTATTGAGCCGCCGCTTGAAGCAGAATAAAGCGCGAAAACGGCCCTCGAGGCCGTTTTCGCCGTCAATAGGGGGTTAGTACTTGATAACGCTGCTCTCCCGGCTGTTCATAAAGGACCGGGAAAACTACTCGGACGAGCGGGTGCGCCGGGCCTACGGCGTGCTCTGCTCCTGCGTGGGCATATTCCTCAACATACTGCTCTTCGCGGGCAAATACCTGGCCGGCATACTCTCCGGCTCCATCGCCGTCACGGCGGACGCCTTCAACAACCTGTCGGACGCCGGCTCGTCCGTGATAACGCTGGCGGGCTTCCGCCTGGCCTCCAAAAAGCCGGACCCGGGACATCCATTTGGGCACGGGAGGATAGAGTACATCTCCGGGGTGGCTGTGGCGCTGGTGATAGTCGCCGTGGGGCTGCAGCTCGCGCGCGAGTCGATAGCCAAGATATCGGCTCCCCAGCCCATGGAGGCCGGCTGGCTGCCCATGGCCATCCTCGCCGCCTCCATAGCGGTCAAGGGCTACATGTACCTCTACAACAACTCGGTGGGCAGGAAGCTCTCCTCCCCCGGCATGAGGGCCACGGCGGTGGACTCCCTCACCGACTGCATAGCCACTTTCGCCGCCCTCGCCTCCATGGCCGTCTACCGCCTGACGGAGGTGAACATAGACGGCTGGGCCGGCGCGGCGGTGGCGCTCTTCATAATCTATTCCGGCATCACGGCGGCCAGGGACACGCTGAGCCCCCTGCTGGGCACGCCGCCCTCCAAGGAGCTGGTGGACAGGATATACTCCATCGTGCTCTCGCACCCGGAAATCAAAAATGTGCACGACCTGGTGGTGCACGACTACGGCCCCGGGCGGCTGATGATTTCCCTGCATGCGGAGGTGCCGGCGGACGGGGACATATGCGAGCTGCACGACACCATAGACACGGCCGAGTACGAGCTGCAGAAGACGCTCGGATGCGCGGCGGTGATACACATGGACCCGGTGAGCGTGGACGGGGGCAAGACGGGGAGAATGCGCGACGAGGTGGCCTCGCACCTGGGCGAGATATGCCCCGGCATGACTCTGCACGACTTCCGCATTGTGGAGGGCCCCACGCACACAAACGTCATCTTCGACGCGGTGCTGCCGCTGGACGCCGGCATGACCGATGAGGAGGCCAAGGCCCGGCTGGAGGAGCTGGTGCGCTCGCTCTGGGACAACACGCACCCCAAGGTGCATATCGACAGGCCATATGTATGAGTAGAGCGGGGGCAGAGGCCCCCGCGCGGAGTGTATAAAAATGAGCGGGCGCAGGCCCGCTCATTTCATGTTTGCGAAGCGCTCCACCGCCTTGGTGAAGCTGGCGATGGTCTGCTCCGCGTCTCCGTGCTCTATGCCGTCGCGCACACAGTGCTTGATGTGGCCCTCGAGCACCACCTGGCCCACCCGGTGCAGGGCGGACTTGGCCGCGTTTATCTGCGCGAGGACGTCCTCACAGGGCACGTCCTCGTCCACCATGCGGTCTATGGCCTGCACCTGCCCGATTATCTTCTTCAGCCTGCGGTGCAGGTTGTCGGAGTCCATACACTGTCTCATGAGCTGCCTCCTATACCTGTGGGGGTATGTCCCACCCATTGTAGGGCATGTGCGGCGGCTTGTCAAGGGCGCTCACACGACTTGGAATATGTAGAACTTGAGGTAGTCGGTCTCGGGGACGCTCCAGAGGATGGGGTGGTCGGGGGACTGCTGCCGGGCCTCAATCTGTTTGAGGGTGACATTGGCGTCCTGCGCGGCCCGGCGGAGCATCTTCTCAAACAGCTCAGAGGGCATGAAGTGGCTGCAGGAGCAGGTGGCCAGGTAGCCGCCGCGGGGCAGCAGGCGCATGGCGCGGTAGTTTATCTCCCGGTAGCCGCGCTCGGCCCCGGAGACGGTGCGGCGGCTCTTGGTGAAGGCCGGTGGGTCGAGTATCACGAGGTCGTAGCGCTCGTGGCGCTCTATGAGCTGCGGCAGCAGCTCGAACACGTCGGCGGCCAGGAAGTCCATCCGCCCCTCCAGGCCGTTGAGGGCGGCATTCTGCCGGGCCAGGGCCACGGCGCTCTCTGAGACGTCCACGGCGGTGACGTGCTCAGCCCCCGCCAGGGCGGCGTTGAGGGCGAAGGAGCCGGTGTGCGTGAAGCAGTCCAGCACCCGGCGGCCGCGGGCGAGACGGGCGACGGCCCGGCGGTTGTATTTCTGGTCCAGGAAAAACCCCGTTTTCTGCCCGTTCTCCACGTCCACCGTGTAGCGGACGCCGTTTTCACATATCTCAGTGAGGGCGCTGAGGGGGTGGGGCAGGGGGGAATACCAGCCCTTGTACTGCTCCAGGCCCTCCAGGGCACGGATGGGGCTCTCGTTGCGCTCGTAGATGCCGTCGATGTGCTCGCCCATGGCCTCCAGCTGGGAGAGGAGGGCGCGGTAAATCACGTCCTTCACGCCGTCCGTGCCGCGGGAGAGCACCTGGGAGACGAGCAGGTTGGAAAAGCGGTCCACGGTGAGCCCGGGGAGACCGTCGGCCTCCCCGAATATCAGCCGGCAGCAGGCGAAATCCCCGCCCATGACGGCGCGGCGGTAGTCGAGGGCATATTTAACGCGGCGGGCGAAAAACTGCTCCCCAAAGCCCTCGTTGGCGTTGTCGGAGAGGACGCGCACGCCTATTTTGCTCTCGGCGCTGTAGAAGCCGGCGCCCAGCCAGGCGCCGTGCGGTGAGAAGACATCAGTTATGCAGCCGGAGCTGAGGTCTCCGCGCCGCCCGGTTATCTCGGCGGCATAGACCCAGGGGTGGCCGGCGCGCAGGGCGGATTCGGCCTTTTTCGTCACGGTGACGGCGGGGAAAGCTCTCTCTTGTCTCATTTTTCCTCCCAAGTCATCCGGGGGCGGACGGCCGCCCCCGGAGTGTGTTCAGCTTATTCTATAGAGCCTGGCGGATTCGGGCGGCAGTGTGAGCTGCATGAGCCCTTCGGAGACGGCCGCCGTGTCTCCGCTCAGCAGGCAGACGGCCCGGCTGAGACCGGAGTCCCTCAGCTGCCGCAGCTGCGCCCCGCTCAGCCCGGCGTGGCCGGCCCACAAATCGGCGACGATGGATTTCTCACAGGCGGAGCGGTTTATAACCGCCAGGAACACACCGTCCTCCGCGGCCTGGCCGAACTCGTCCCTGCCGCCGCAGACAGCGCGGAGGACGGTGAGCACATCCGGGTCCGGGGCGGAGAAACCGGCGGCGCCCACGCTGAGGGCGTCGTTGCCGTTGCGCGCCGCGGCCAGGGCGGCGTACCAGTCGGTCAGCGGGCGCTCGCCCTGGCAGAAGGGGGCGCGGTCGAAGGGGTCGAGCAGGCCGTTCATGCCGGTCTCGTCCCCGTAGTAGACGCTGGGCACGCCGGGGACGGCAAACTGCACGGCGGCCGCCAGGCGCTGCATGGAGGCCCCGCGCTCGTCCTGGGCGGGGGCGACTATGAAGCCGGCCTGCTGCTCGCGGGTCATGCTGCGGGCGTCCAGGCGGGTGGCCAGGGCGGTGCGCGCCCGCTCCACGTCGTGGGAGGAGATGAGGTTCATCAGCGAGAAGTATAGCGGGGGAGGGTAGTTGAGCCGCTGCCCCAGCAGGAAGTCCGCCAGCGCCCTGGAATCCGAGCGGAAGGTGAGGAAGTCCAGCAGCGCGCTGCGGAAGGGGTAGTTCATGACGGAGTCCAGCGACTCGCCCAGGGCGTATTTCCGCCGGGTGCCGTAGCTGGTCTTGGTCACTGCGTCCTCCCAGACCTCGCCCAGAATCACGGCGTCGGGCTTTTCGGCCTTGGCGGAGCGGCGTATCAGCGCGAGGGCCTCGTCGGGCAGCTCGTCGGCCACGTCCAGACGCCAGCCGGCCGCGCCGCGGCGCAGCCAGGTGCGCACCACGCTGTCCTCGCCGGATATCACGAATTCGCGCCAGCTCCCGTCGCCCTCGTCCACTTCCGGCAAATCGGGGAAGTTCCACCAGCAGCGGTATTCGTCCGGCCAGCGGCGGAAGTCGTACCAGCTGTAGTACGGCGAGGCCTGGCCGGCGTTGAAGGCCCCGGGGGAGTTGTAGCGGGAGAATCGGTTGAAATAGACGCTGTCCGCGCCGGTGTGGGAGAACACGCCGTCGAGCATTATGCGCATGCCCAGCTCCGAGGCGCTTTTGCACAGGCGTTCAAAGTCCTCGTTTGTCCCCAGCACGGGGTCTACCTTCAGGTAGTCGCCGGTGCCGTAGCGGTGGTTGGAGCAGGCCTCGAACACGGGGTTGAGGTATATCACTCCCACGCCCAGGCGCTTGAGGTAGGGCAGCTGCTCCTCTATGCCGCGGAGGGTGCCGCCGTAGAAGTCCAGGGGGAAGTAGAAGCCGTCGGCGCTGTTGGGCTGCCAGTCCACGCTCTCGTCCCAGCGCTCGTGGTATTTCACCTGGCGGCCCAGGGAGCGGTGGTAGTCCAGACCGCGCCTGGCGGTGTCTGAGTTGTCGCGGGCGAAGCGGTCGGGGAAAATCTGGTACATCACACAGCGGCGGAACCAGGCGGGGGTCTCGAACCCGGCGGCATAGACCGTGAGCCGGAAAGCGGAGCCGCGGGAGCTCTGCAGCTGGCCGAAACGGCCGCCGTCGCCGGCGCAGAGCCAGAACTCGCCCTCCTCCAGCTGGAGGCAGAAGCAGTACCAGAGCGCGGCGGGCTCCTCCGAGGGTACCAGGTCGCAGAACCAGTGCCCGGAGGAGAGGGCCATCTTGTAGCGGCGCTCGAAGCCGTCCCCGTTCAGCACCAGCTCGGCGTCCAGCACGGCGCCGGCCCCGTCGCTAAAGCCAAGGCGCACGCTCTCCCCCGCGCGCAGGGCGCCTATGGGGCTGCGGTCGGCCTCGCTGGCCGCGTCATGCGTTATGTGTGGCTTGAGGGTGGAAATTATCATATGTCAGTGAACTTGGCGGGCATCAGGATGTACATCGAGCGCAGAGAGCCCGCCCGCCTCTCCTTCGTGCAGAATATGCGCTCGCACATGGCGGCGCAGAGGGCCTCCGTGCAGACCTCGCCGTCGCGGAGCACGGCGCTCTCGCCGATGCGCCGCCAGTCGCCGGGCCAGGCGTCCCAGAGCCGGGAGCAGAGCTTCTCGTTGACGGCGTTTATGAGGGAGGCCGTGCGCGGCTGCAGCGCGGCGACGGCGCCCAGGGGCACGGCGCCGGGTATGGCGGTGCCCTGCATGCGCAGATTGAAACAGGCGGCCGTGATGCCCATGGCCTCATCCCAGCCCAGGCGGCGCTCGTCCAGCAGCGCGCGCAGCAGCTCGGGCAGTATCACGGCGTCGAGCGAGCCGCTGAGCTCGCATTTCAGTACGGACGGGAGCTCTGACGCGTCCCCCAGGCCGCCCAGCGCCCAGGCTACCCTGGCGGCGGCGGAGAAATATGAGGCTGTGAGCTCCGGCACGGCGCCGGAGTTGAGGCGGGCCGCCAGCTCGGCGCTGCGGGCGGAGGCGTTGTAGTCCGCCTTTACGTCCCCGGCCCTGCCGGGGGTGGGGGGCAGGGCGCGCACGCGCCCGCCCTCCACCGCGGCGAGCACGGGCAGGCGGCCCTCGTAGGTGACCACGAGGCCGTCCCCGGTCCAGGCCTCGTGGGCCTGGCCGCCAAAATATACAGTTACAGTGCCGCTCTCTGTCATATCTTTTCCCTTGGGGCGCTCAGAGCAGATCTATATACAGCCGCGCGTACTCCTCGGCGGAGCGCTCAAAGCCGAAGTCCATGCCCATGGCGTTGCGCATGAGGTTCTCCCAGATGTCATGGTAGTCGCGGTAGAGCCCCACGGCGCACTCCACGGCGTGCTTCATCTCATGGGCGTTGTAGTTGGCGAAGGAGAAGCCCGTGCCCTCGCCGGTGTACTGGTTGTAGGGTATGACGCTGTCCTTCAGCCCGCCGGTCTCGCGGACTATGGGCAGGGTGCCGTAGCGCATGGCTATCATCTGGGAGAGGCCGCAGGGCTCGAAGAGCGAGGGCATGAGCAGCATGTCCGCGCCGGCGTATATGCGGTGGCTGAGCTCCTCGTTGTAGCCGATGTAGGAGCAGACGCGGCCGCGGTGGCGGTTCTCGGCGTCGCGCATGAAGCTCTCATAGGCCTTGTCGCCGCTGCCCAGCAGCAGGAAGCAGATGTCGAAGCCCATCATCTCGTCGAGGACGCGCTCGACCAGGTCAAAGCCCTTCTGCTTCGTCATGCGGGTGACCATGGCCACCAGGGGGGTGTCGGGCGAGGCCTGCAGGCCCATGTCGAACATCAGGGCCTCTTTACAGGCCTGCTTGCCGCGCAGGTGGCCCTTGTCGAAGCGCTTGGGTATCAGCGGGTCGGAGTGGGGGTTGAACACCTTCTTGTCTATGCCGTTGAGAATCCCGCTCAGCTGGTGGCGCCGGGCGGAGAGTATGCCCTCCAGCCCCTCGCCGAAGAAGGGGTTGCATATCTCGTCGGCATAGCTGGGGCTGACGGTGTTGAGCCTGTCGGCGAACACGCAGCCGGCCTTCAAAAAGGCCGCGCAGCCGTTAATCTCCATGAACTCCGGGGTGAAATAGCGGTCCTCCACGCGCAGGAGGTCGCGGAAGAAGTCGAAGCCGAACTTGCCCTGATAGGCGATGTTGTGGATGGTCAGCAGGGTCTTCATGCGCCCGTGCTCGAAATAGCCGTACTGCGTGCGCAGCAGCATGGGCAGCATGGCCGTGTGCCAGTCGTTGCAGTGCAGCACGTCGGGGAAGAAGCCGAGATTGGGGATGGCGTCCAGCACGGCGCGGGAGAAAAAGGCGTACTGCTCGCCCTCGGGTATGCCGCCGCGGTAAATCTTGTCGCCGAAGTAGTACTCGTTGTCCACCAGGTATATGGTCAGCCCGTCGAGCACCAGCCTCTCGATGCCCACGTACTGGCTGCGCCAGCCGAGGTCCACGGAGAAGCTGAACATGTGCTCCACCTGGTCGTGATACTTGTCCTTTACGCAGCGGTGGTAGGGGGTTATCACGCGGGCGTCTATGCCCAGGCCGGCCAGACTCTTGGGCAGGGTGCCGACCACGTCGGCGAGGCCGCCGGTCTTGGAGATGGGGGCGCACTCCGCGCTGGCGATGAGGACTCGGGGGAGGCGTTCCCAGCCCTTGTCCAGGAGCAACTGCTGAAATTCTCGTTTCATGCTAGAATCAGTCCTTTCGCAAAATTGAGCGGGGGCGGATGGGCTTATCTCTTCTTCCGGGTGCGGGCGGCCGCCTTGGGGGCGGCGCTCTTGCGCCTGGGCTCGGGGGTGAAGCGGAACCAGACGGCGGACATGGGCGGCAGTTTTATGCGGGCGGAGTGGGGCAGACCGGCAAACGGCTCGTCCCCGGAGGATATCTCGGGCGCGTTGTGTGCGCCGGAGCCGCCGTACTTGACGTCGTCGGAGTTTATGAGTTCGCTGAGCTTTCCGCGGCGGGGCAGTCCGATGACGAAGTCCTCATAGGGCACGGGGGTGAAGTTCAGCGCACAGACCAGGTAGGAGCGGGAGCGCGGGGCCCTGCGCATGAAGGCCACGCTGCTGCGCGCGCTGTCGTCCACGTTCAGCCAGGTGAAGCCGTCCCAGGAGTCGTCTATCCTGTAGAGCGCGGGGGTGGAGGCGTAGATGTGGTTGAGGTCGCGCACATAGTCGAACATGCCCCGGTGCTTGGGGAAGTCGAGCAGCATCCAGTCGAGCTGCTGCTTGTAGTTCCACTCGATGAACTGCGCGAATTCGCCGCCCATGAACATCAGCTTCTTGCCGGGGTGGGCGAACTGATAGCCGTAGAGGGCCCGCAGCGAGGCGAACTTGGTGTCGTAGTCGCCCCACATCTTGTTCACCATGCTGGCCTTGCCGTGCACCACCTCGTCGTGGGAGAAGGCGAGAATGAAGTTCTCGGAGAAGGCGTACATCATGGAGAAGGTGAGCCGGTTGTGGTTGTAGCTCCTGAAGTAGGGGTCCAGGGCCATGTAATCCAGTGTGTCGTGCATGAAGCCCATGTCCCACTTGAAGGTGAAGCCCAGGCCGCCGACGTCCGGCGGGCGGCTCACCAGGGGGAAGGCCGTGCTCTCCTCGGCGATGGTCACCGCGCCGGGATATGAGGTGAGCACGGTGGAGTTGAGTTTGCGCAGGAAGTCCACCGCGCCGTAATTTATGTTGCCGCCGTCCCTGTTGGGCGTCCATTCGCCGCTGCGGCGGCCGTAGTCGAGATAGAGCATGCTGCTCACGGCGTCGGCCCTGATGCCGTCTATGTGGTATTTGTCAAAGAAGAACATGGCGGAGCTGACGAGGAAGCTCTGCACCTGGGGCTTGCCGTAGTCGAAAATCATGGTGCCCCAGTCGGGGTGCTCGGCCATGCGCCGCTCGCTGCACTCGAAGCAGGGCGTGCCGTCGAAGAGGCGCAGGCCGTGCTCGTCGCGCGGGAAGTGGGCGGGGACCCAGTCGACTATCACGCCTATGCCCTCGCTGTGCAGCTTGTCCACGAAATACATGAAGTCCTGCGGGGTGCCGTAGCGGCTGGTGGGGGCGAAGTAGCCCGTCACCTGGTAGCCCCAGGAGCCCTCGAAGGGGTACTCGGAGACGGGCAGGAGCTCCACATGCGTATAGCCCATCTCCAGGCAGTAGTCGGCCAGCTCGTCGGCCACCCGGCGGTAATTGGGGTAGACCTCGCCGTTGTGCAGCCGCCAGGAGCCGAGGTGCACCTCGTATATGGACATGGGGGAGCGCAAGGCGTCGCGCGATGCGCGGCGGGACATGTATTTGCCGTCCTGCCAGTCCCAGCCCTCTATCTCCCAGACCTTGCTGGCCGTCCCCGGGCCGGTCTCGGCGTGGAAGGCAAAGGGGTCGGCCTTCAGCACCTCGCGGCCTTCGGCGCTGACCACGCGGTACTTGTATATGTCGCCGTCCTTCAATCCGGGGACAAAGGCGCACCAGACGCCGTCGTCGCGGCGGCACATGGGCGTGGCGGAGCCGTCCCAGCCGTTGAAGTCGCCGACGACGGAGACCTCACGGGCGTGGGGGGCCCAGACACAGAAGCGGTGAAGCGCGCATTCGGGTATGTAGTGGCAGCCGAGGGTGATGTAGGCCCTCTGCGCGTTACCGGTGTTGAAGAGATAGATGTCATCGCTGGGAACGTATTTCTCTGTGAGTTCTCTTTGATCCATCATATTACCTCCCAATTTGAAAGTATAGGAAAAGGCGCGTGCCTATGTCTGTGTCTACCGTCCCATTATACAATTTTTTTCCCGCGAATCAAAGTATTTTTTCGTCTATGATCTTTTGACAACGGAGAGAGCACAGTATATACTAAAAAACAGCGTGAAACAGCCGCGTTTTCGCGTCCGGAGGTGTGTTTACAGGTGATATACGTCGTGGAAGACGACAAGAGCATAAGGGAGCTGGTGGCCTACGCCATGGATTCCGCCGGTTTCGAGACCGTCTGCTGCAACTCGGCGGCGGAGTTCTTCTCCCGCCTGGACCCCTCAAAGGCCCAGCTGGCTATACTTGACATCATGCTGCCGGGGGAGAACGGGCTGGAGATACTCAGCCACCTCCGCTCCCGGGCGGAGACGGCGCAAATCCCGGTGATGATAATGTCCGCCCTGGGCGAGGAGATGGACAAGGTGAGGGGGCTGGACCTGGGGGCCGACGACTATATCGCCAAGCCCTTTGGCATAATGGAGTTCCTGGCCCGCGTGAGGGCCCTGCTGCGGCGGGGCGAGCAGAGGGGCGAGCTCTCCGTGGCCGGCGTGAAGCTCTGCCCGTCGTCCCGCCGGGTGGAGGCGGGGGGCGAGAGCGTGCCGCTGACGGCGAAGGAGTTCGACCTCCTGGAGTACCTGATGCGGCGGGCGGGCGCCGTGGTGCGGCGGGAGGAGCTGCTGGGGGCCGTCTGGGGCTATTCCGGCGGCGAGGAGACGCGCACCGTGGACGTGCACATCCGCGCGCTCAGGCTGAAGCTGGGCGAGGCGGGGAAGTTGATAAAGACCGTCCGCGGTGTGGGCTACATGGCTGAGAAATGAGGTGCGGCCGATGATGTACAAGAGCTCGCCGGAGAGGCGGGACGCCCCGGAGGACATGCGCCGGGAATTCACCGCCAACGTCTCGCACGAGCTGAAAACGCCCATCACCTCCATCTCCGGCTACGCGGAGATGATGGTGGCGGGCATTGCCCGGCGGGAGGACTGGCCGAAGCTGGCGGAGAAGATATACGACGAGTCCCGCCGGCTGATAACGCTGATAGATGACATCATCCGCCTCTCCCGCCTGGATGAGGGCTCCATAAACGAGCACCCCGCGCCGGTGGACCTGTGCGCCCTGGCCCGCCGCTGCGCCGAGCGGCTGGAGGTGGAGGCGGCGCGCCGCGGCGTCACCGTCGCCGTCCGCGGCGCAGAGGTGAGCGCCATGGGCAGCGAGGCGCTGATAGAGGAGATGCTGATGAACCTCTGCGACAACGCGATAAAATACAACCGCGAGGGCGGGCGCGTGGTCATAACCACGGGGGAGAGGGAGGGCTTCCCCTGCTTTTCCGTGGAGGACAACGGCATAGGCATAGCGCCGGAGCACCTGGGGCGGGTGTTCGAACGGTTCTACCGCGTGGACAAGAGCCGCTCCAAGGACACGGGGGGCACCGGGCTGGGGCTCTCCATAGTCAAGCACGCCGCGGCCTGGCACAGGGCCAGCATAGAGGCGGAGAGCGCGCCCGACAGGGGGACGCGCATAACCATAGTTTTTGACGGAAAGGGAGGAGAATGACATGCAGGAGGCAAAAAGGCCGTTCGTGACCAGGGAACAGCTGGAGGAGCTGGTGGAGAAATACCCCACGCCCTTCCACCTCTACGACGAGAGGGGAATCCGGGAGAACGCCAGGCGGGTGTACGAGGCCTTCGCCTGGAACAGGGGCTTCAGGGAGTATTTCGCCGTCAAGGCCACGCCCAACCCGTCCATCATGGCCATACTGCGCGAGGAGGGCTGCGGCATGGACTGCTCCTCCCTCACCGAGCTGATGCTCTGCGAGCGCCTGGGCATAGGAGGGGAGGAGATAATGTTCTCCTCCAACGACACGCCGGCGGAGGACTTCGCCCTGGCCGACCGGCTGGGGGCGACCATCAACCTGGACGACATCACGCACATCAACTTCCTCGAGCGCACCATCGGGCGCATACCGGAGAAAATCTGCTGCCGCTTCAACCCCGGAGGCTACTTTGAGATACAGAATACCATCATGGACTCGCCGGGGGACGCGAAATACGGCATGACCAAGCCGCAGATGTTCCAGGCCTACAGGATACTGCTGGAGAAGGG
>CALWYL010000033.1 GCA_944385765.1 uncultured Oscillospiraceae bacterium
AAATGACTCTCTGCGCCCGGAGAGGTTCCGGCGGAAGCATTTTCGGACGGGGGTTCGATTCCCCCCGCCTCCACCACTGGGGAGCCAGGCGAACACCTGCGGTTCGTCTGGCTCTTGCTTGCATAATGCCCCTTTGGCTCCACCAAAAAACACCGCAGCTTTGATACAATGCGTATCAAGGTTGGCGGTGTTTTATTTTTGCCCGAAAGCCCCCATTTCAAAGGTTTTGGGGCTTTGGGCGTATTTGTTGCTGCCCAGCAAAACGATAGCCCACCGCTGATGCGGCTCTCATGAGAGCCATACGGCGGCAGGTTGCCATTTGGTTCGGGGTTATCGTTTACAATTAAGGCAAGTTTTTTTGAAAATTTGACGAAAACGGTTTACAAACGTTTAAATATGGAAATAATGAGCCGCTTCAAAAAACCGGATACGGTGAGAGCTGTAATGAAAACCGTTTTGCGAATTATTTCCGTACTGATGCTCTTGACCGGCATCGTATCCCTCGCTGCCGGAGGCATAAACATCGGCGTCATCTATGAGGGCTTAGGCGGCACCGCTGTCGGCAGCGGCATCGCGGCCGCGCTCAGCGCTGCCGTCGTCGTCCTGCTCATAATAGGCGGGCTCACCGACCTCATCTGCGGCCTGCTCGGCCTGCGTGCGGCCAAGCGTCACGGCGGCAGCACCGCGGCCGTCGTTTTCGGCGTAATTGCCGTGATTCCCGGCGGGGTCTCCCTTGCGCTGGACTTTTCCATGCAACGCCTGCTCGGCATAATCATCCCTGCGCTATACCTGATTTGCTGCATAATTATGAAATCCGGCGGCAGAGATGCCGCATAATTTAGGAGGGAAAACAGTAATGAAAAAGTTCTTTAATGAATTTAAGTCCTTTGCGCTGCGCGGCAACGTCATGGACATGGCCATCGGCGTGCTGATAGGCGCCGCTTTCTCCGGCATCATCACCTCGCTGACGGAGAACTTCATCAACCCCGTCATCAGCGCCATCACCGGCGCGGCGCAATACACCGTGGCCGACATTGCCAAGTTCGCCAGCAACTTCGGCAGTTCCGTCCTCAACTTCTTCATCACCGCACTGATACTTTTCTTTATGCTCAAGGGCATGAATAAGCTGCTGAACATCAGGAAGAAGCCGGCTGCCCCCGCCGCCCCGACTACCAAGAAGTGCCCGTTCTGCCAGAGCGAAATTCCCATTGCCGCCACCCGCTGCCCGCACTGCACCAGCATGCTGGGGGACGAGACCGTGCACAATTAAAGGGGTATGGACATGAGAAAAGGGACAAAAATGCTGCGTATTGCCAGTTTTCTTCAGATAATCTTCGGCGTGGTCTATTTCTTCCTCGCGCGCTTCCTGCTGGGCGAGGGCGAGATAATCCTGGGAGATTTGAGCGGCGAGGACGCGCTCATGACTGTGCTCATATCCTATGGCGGCTGTGCCTTCCAGGTGCTTGCGGGTCTTATCGGCCTCGCGCTGGCGAACAAAAAGAGCTTTTTCACCGTCCTGCTGGGCGTACTGCTCTTCATCCCCGTGCTCGCCAATTTCCTCAAAACTGAGGGTGACGTTGTCACAATAATAATCACCGCCGTGACGCTTGTTTTTCCCTACCTCTATCTCCACGGCGCGTGGAAGAATTTCAAAAACTGAATGAGAGTCAATCAAAGCTCCGCTCCTGCGGAGCTTTTCGCTTCTTCTGCCCGGACTATGTAAGTTGCGGAAAAACTCACGGATTCCGGTGAACCCCTTCGGCGCCAATCGCCCCCCCTAACGCCCAATGTGGTTCATTTGCATCCCCATCAGTGCCATTTACATGAAGGGATGACAAAACAGTCAGGTCATATAGGCCATATCGGCCACGCGCCGTCACGCAGAAATATTCCCCCCTTTACTATCCCTCCCCCCTATAGTATCATATACACGTTAATATCTAGCGGCCGCGCGTGAGCGGGGAGGTACGGGCTTTGAAAAAGATTGTCATACTCATTGGCAACTACTGCTCAGGCAAGACGGAAATTGCCCTGAACATGGCTGTCAAGGCCTCAGGGGAGGGCCTGCGCACCCTGGTGATAGACCTGGACCGCATCAACGACTATTTCCGCATGTCCGACCAGATACAGACGCTCACGGACAGGCGCATCGAGCTGGTCTCCCCCACCTTCGCCGGCCAGGGAGCCACCCAGACCGTCATGCCGGCGGCCGTGGCCTCGGCCTTTGACCGCGACTGGGACCTGGTGGTGTTCGACGTGGGCGGCGACCAGGCCGGCGCGCTCTCCCTGGCCCGCTACCACCAGGACTTCGCCGCCCTGGAGCCCGGTGTCCTGGAGGTGTACGACATCGTCAACGTGTTCCGCCCCATGTCTGAGACAGCGGACAAGATACTCAAGCTCAAGGGTGAGCTGGAGGGCTTTGCCCGCCAGCGCGTCACCGGCTTTGTCAACAACTCCAACCTGCTCAACTATGCCAGCGCCGACGACCTGCGCCGGGGCTATGACATAATAAGGGAGGCCTCCGAGCTCTCCGGCATACCGGTCGCCCACACCACCGGGCGCCGCGAATACTTGGAGCAGTTCCTGGCCGACGGGCGGGACGAGAGGTTCATCGGCGTTCCCATCGCGCTGGAAACCTACATGCACCGCAGCTGGGACGCCTTCACCCACGGCAGGATATGAGGAGAGCGGGGCCTACGGCCCCGCTCTCTCTGCACTCCGGCCCCAGTTCAGCCCAGGCCGGCCTCCTGCTCATATACCTGCATGGTGGCCTCGATGGAGTCCACCACACTCAGCATGTGGTACTTGAGGGCGAATATGGCGTTTGAGTCCTCCGGATAGAGCTTCTTGGCCTTTCGCAGCAGCGGCACCACAAAATGCCTCGTCTCATCTATGTACGCCCTCAGTTTTTCCCGGGAAAAAGTCCCGGCCATGCTGGAGACATTGTGGCAGCGGTCCACCAGTTTGGTCAGCGTCGCCTCCCGGCTCTGGGCGAGCATGTTGTAATAGCGGTTTATGGCCGTCTCCTTTGTCTCCCCGTCCATGATGGAGAAGGTCATCAGCATCACTCCGGTGCGCACCACCTCATTTACGGGCAGCTCCTTGGGTGAGGTGTTGCAGTCCTCGCAGACGTCATGCAGAAGTATCGTCGCAATCACATTGTCGTCCTCTATGCCCAGGCTGAGGGCGTTGCATGCCATGGTCAAGGGGTGGACGATGTAGGGGTCGCCGCTCTTGCGGAACTGCCCCTCGTGCTTCTCCCTGGCGAAAGCCAGGGCCTTCAGCGTCTCGTTCATCTTGGCGCCCGCGGCGTATCCACGGACATAGGTGTACATCTTCTCCGCGCTGAAAATAGACTTGTTCACTCTTCTCCCCTCCGCATAATAGTTGTGGTTCCCCGCGTCCGTCTGCGTGGGCATCACCGCGATGCATCCGTCCCGTGCGGCGCGCCCAGCGTCTCATAGTTGTTCATGTCACCGAAACTCTGCAGCACCAGAGCGCCCATGTCCAGCGTAAGCTCGAGTTCCACCGCCCTCAGCGCCGCCGCCAGCCTCTCCACCTGTTCCCGGCCATATGTCCCCGGCCTGAAATATGCCATGGTTATGTGCGGCGTCAGCGCGTACCCGAGCGTGACCACCTGCTCCAGCGAGGTGTACATCTCGTCAATTCTCCTCCAAGAGTCCCCGTCCGCCGGTCTCAGGCCCAACACGACGCTGGTGTTCACCATGTTGAAAAGGCGCGTGGCCCACATCCGCAGCGGAGGCCCGCCGAACATGCGCAGGAGTTCCCGCGCCTTCGCCTCCGCGTCTCTCATCCGCCCCTCCAGCCCCTGTTCCCCGTGGACGCCGTTTGCCAGGTCGTGCAGCGTCATGTGAAAGGTGCCCTCGCCCAGCCGCTCCGCCAGCATGTCCGGCACGGCGGCATAGAGCTCATCCTGCAGTCCGCGCAGGGCCCGCCTCGTCCCCCTGTCCAACAGGAATACCGCCGTATTCCCCCGAAACGGAAGAAAGGAGCCGCCCGGCGAGACCTTTCTCCCCAGCCCCGGATTTGTGGTGAATTCCCCCTGCTCCGGCAGGCTGTGCCCGATATAGTCGTCCAGCGTATTGAGCATTTCCATCCCCCTCTGCCTGTGCCCCGATTATACCACGCCTTCACCCCAACCCCAAGCCATATTTTCCCCTCTCCCCTCCCCGCCAGATAAAAATACGCCGGAGCAAAGCGAACTTTGCTCCGGCGCTGGTACGCCCGACGGGATTCGAACCCACGACCTTCAGAGTCGGAGTCTGACACTCTATCCAGCTGAGCTACGGGCGCATATGGATTTTGCCTATGTATTATAGCAGATCTCCAGTCCCAAGTAAACACATATTTTTGAGCTCACGTTGCCAAAGTCTCCAAATCGTGCTATACTCTGCTTATCCAGAATACAGAGGTACGCCAATGAAGCTACAAAGAGCTCTCTGCCTGCTGCTCTCGCTCTGCCTTTTCCTGCCGCTGGCCGCCTGCGGCGACAGCGAGGCGCATAACAGGCAGCTATTCGCCATGGATACGGTCATGTCACTCACGGCCTATGGTAAGAACGGCGAGTCCGGCCTGGACTCCGCCATAGGCGTTATAAACTCTCTCGACGCCATGCTCGACCCGGAGTCCGGCAGCAGCGAGATATACAAGCTGAATCACTCCGGCGGCGAAGGTGTGGCCATAAGCGGCCAGGTGGCCGAGATGATACGCACCGCCTACAGTGTCTACGAGCTCAGCGGCGGCGCGCTCGATTTGACCATCTACCCCCTCATAAAGGCCTGGGGCTTTGTCGACGCCAACTACCGGGTGCCCACGGAGGAAGAGATAGAGAGCCTGATGGAGAAGGTGGACTTCTCCCGCGTCAGCATGACCGCGCTAAGCGGGGGCGAGACCTATCTGGTCACCGTTCCCGACGGCATGGAGCTCTCCTTTGCCTCCGTGGCCAAGGGCTGCGCCTCCAAATACGCCGTCAGCGCCCTGCGCAGCGCCGGCGTGGAGAGCGCCATACTCTCCCTGGGCGGGAATGTGCAGACCCTGGGCGTAAAGCCCGACGGCTCCAACTGGAACATAGCCATCCAGGACCCTGAGAACACAGAGAGCTACACAGGCATACTCAGCCTCGGCGAGTGCGCCGTGGTCACCTCGGGCGGCTACCAGCGCTACTTTTACAGCGAGGACAACGTGCGCTACAGCCACATAATTGACCCCGCGACCGGCATGCCGGCTGATAACGGCATACTCTCGGCCACCGTCGTGGCCCAGGACGGCGTGCTGGCAGACGCGCTGTCCACCACCATGTGCGTCCTGGGAGAGGACGCCGCAAAAGAATACTACCTCACCAACGGCGGCTTCGAGATGGTCCTGATTACCGATGACGGCCGCGTCCTCGTCACCTATGGTCTGATGGACGCCTTTGAGCTCGCCAACGCGGATTACACGGTGGAGATAATCCGATGAGGCTCTCCAGGGATTTCTTCGAGCGCGACGCCCTGGAAGTGGCGCCCGACCTGCTGGGCAAAGCGCTGGTCTCCCGTCTGCCCGGCCTCCCGCAGCGCAGGCTCATTATATCTGAAACTGAGGTCTACCGCGGCGAGGAGGACACTGCCTGTCACGCCCACCGCGGCCGCACGCGCCGCACCGAGCCGCTCTATATGGCCGGCGGCCACTTCTACATATATCTCTGCTACGGCATCCACTGGCTGCTGAACGCGGTCACCGGCCCGGCCGGCCGCCCCCAGGGCGTGCTGATAAGGGCCTGCAGAGGCTATGAGGGCCCCGGCAGGCTCACAAAATACCTGGGTGTCACGGGAGAGCTCAACTGTGCCGGTGTGGACATCTGCCCCCACCTCTGGTTTGAGGACGAGGGCAGAGTGGTTAACATAACAACAGCCCCACGTGTGGGCATAGCCTATGCCTCCGCGGAGGACCGCGTGAGGCCGTGGAGATTCATAGAGGTAAAATAGCCATGGAGAGTCCCTCTCTCAAAACCAGTATACGCACCCTCACCGGGGTCGGCGAGGCCAGGGCCCGCGCCTTTGGGCGCATGGGCATCACGGACCTCGGCGGCCTCGTGTCGTTTTTCCCCCGCGCGTATGAGGACCGCACAGTGTTCAAGCCCATAGCCATGCTGATGGAGGGCGAGAGCGCCTGCGTGCGCGGCACTGTGGCCACCGAGCCCGTGCTCTCCCGCGTGCGGGGCCGCCTGGAGCTGGTCAAATTCAAAGTGGTGGACGACAGCGGCGTGCTGGACGTCACCTACTTCAACCAGTCATATATAAAAGACCAGCTGCGCCGGGGTGAGGACTATGTCTTTTACGGCCGTGTCGGTGTGCAGGGCGCCAGGCGCCAGATGACCAACCCGGTTTTTGAGCGTGAGTCCGCCGCCGGGGGCGTTACCGGGCGCATAATGCCCATATACCGCCTGGTCTCCGGCCTCAGCCAGCGCGCCGTCATGGGCTGCGTCCGCCAGGCTCTGGACCTGCTCTCCGGCTCCGTACCGGATGCCCTGCCGGAGTCCGTCTCCCGCCGCTTCCAGCTCTGCCAGGCCCGCTACGCCTATGAGAACGTGCACTTCCCCGCGGATTTCGCCTCCCTTGAGCTGGCCAGGCGCCGCCTGGTATTTGAGGAGCTCTTCGTCCTCGCCTGCGCGCTCTCCATGCTCAGGGGGCGCAGGGGCGCCGAAAACGGCATACGGCTCAAGCCCGCCGACCTGAGGCAGTTCTACTACTCCCTCCCCTTCACCCCCACAGGCGCGCAGCTGCGCGCGGTGGATGAGGCCGTGGCGGACATGTGTTCCGGCCGGCCCATGGACCGCCTGATACAGGGCGATGTGGGCAGCGGCAAGACCCTCGCCGCCGCCGCCTGCGTCTGGTATGCCGCGCAGAGCGGCTGCCAGAGCGCCTTCATGGCGCCCACGGAGGTGCTGGCCGGCCAGCATCTGGAGACGCTCCGCGGCTTTCTCTCCCCCTTTGGGCTCGACGTGAGGAAGCTCACAGGTTCCATGCCCGCCAGGGAGAGGCGCGAGACGCTCTCCGCGCTCAAAAGCGGCGAGTGCTCCCTCTGCGTGGGCACCCACGCGCTGCTCTCGGAGGGCGTGGAGTTCAAAGACCTAGCCCTGGTGGTGACAGACGAACAGCACCGCTTCGGAGTGGCCCAGCGGGCCGCCCTGGCCTCCAAGGGCAGCAGTCCGCACATTCTGGTCATGAGCGCCACCCCCATCCCCCGCACCCTGGCGCTGATGATTTACGGCGACCTCGACGTCTCCCTGATAGACGAACTGCCCCCCGGCCGACAGAAGGTGGACACCTTCGCCGTCGGCAGCTCCTATCGCCCGCGCATAAACAAATTCATCCGCCGCCTGGTGGGCGAGGGCCGCCAGGTCTACGTGGTCTGCCCCAAAATAGAGGAGGACGAGTCCGACGAGGCCGCCTCCGGCCTCATGTCCGCCGAGGAACACGCGCGCGAACTGCGGCGCGAGTTCCCTGATCTCACGGTCGGCTGTGTGCACGGCCGCCTGAAGCCCAGGGAAAAGGACGCCGCAATGGCCTCTTTCGCCGCCGGCGAGACTGACATCCTCGTCTCCACCACCGTGATAGAGGTGGGGGTGGACGTGCCCAATGCCGCGCTGATGATAGTGGAGAACGCCGAGCGTTTCGGCCTCTCTCAGCTGCACCAGCTGCGGGGCCGCGTGGGCCGCGGCCGGCACAAGAGCTACTGCATACTCATCTCCGACAGCCGCAGCGAGGAGACGCGCGAGCGCCTCGCCGCCATGACCCACACCAACGACGGCTTCAAAATAGCCGAGGAGGACCTCAGGCTGCGCGGCCCGGGAGATTTCTTCGGTAGCCGCCAGCACGGGCTGCCCGAGCTGCACGTGGCAGACCTCGGCGCCGACATGTCTGTGCTCAGTACCGCGCAGAGCGCGGCCGCCGATATCCTGCGGGCCGACCCCGGCCTGGAGCTGCCCGAGCACGCTGCCCTCCGCTCCCGCGCGTTCGAGCTCATAGACGCCGCCGGCGGCCGCTTCAATTGAAATCGGCGCACACCCGCCTCAGCCTGGAGGCGCTGAGCGCGAAATTTATCAGCTCGTCGGCGTATATTATGCCAATATAGGCGTCCAGCGCCCCCACGGGCAGCAGATACCAGACCATCACCACGCCCAGCGCGGCGTCCAGAATATTTATGCCCATGCTCCACACCTGCTGGCCCAGTCCCTTCAGACAGCCGTCCACCACCATGTCGGTGTACATCACCGGCACCAGCGGGGCCAGCAGCCGTATATAGCGCGCGGCCTCAGCCGAGCCATAGACCCGTTCGCTGAGCGTCTCCGAAAACATAAACAGCAGCAGCGCGGCCGCGGTTGAAAAAACCAGGCTCTTTTTCACCAGTCCGCCGACCGTGCGGCGTATATCCCCGCCGTCGCCCCTCATCTGGGCCTCCGTCAGTTCGGGCACTATCAGCTCCGCCACCGCCATCAGCAGGCATGAGGGGAAGCCTATCAGCGGCATGGCCATGCCCTGTATCACGCCGTAGCCGGCCAGGGAGCTGTCTGCCGAGAGGCCCGACTTGCGCAGCCCGCGCGGCACCAGCATGTGCTCCAGGGTGGAGAGCGCGCTCCGCGCGTAGCTGGAGACGGCCAGCGGCAGCGCCACGCCCAGCATACGGGAGGTCAGGTGCGGCCCCCTCGCTCCGCCGTAGCCGTGCGAGCGCCTGTCTGCGGTGAAAAAGGCCAGCATGAGCGCGAACGACAGCATATCCGAGGCCGTCACCCCCGCCGTCACGGCCGCGCAGTTGCGCTCTATGTCCCCCTCCGGCGCCCGCGCCAGGAATATGGCCACCAGCGCTATGTAGCTCAGCTGTTCTATCAGATGCACAAGCGCGCTCTTCCACACCCGTCCGCAGGCCGTGAAATACCCCGAGAGCACCGAGGACAATGAGAGAAACGGCAGCCCGCAGGCCAGTATGCGCAAGCTCTGCACCGTCCTCGCGTCTCCCACCCAGAGGAAGCCTATCGGCTCGGCAAATCCCATCAGCAGCGCGGACGCCGCCAGGCCGAAGAGCAGGCTGTAGGCCGCGCATCTTATTATGGCCGCCCCCAGGGCGTCCTCGCGCCCCAGCCCTATCTCCTCCGCCACCAGCCTGGTGGCCGCGAAGCGTATCCCGCTGATGGCGAAGGTCGTGCACAGCATCTCCACGCTCATCACCAGCTGGAACAGCCCGATGCCGGCGGCTCCTATTCTCCCGGCCAGCCAGGCCTGGAAGGCCATGCCTATGCAGCGCATCAGCAGCGAGCTCGCCGTGAGCAGCGCCGTATTGTAAACCAGCTTCTTTCCCATGCCCGTCCCCCTCAGGACAGACTATGCGCCGATTGCCGGGCAGATTACCCCTTGCCAGGCGGCCCGCCGCAGGATGCGGATGTCTCCCCTCCGGCCACCGTCTCTCAGGGGGCCGCGGCGCGCGGCATTCCCACAACATCTGCTGCCGCATCCTGAGCGGCTCAGTCAGAGCCGCCCGCCCCAACAACAGGCGGCCCCGCCTCACGGCGGGGCCGCTTTTGTGCAATTCTATTTCGACTCCAGCCTCGCCGCCGTCTCTCCGTCGCCCTCGGCCATCAGCGTCCTGTAGTTCGTGTATATCACCTTCCCCGGCAGTGCGCCGGAGGGCTTCTTCACATTTCTCACCTCGGTGTAGTCCACCGGCACCTTCCCGCCGCCACGGGCCTGTGAGTGCCAGGCGGCGATGGCCGCCGCCTCGGCGAGCGTGGCCTCGTCCACCGGCGCGCCGTCTGTCCTGATTATCACGTGCGAGCCGTGTACCCTCTGCGTGTGCAGCCAGATATCCCCCCGGCGGGCTGTTTTCATGGTCAGCTCGTCGTTCTGGGCGTTTGAGCGCCCGGCGAGTATCTCAAATCCCCCGCTGGACACATATCTGAAAGGCCCCCGCGGCCTGACGCGCTGCTGTTTTGTGCCCCTGGCGGCCCTCAGCACCCCCGAGCCGATGAGCTCGCCGCGTATCTCCGCCACGTCCTTCTCGCTCTCCGCCCTGGAGAGCTCGTCCAGCACACTCTCCAGATAGTCCAGCTGCTTCTCGCCGGCGGCGATGAGCTCCGTCAGATGCCGCTCTGCCGCCGCCGCTTTCTTGTACTCCTTATATGCCGCGGCGGCGTTCTGCTGCGGCGTCTTCATGGGGTCCAGCCTTATCTCCACCTGCGGGCACCCCTCGGTGTAGTAGTCCTCGCAGAGCAGCGTCCTGGCGCCCTTCTCAGCCCGCCAGAGGTTGGCGGTTATCAGGTCGCCCCGCCGGCGCAGCTCCTCCCGGTCGGCGGTCTTTTTCAGCTCCTCGCGCTGCTGGGCCAGTTTTCTGGCCTGCCTGTCGCGCAGAGTCCTCACGGCCTTCGTCGTGTCGTGCGCCGCCCGGCGCATGCGCTCCGCCCGGTCCCGCCCGGCGTAGCACTCGTCCAGCAGCTCCGAAAAGCCCGGACGTATCTCGCACTTCGCCGCCGGGCCGTACTGCGTTATGCGCATGAAAGTCACATCCGGCGCCTTGCCCTCCATGGTCAGCAGGCAGGGGGTGAACTCCCCCGCCGCCACGCTCTCCGCCAGGGCGTCCATGGCAGCCGGCAGGGCGGAGGCGTTCCCCGCCCGGTGCGCCGTCTCCCTCGCTATCAGCGGCGACAGGCCATAGAAGCTGTCCATCAGCCACCTGTCCATCTCCGCGTCGCCCGCCCGTTCCCAGAGCTCGCGCCTCTCGGAAGAGCCGAGCTCGAAGAAGCAGGGCTTCTGCGGCCTCGGCGGGAGCCTGTAGAGCATCCCCGGCAGCAGGCGCCTGTAGGCCCCCTCGCCGAAATCCGCCCGCCGCATGCAGTCCACGATGTTCCCCTGCCCGTCCACCAGTATGACGTTCGACGAGCGCCCCATCAGCTCCACGGCCAGCGTCTTTTCCGTCTCCACCCCCAGCTCGTCGCGCGCGGCCAGCTTCAAAAGCGCCATCCGCTCATAAGGCGGCTGTTCCACGGAGACTATCCTGGCCCCCGTGAGGTGCTTGCGCAGCAGCATGCAGAACATGGGCGGCGTCTCCGGGTTCTCGTACCTCTCGCGCGTGAAATGCAGCCTGGCCGAGCCGACGCCCGCCGATATCAGCAGCCGGCGCGCGCCCGAGCGCGTATATACGCTCAGCAGCAGGAGGTCCCTCTCCGGCTGCTGAACCTTATCTATCCTTGCCCCCTCCAGCTCCGGCGCCAGCTCGCGCAGCAGAGCCGTGAGACACACGGCGTCAAGTGGCATCCTCCACCTCCATGACAGCTTCAAACAGCTCCCGGACGCGCTCGCGCTCGCCCGCGAGCCAGAGATAGCCGAATACGGCCTCCAGCGCCGTCGCGGCGTGATACTCCGCCTTGGTGGCGCCGTGCGGCACGCTGTTCACATGGCTGTTGCGCCCCCGGCGGTACACCGCGTGCTCGCGCTCGTTGAGCAGCGGCAGCAGCACCGCCGCCGCCTTCGCCTGTGCCGGCGCCTTCACCAGCTGCACAGTAGCCCTGTGCAGGCCCACCACAGTGGCCAGGCCCTTTTCCGCCAGGCGCGTGCGCACCAGCAGCTCATAAACCGCGTCGCCCACATGCGCCAGGCTGAGGACGCTCATTCTACCTATCTCTTCGTAGTTCATCCTTGCTCCGTAAATATATTATGTCAACCTACTTGAAAATCACATACGCGCCGCATCCGTACTTCTCCGCCTTCGTGAAGCCGGCGTGCTCGTAAAACGCCGCGTGTTCCGGCGTGTCGTCCGTCAGCAGCATGGTCTGGTACACATCATGATAGCGCGCGAGCAGCTCCCGCAGCAGCCGCCCGCCTATGCCGCGCCTCTGATACTCGGGCAGCACCAGCAGGTCCTGCACGCAGAGGATGGACGCCCCGTCCCCCACCGCGCGCACCAGGCCCACGAGCCTCTCGCCATCGTACGCGGCCAGCGTACACAGCGAGCCGCTGAAAGCCCTCCTGAGCATCTCCGGCCGCTGCGTGTAATTCGTCCAGCCCACCGCGGCATACAGCGCGAGCACCGCGCCCTCGTCATAGCGCCCCAGCGGCGCTGTCGCTATATTATCCATATTGCACCTTCTCAAAAACAAGATAAAAATGCCCTCCGCCGGCTCTTGCCTCCGCAGGCGCCAGCCCGGCCTCCGCCGCGCGGCTCAGGACATCATCCCGGCTGAGGCACATGCCCTCACCCAGCACTCCGTAGGTCGTGCCGATTCTCTCCCCCGCGGCGTCAATGCTCAACTCCACGAGGTGCGGCTCCGGAAATGCCGAGCGGTAAGCGGCATCCCAGACATACATCCTCCCGCCGCTCTTCAGCACGCGCGCCGCCTCGGCAAACACCGCCGGCCTGTCCTCCGGCACAAGGTACATCAGGAAGTAGAAGGCCGTCACGGCGTCGAAGCTCGCGCCCGGGAAATCCAGCCGTCTGGCGTCCATGCACAGCCGTTTGAAATTGCCGGGCGCCCCGTCCAGCTCCTCCGGCCGTATGTCAATCGCGGTCACGGCGCGGCCGTAAATCCGCCCTATCACGCCCTCTCCCCCGCCGCCGAGGTCAAGTATCCTGCCGGATATCTCCCGTTTTAATATTATGTCAACCATGTATCAGAACGGGACATCGTCGTCGGAGTCCCCGTCGGAGCCGAATTCCATCTCTGTCTGGAATCTCTCCGTCGGCGCCGTGCCGTTCACCAGCTGCATCTCCTGCCACTGCTGCTTTGTTATGAGAACCTGCCGAGGCTTTGAGCCCTCAAATGGCCCCACTATGCCGAGCTCCTCCATCTGGTCCACCAGGCGGGCGGCCCGTGAATAGCCCAGCTTCAATCGCCTCTGCAGCATGGACACGCTGGCCTGCTTGGTCTCAAATATCACGTCCACCGCCTGCGGCAGCAGCTCGTCGTAGTTGGCAAAGGCGTTGCCATCGCCGCCCTCGGGCTCGTCCTGGTCAAAATCGGCCCCTCTCTCGCCCTTGCCCTTGCCGTTCTTGTCCTTCTCGGCGGCGGCCTTCTCAATCTGCGCGAGCACGTCGTCGCTGTACTCCGGCGCACAGGAGTGCTTTATGAAGTTTATGACGTCCTCCCTCTCCTCGTCGGAGACGTAGGCCCCCTGCACGCGCATGGGCTTCCCGCTGCCCAGCGGGAAATAGAGCATGTCCCCCATGCCTATGAGCTTCTCCGCCCCGCCAGTGTCCAGGATGATGCGGGACTCCATGGCGCTCGAAACCGCAAAAGCTATGCGGCTGGGTATGTTGGCCTTCATGAGTCCCGTGATAACGTCGGCCGAGGGTCTCTGGGTGGCGATTATGAGGTGCATACCGGCGGCGCGGCCCATCTGGGCCACCCGGCAGATGCTCTCCTCCACGTCCTTGCTGGCCACCAGCATGAGGTCCGCGAGCTCGTCCACCACTATGACCACCTGGGGCATGGTCTCCCCGCCGGTCTTCTTCTGATGGGCATTGTATCCGGCCAGGTCGCGCACACCCGCCTCGGAAAACAGCCGGTAGCGCTTGAGCATCTCCACCACGGCCCACTGCAGCGCGCCGGCTGCCTTTTTGGGGTCCGTGACCACCGGCACCAGCAGGTGCGGTATTCCGTTATATATGCCCAGCTCCACCATCTTGGGGTCCACCATTATCAGCCTCACCTGTTCCGGCGTGGACTTGTAGAGCAGGCTGAGCAGCAGCGAGTTGAGGCAGACAGATTTGCCGGAACCCGTGGTACCAGCTATGAGCATGTGCGGCAGCCTGGCTATGTTGCCCACGACACATTCGCCCGAGATGTCCTTGCCTATCGCAAAAGTGAGGCTGGAGGCCGCATTTTTGAATGCGGCGGACTCTATTATCTCGCGCAGGTAGACTATGCTGACTATCTTATTCGGCACTTCAATGCCCACGGTGGATATCTTGTCCGGTATGGGCGCTATGCGCACGTTCATCACGCCCAGGCTCAGCGCCAGGTCGCTGGAGAGGTTGGTCAGCTTTGTCAGCTTCACCCCGGCGTCCAGCTCCAAATCATAACGGGTCACCGTGGGGCCTCGCGTGGCCCCCACAATGTTCGCCGCCACACCGAAGCTCTTGAGCGTGGTCTCCAGCCGCTCCCGGTTGAGCGCTATCTCGTCGCGCCCGTCCACCGCCGCGGCTGACCCCCTGCGCAGAAGGTCTATCGGTGGGAACTCATACTCCGGCGTCATGCCCTTGGCCTGCTCCAGCGCGGCCGCCACATCGGCCGCCCCGCTGTCGGCCTCCTCGTCCTCCTCATCCAGAGGCGGCATGAAATCTATCTTCGGCAGCGGCGGCTCCTCGTCTTTCAGGGGCAGTATGGGGATTTCCGGCTCGACGGGCTCGGCGGCCCTCGCCGCCGTCCTCCCCGGCGTCTCCACCGGGCCCGGATCGCCCTCCCAGGGCTCGTCGTCACCCGGCATGGGTATATCGAAGGCCGCGCGGCCTCCGCCCGCCGCCGTTCCGGCGCTCTTTCTCTCTCTCTTGGGCGCCGGGCCTCTGTCGAACAGCCCCGCGGCGTCCGCCCCGTAGTCCTCCGCCGCCGGCTCATCCCCCAGCGGTATGTCTATGTTCCGCCGCCTCTGCCTGGCGGGGCGCGCGTCTATCGCCGGCTCCGGCTGCCGCTCATCCTCCGGCTCCGGCTCATACGCCACCCTCTCGCGGGCGGACCACCAGGAGCTTATTTTGGCAAAGCTCAGATGCGCCGCCGACATCAGCATGAAAATAAAGGCCGCCAGCAGCACCGGCAGGGCACCGTAAATGCTGAACATGGCCTCGAGGGACATGGCCAGCAGCCCGCCGACGAGCCCTCCGCCGGCCATATTGTTTCCGTTCTTATAGAGCTGCTCGCACAGCCTGAGGAAGCCGCCGTCGAAGCTGAGCCCGGACCTGGCAAAGAGCAGATCGGCTATGGCCCCCAAAAGCACCGGCAGCAGCGCCGTCGCCGTCACGCGCAGGGCCACCGGCCTCCCGCGGTGGAAGGCCAGCGTGCCGGCCGCCGCCAGCAGCGCCGGAGGTATCAGATAATATCCCCAGCCGAGCAGGCCCTTGAGGAATCCGCAGAATATGTCTATGAACAGTGCGTCGACATTGAAGTAGCCGATGGCTGAGAATATGCCCAAAAAGGCGCAGACCACCGCCCCCACCTCGCGCCTGATGGGCCTGGGGGCGTTTTTGCCCCTCCCGCCCGCGCTCTTGGGGGCGGCTCCGCTCTTGGGGCGGGAGTTTTTTGTGTTCTTGTTGCCTGTGCCCTTGCTGGCCGCGGGCCTCTTGGCCCCGCCGGAGGAAGATGCCATGTTTCAGCAGTCCTTTCAGAAAACTAGAGAGAGGATTATCGTAAGTACGCCCGCGCCCAGGCAGTAGTAGGAGAACGCGCCGAATTTGCTCTTTCTGGCGATGAACTTCATCAGCCATATGGCCGCGATGCCCGACAGCATGGCGGCCAGCATGCCCAGCAGATATGCCGGCACCAGTGAGAAGTCGATTCCCTCGCTGAAGACGTCTATGAAGCTCAGCAGGTTGGCCCCCAGCACCGCCGGTATCGACATGAGGAAGGAGAACTTCATGGCGAAGGTCCTGTCGAGCCCGGTGGCAATGCCGGCCGTTATCGTGGTCCCGGAGCGGGAAATGCCCGGTATTGTCGCCACGCACTGGCAGAGGCCTATCACCAGCGCGTCGGCCACGCGCATGCTGCGCTCGTTCTTTCTCCCTCGCGGCATGCGGTCGGAGACATAGAGCAGCGCTCCCGTGAGCAGCAGCATGGCCCCCACGAAGGTGGGCATGTAGTAGAGCTGCTCCACATAGTCGTTCACCGGCAGCACCAGTACCAGCGGCAGCGTGGCGATGACTATCATGAAAAACAGCCTCGCGGCCGGCAGATTCCCCGCCGGTTTCCCGTCCGCGGTGCGGCCCCCGCGCAGCACGGCGAACACCTCGCGCACCATGCCGGTTATATCTCCCCAGTACATCACGAATATGGACACCAGCGTGCCCAGGTGCAGCAGCACGTCAAAAAATAGATGCCCCTCCTCCGCCGTCGTCATGCCGAAGAGGTCCTGCAGTATCGCCAGATGTCCCGAGCTGGAGATGGGCAGAAACTCCGCCACCCCCTGCACCAGGCCGAGAATGATAGCGTTCAATATCGTCACTGAGCCGTCCTCCTGATTATGTATACCTGAACTTATTTATATTAGCACAAACCGGGCGAAAGAACAAGCGGCGATTATGGAAAAAGCCAGTTCCCACATCAACGCTTTACAAACAGCCAAGTTTGAAGTATAATCATGGCGTCCGGGGCGGGCTTTTTCGCCCCTTTCCCCGGGCATCCGCTTTCCCTCGCGCCGCTTTAATTGACTAGTGCGCACCATTGCGCACAAAGGGTGGTTTTTCCCCGCACCCATTTGTTATTATTTTAGCAATTACTCCTGAAAGGAGACCCCATGGATAAACCCCTCCGGCTGAGGTTCCGCCCCGGGGACCTCGTGGCCGTATCCGCCATAGCTCTGCTCGCGTCCGCGGTGGCCCTGATATTTCTCACCGGCTCCGGCACAGGTCCCGCGGAGGCGGAGATACGTCAAAACGGCGAGCTGATAGACACCATACCCCTGGACAGGGACACGGAGTTCGTCATCTCCGGCGATTATGAGAACACAGTGACGGTGAAGGACGGGGAGATTGCCATCACCGTTTCCGACTGCCCGGGAGAGGACTGCGTCCACAGCGGCTGGCGCAGCAGCGCCGGCCAGAGCATCGTCTGCCTGCCCAACCTGGTCGAAATACGCATAGTCCCGGCCGACGGCGGGGAAACCGGCGTGGACGGCGTGACAGGCTGAGGAGGTCGGCATGGGAAATTCTAAAAAGCTGGCCCTCCAGGCCATTCTGGTTGCCGCGGCCCTCGCGCTCTCCTATCTGGAGCGCTTCATCCCCCTGCAGCTGCTCATCCCCCTCCCGGGGGTCAAGCTCGGCCTCGCCAACATAGTCAGCCTCTTCGCGCTCTACTTCCTCGGCTGGCGCAGCGCCTTCATTATACTTATACTGCGCTGCACCCTGGGCTCGGTATTCGGCGGCGGCGTCACGGCGCTGATGTTCTCCCTCACCGGCGGGCTGCTCTCCATGTCCGTCATGGCCCTGGCGAGGCACATCCCCTTTTTCTCCGTCTACGGCGTCAGCCTCTGCGGCGCCGCGGCGCACAACATCGGCCAGATACTCGTGGCTGCGCTGACCCTGAGCTCCGTATACATATTCGCGTATCTCCCCTTCCTGCTCCTGGTGGGGCTCGTGACGGGCATGCTCACCGGAGCGGTGGCCTCGGCCTGTTTCAGGGCGCTTATAGCCTCCGGGCAGTGGTCGCTACCCCAATAGACGTCTCACATCCAAAGGGATGAGGCGATAGATGTATGTTGAATACAGGAGGAACACAAAATGAAGAAAACGCTTGCCATCGCTCTTGCGCTTATGCTGTGCCTTGGCCTGCTCGCCGCCTGCGGCAGCCCCACTGTCGTGATTTACGACGGGGCCTCCACCCCGGCGGCCGACCCCATAGCCAGCGAAGAGCCCTCTGCCTCCGAAGAGCCCCTCGAGATTCCCCAGGGTGAAATAGCCATGGGCTTCTACATGACCGCCGCCCACGCATCCGGCCACAGCGGCTCCAGCGACGCCAGCGCCGAAGCCGAGGGCCTCGCGCAGACGAACGTCGATATCTATGCGGTCACCCTCAACAGCGAGGGCGTGATTGTCGACTGCAAGATAGACGCCATCCAGTGCAAGACCAATTTCGACGCCGCTGGCCACATCACCACCGACGCCGCCGAGCCCATCCTCTCCAAGATGGAGCTGCAGGACGACTACGCCATGCGCTCCGCCTCCGGCATCGGCCGCGAGTGGTTCGAGCAGGTGGAGGCCCTGGAGCAGTACTGCATCGGCAAGACCGCCGACGAGGTGGCCGGCATAGCCCTCGACGACGCCGGCAAAGCCACCGACGCCGACCTAATAGCCGGCATCACCATGCCTCTCGGCGACTTCATCGACGGCGTGGTCAATGCCTGCAAGAACGCAAAGTGCTACGGCGCCCAGGAGGGCGACACCCTCTACCTGCACAGCAGCGCTGAGCACAGCAGCTCCAGCGCCGACGCCACCGCCGAGGCCGACGGCCTCGCCCAGTGCGACGTCACCGCCGGTGCCTACACCCTCGATGGGAGCGGCGTCATCACCGGCCTCGACCTCGACTGCGTCCAGTGCAAGATAAGCTTCAACGCCAGCGGCGAGATAACCAGCGACCAGTCCAACACCTCTGTCAAGACCAAGACCGAGCTGGAGTACGACTACCACATGCAGGGCTCCAGCCCCATAGGCAAGGAGTGGTTCGAGCAGACCGCCTTCTTCGAGGAGTACTGCCTGGGCAAGACGGTCGATGAGGTGGCCGGCATAGCCGTCAACCCCGATAACGGCCACGTGGCCGAGAGCGAGGTGGACCTCGTCGCCGGCACCACCATGAACATCGGCGCCTTTGTCGACGTGCTCACCAAGTCTGGCGCCGTGTCCGAACCCCTGGAGATTCCCGCCGGCGAGCTGGCCATGGGCTTCTACATGAAGCCTGCCCTGGCCTTCGGCCACAGCGGCTCCAGCAATGCCAGCGCCGAGGCCGAGGGCCTCGCGCAGGCCAACGTGGACATCTACGCCGTCACCCTCAACAGCGAGGGCGTGATTGTCGACTGCAAGATAGACGCCATCCAGTGCAAGACCAATTTCGACGCCGCTGGCCACATCACCACCGACGCCGCCGAGCCCATCCTCTCCAAGATGGAGCTGCAGGACGACTACGCCATGCGCTCCGCCTCCGGCATCGGCCGCGAGTGGTTCGAGCAGGTGGAGGCCCTGGAGCAGTACTGCATCGGCAAGACCGCCGACGAGGTGGCCGGCATAGCCCTCGACGACGCCGGCAAAGCCACCGACGCCGACCTAATAGCCGGCATCACCATGCCTCTCGGCGACTTCATCGACGGCGTGGTCAATGCCTGCAAGAACGCAAAGTGCTACGGCGCCCAGGAGGGCGACACCCTCTACCTGCACAGCAGCGCTGAGCACAGCAGCTCCAGCGCCGACGCCACCGCCGAGGCCGACGGCCTCGCCCAGTGCGACGTCACCGCCGGTGCCTACACCCTCGATGGGAGCGGCGTCATCACCGGCCTCGACCTCGACTGCGTCCAGTGCAAGATAAGCTTCAACGCCAGCGGCGAGATAACCAGCGACCAGTCCAACACCTCTGTCAAGACCAAGACCGAGCTGGAGTACGACTACCACATGCAGGGCTCCAGCCCCATAGGCAAGGAGTGGTTCGAGCAGACCGCCTTCTTCGAGGAGTACTGCCTGGGCAAGACGGTCGATGAGGTGGCCGGCATAGCCGTCAACCCCGATAACGGCCACGTGGCCGAGAGCGAGGTGGACCTCGTCGCCGGCACCACCATGAACATCGGCGCCTTTGTCGACGTGCTCACCAAGTCCGGCGCCAACTGAGTTTGCCCACTCAACTACCCCAAGCGGACGGCGGGGCAGGCCCCGCGCTCTCCCCGCCGTCACATGAAAGCAGGTAAGAATGAGACGTATTTTTCTGCCCGTGCTGGCGCTGCTGTTTCTGCTCTCGGCCTGCGGTTCCCCGTCCGGGGCGCAGCCCTCGCAGGACCCCTCCGCCGGGGCGGCGGGTGCTCTGGAGCGCTATGACGCCAGCTTCCTCACGCTCTTCGACACCGTGACCAACATCGTCGGCTACGCCGAGAGCGAGGAGGCCTTCTCGGCCGCCGTGCAGGACATCCACGACGAGCTGGAGGAGTACCACCAGCTCTACGACATTTACAACGACTACGAGGGCCTCAACAACATCAAGACCATAAACGACAATGCCGGCGGTGAGCCCGTGGAGGTCGATCAGAGGATTATAGACCTGCTGCTCTTCTCCCGCGACATGTATGAGGCCACCGGCGGCGCCGTAAATGTGGCGATGGGCGCGGTGCTGAGCATCTGGCACGACGCGCGCGAGTACTCGATAGACAACCCGGAAGAGGCCTATGTGCCTGAGCTGGATGAGTTGGAGTCCGCCGCCGAACACACGGATTTTGACTGCGTCGTCATCGACGAGGAGCGCGGCACCGTGCAGATAACCGACCCCCAGGCCAGTCTGGACGTCGGCGCCATAGCCAAGGGCTATGCGGTGGAGATGGTCTGCCGCGGCGCGCCGTCCGGATATCTGGTGAGCGTGGGCGGCAACGTCCGCCCCACCGGTCCCAAACCCGAGGGCGACGGCCGCTGGGTAATTGGCGTCGAATCGCCCGACGGCGGTTCGGAGTTCCTGCACACACTGTATATAGAGGACCTCTGTGTGGTCACCAGCGGCGACTATCAGCGGTATTACGTCTGCGACGGGGTGCGCTACCACCACATAATCGACCCCAATACCCTCTTCCCCTCCGACTACTGGCGCAGTGTCACCGTCCTCTGCCCCGACTCCGGCATCAGCGACGCCCTCTCCACCGCTCTCTTCACCCTCCCGCAGTCGGAGGGGCAGGAGCTGCTGGAGCGGTTCGGCGCCGAGGCCATGTGGGTCACTCCCGAGGGCGAGAAATTCTACAGCCCGGGCTTTGAGCAGCATATCAGGAGCTAGGCTCGCCCCGGCTGCCAGCGCTTTTACAAGATTTGAATACAGAGGTGAAAACATGAAACACTTGTTCAGTGGAGGCGTCCACCCCCAGGGGCACAAGGAGCTGTCCCGCGGCACCGCCGTGGTCACAGTCCCCGCCCCTGAGACGGTGGTGATACCGCTGATACAGCACATAGGCTCGGCCTGCAAGCCGCTCGTCGCGGTCGGCGACCGGGTGCTCATGGGGCAGGTGATAGGCGACGGCGACGCCAAGAGCTCGCCGGTTCACGCCACCGTCTCCGGTACCGTCACCGCCATTGAGGAGCGCGCCGTGCCCTCCGGCGGCAGCGCCCCCTGCATCATTATAAAGAACGACTTTAAAGACGAGTCCGTGGAGTTCAGGGGCGCCGCCGACTGGGAGTCCCTGGACGCCAGGGCCGTGGCGGAACTGGTCCGCGCGGCCGGCATAGTCGGCATGGGCGGCGCGGCCTTCCCCACGAATTCCAAGATAGCCTCCACCGCCGGCAGGACTAAGGACGTCCTCATAAACGCCTGCGAGTGCGAGCCCTACATCACCAGCGACGACACCATCATGTGCACAGCCACCGCCGACGTCATCGGCGGCGCGAGGCTGCTGGCCAAGGTGCTGGGCGCCGAAAAGAGCATCATCGCCATCGAGGACAACAAGCCCGAGGCGATAGAGGCCCTGAGGGCCGAAGCCGGCGACGACCCGCTCGTTGAAATACGCGTCCTCCCCACCCGCTACCCCCAGGGGGCCAAAAAGCAGCTCATTCTGGCTGTCACAGGCAACGAGGTTGCTCCCGGCGCGCGCAGCGGCGCCCTCTTCAACGTCACAACCACCGCAAATGTCTACCGCGCAGTCACCAGGGGCCAGCCCCTGCTGGAGAAGATAGTCACCGTCACCGGCGAGGGCGCTGAGGAGCCCCGGAACGTGCTGGTGCGCATCGGCACCAGCTTCGCCGACGCGGTGAAGGCCGCTGGCGGGCTCAAGGAGGAGACGGTCGAGGTGGTCGCCGGCGGCCCCATGATGGGCAAGGCGGTCGAGAGCCTCGACGTCCCCGTGGTGAAGGGCACGAACGCCATCCTCTGCCTCACCAAGCTGGCGGAGCGCAATGCCGAGGGCCCGTGCATCCGCTGCGGCAAGTGCGCCTCCGTCTGCCCCATGTACCTGCAGCCGCTCTATATGTACCGCTACGCCAAGGAGGGCATGGGCGGCGAGCTCAAGCGCCTCAACCTTGAGGACTGCATGGAATGCGGCTGCTGCTCCTTTGTCTGTCCGGCCAAGCTCCCGCTGACCGAGACCTTCGTGCTCGCCAAGAGTCTGCTGAAGGGAGGAAAACGAGCGTGAACCTCAACATTTCTTCCGCGCCACACATCCGGAGCAGCGACAACACCCGCAAACTGATGCTCACCGTGCTTGTCGCGCTCGTCCCCGCTCTGATAGCCGGCGTGATAGTGTTCGGCGTCCGCGCGCTCATCGTGGTCGCCATCAGCATGGCCGCCAGCGTGGCCACTGAGCTCGTCTGCGGCCTCGTCACCGGCAAAAAGGCCTCCGTGACCGACGGCTCGGCCGCCGTCACCGGGCTGCTTTTGGCCCTCACCCTCCCCGCCAGCGTCCCCTACTGGATGCCCGCCGTGGGCGGCGTGTTCGCCATCGTGGTGGCCAAGTGCCTCTGCGGCGGCCTGGGGCAGAACGTCTTCAACCCCGCGCTGGCGGCCAGGGCCTTCCTGATGCTGTTCTGGCCCACCGCCCTGGTCCGTTACGCCGCGCCCGGCGCTCTGGGCCTGGCCAACAACGTGGACATGGTCTCCTCCTCCACCCCGCTGCAGGACATGTCCCGCGGGGTCCTGCCCGGAGACGAGTCGCTGCTGGACATGTTCCTCGGCAACACCGGCGGCACTATCGGCGAGGTCTCGGCCCTCGCGCTGCTCATCGGCGCGGCCATACTTCTGGCCACCCGCACCATCAACTGGCGCATCCCCGTGTCCTATGTGGGCACTGTCGCCGCCCTCTCGCTCTTCTTCGCCCGGGGGGACGACCCCATCATGTGGATGCTCTGCAGCGTATTCGGCGGCGGACTGCTGATAGGCGCCATCTTCATGGCCACCGACTACTCCAGCAGCCCCACCTCACCCCTCGCGCAGCTGGTGTTCGGCATCGGCTGCGGCGCCCTCACCATCCTCTTCCGGTACAAGAGCCTGTATCCGGAGGGCATCACCTACGCCATACTCACCATGAATGCCTTCGCCTGGGCGCTTGACCGCTATCTGCCCCCGAGGCGCTTCGGCGTCGCGAAAGGAGGTCCCGCGCAGTGAAAAACAGCAGGGGATTTTTGATTGCCGTGGCGGTCATCCTGGCCGTTGCCCTTGTGCTCTTTGCAGCCCACACGGGCCTCGCCTCCACCGCCCAGTCCAATGAAGAGGCGGCGTTTTCACAGATGCTGGAGCTGATGATGCCCGGCGGCGCCCCCTTCGAGGAGCTGGAATACACCGGCAGCGACTCCAGTATCACCGCCGTCTACGGCGCCGCGAACGGCAACTATGTCGTGCAGACCGCCACGGATGGCTTCAACGGCCTGGTCACCTGCCTGGTGGGCGTCAACGGCCGCGGCCAGGTCATCTCCATCGCGGTCACGGACCTGCACGCCACCTATAACCTCGGCGAGAACGCCATGCACGACGCCGACTTCCTGGTGCAGATTCTCGGCTCCTCCGGGGAACTCGTGGTGGGCGACAATATAGACGGCATGACCGGCGCCACCATCACGAGCGCGGGCGTGGTCCGCGGGGCCAACGCGGCCGCCTCCTATATTCTCTCCCTCTCCGAGCCCGAGGAGGAGGGCGGCAGCTCCGGCGGGGCACTCACCGGCACCGCCGACGGCTATATGGGCCCCATCACTGTTGAGGTCACCATGGACGGCGACACCATCACCGGCGTCACCGTCACCTCCAACAGCGAGACGCCCAACATAGCCGG
>CALWYL010000034.1 GCA_944385765.1 uncultured Oscillospiraceae bacterium
CCCAACATAGCCGGCGCGGCCCTGGAGCAGATACCCGCCGCCATCGTCGAGGCCAATTCCCCCGATGTCGACGCCGTGTCCGGTGCCACCTACACCAGCAACGGCATTATGGACGCCGTGAGAAACGCCCTGGAGAGCGCCGGCAGCTCCGGCGGGGCGCTCACTGGCACCGCCGACGGCTACATGGGCCCCATCACCGTTGAGGTCACCATGGACGGCGACACCATCACCGGCGTCACCGTCACCTCCAACAGCGAGACGCCCAACATAGCCGGCGCGGCCCTGGAGCAGATACCCGCCGCCATCGTCGAGGCCAATTCCCCCGATGTCGACGCCGTATCCGGCGCCACCTACACCAGCAACGGCATCATGGACGCCGTGAGGAACGCCCTGGAAGGCGCGCAGTAAGGAGGGTGGAACATGAATAAGGACAAGTACATTCTCAGCATCATACTCGCCGCCGTCTCCGGCCTGGGCTGCCTGGTGCTCGTGTTGACTGACACCTTTGCCCCTCTGATAGTGCTCCCGCAGATTGACGTGCCCGTCTTTGTCTCCGTCTCGCTGCTCGCAGTGCTGATAGAGTACTATTTCATCAAGGACAAGGGCGAGCGCATGTGGCTTATCAACTTCCTGCTGGCCGCCGCCTGCTTCGGCTTCTTCCCCGCTCTCTCCGGCCTCGCCACCGTGGCCCAGGCCGCGAGATACGCCTTTGTGGGCGCCGCCTGCTTCACCGCCGTCACCTTCACCTTTGACAGCTTCAGCATCCGCATGAAGGGCAAGATTCTGGCCCCGGTGGCCACCGCCTTCTGCATGTTCCTGGCCTGTCAGTGTTTTGCCACCATATTTATGTGAGCCAAATAAAAAGGACATCGCCCCGCCTGACGGCGGGGCGATGTTTTTTCTGTCTCAGTCCAGCTGCAGCGCTCTCAGCGCCTCCGATATCTCCTCGAACGCCATGGAGTGCGAGGCCTTCACAAGCACGCGGTCGCCCCGGCGCAGTATGCCCGGGAGGGCGGCTATCAGCTCCGCCTTGCCCGCGAAATGGCGCCCGCCCATGGCCTCGCTGCGCTCACCCACGGTGAGCAGCAGCGCCCCGGCGCCGCGCGCCGCCTCGCCCACCTCGCGGTGCAGCCGCTCGGAGTCCGTCCCCAGCTCCAGCATGTCGCCCAGGACGCAGACCAGCCTCCCGCCGAGGTCGCGGGCGGACTCGATAGCCATCTTCACCGAGTCCGGGTTGGCGTTGTAGCAGTCGTCTATTATGGTGAGGCAGTCTGTCCGCACGAGATTGGCCCTTCTGCCGACCGGGACATAGGACTCGGCCCCCAGGGCAATCTCCTCCTCGCTCAGCCCCAGTTCCAGCCCCAGCGCCGCCGCGGCGAGCGCGGCGTAGGCCAGATGCCGCCCATATGCCGGCAGGTGCAGCTCAAAGCGCCGCGCGCCGGCCTGCACTGTCAGCGCGGAGCCCTCCGCGCCCTGTGCGCGGAGATTCACCCCCCGCACGTCGCAGCCCTCTCCCAGGCCGTATGTCAGTTTCCTCCGCCCGGGCTCCCAGGCAGCCAGCTTTTCGTCGTCCCCGTTGACTATCACCAGCGCGTCCGGCGCCATATGCTCTATCAGCTCGCCCTTGGCCCTCAGCACCCCGTCCAGGTCGCCCAGGGCCTCCAGGTGTGAGCGCCCGATGAGCGTGTAGACGGCAATGTCAGGCCGGGCCATGGCGCCCAGGCGGCTCATCTCGCCGAAGTGGTTTATCCCCAGCTCCACCACCGCCGCGCCGTGCTCGGGCCCTATCCTGAACAGCGTCAGAGGCACGCCGAGCTCGTTGTTGAAGTTCTTCTCCGTCTTGAGCGTGTTGTACCTCTGGGAGAGCACGGCGGCGCACATCTCCTTGGCCGTGGTCTTGCCGCTGCTGCCCGTTATGCCCACCACGGGTATGCTCAGCCTGTCGCGGCACTCGCGCGCTATGCGCGCCATGGCCGCCGCCACGTCGTCCACCAGTATGGCCGGCCCCGCCACGCCCTCAGGCAGGTATCTCGCCAGGCAGCAGGCCGCCCCGCGCTCAAAGGCGGCTTTTATGTAGTCGTGCCCGTCGGCCCTCTCCCCCGGCAGAGCACAGAACATCACGTCGGGCCGGGCCTCGCGGCTGTCTATCACCCCGCCAGTGAGCGGCAGGTCCCGTGGGCAGTTGACCAGTCTGCCGCCGCAGCTCTCCGATGCGCGGAAAACAGTCATGTCCTTCATCTGTACTTCTCCATGGACGCGTCAATTATCCTCTGGCACAGCTCGCCATAGCCTATGCCCAGCACGGCGGCCTCCTGCGGCACCAGGCTGGTGGGCGTCATCCCCGGCAGGGTGTTTATCTCCAGGAACCACAGCCGCCCCTCCGCGTCGTAGATGAAGTCGGCCCGCGATATGGCGCATAGCCCCAGAGCGTCCCAGACGAGCATGGCGTCTCGCGCCAGGCGGCTCTCGGCCTCCGCCGGTATGGGCGCCGGAGTGATTTCCTCCGCCGCGCCCGGCTGGTACTTGTTCCGGTAGTCGTAGAAGCCCACCAGGGGCCTTATCTCAATGCTGGGCAGGGGCTTCCCGGCCAGTATGCCTATCTGTACCTCCCGGCCCTCTATGTACTGCTCCACCACCGCGCGCTCGCTCTCCGCCGCGGCAGCCGAGAGCGCGTCGCGCAGTTCGCCGGCCGTCCTGGCTATGGACACCCCTATACTGGAGCCGGAGTCCACCGGCTTCACCACCGCAGGCAGGGGGCACTCCGCACAGGCGGCCTCCATGTCCAGCCCCCGCAGCTCATACACCCGCCACTCAGGCGTGAGCACGCCCAGCGGGGCTACCAGGCGCTTGGTCAGGTCCTTGTCCATGGCTATGGCGCTGCCCATGTGCCCGCTGCCGGTGTACCTTATGCCCATTAGGTCAAATACGGCCTGCACGCGGCCGTCCTCCCCGCACTGCCCGTGCAGGGCCATGAACACCATGTCCGCCGCCGCGCACAGTTCCAGCACCCTGTCGCCGAACTGGCTGTCGCTTTTAAGCCGCCTGGCCCTCTTCACCGCCTCCATGTCCGGCGCGGCCTCGTCTATGGCCGTGCCGAAGTCGGCCGGCGGCTCCTCAAATATATTTTCCAGGCTGCCGGCATAGTCCTCCAGCCCGAAATACATGTCAACCAACACCACGCTGTGTCCCAATTCCCTCAGCGCGGAGGCGATTTTGGCCCCGGAGGATCGCGAGACGTTCCTCTCCGGCGACAGGCCCCCGCATAAGACGACGATTTTCAAACAGACCGCCCCTTTCAAAATAGCGGGAGTATTATACCACGTATCGCCCGCGGTTTCAAAGGATATTTGCCTCCCCCGCCGCCGCGCCCCCCCAAGGCCCATTCTGAGCTCTTTTGCCGATTGATATTCCCCATGTCATGTGCTATACTTGTTGAAAATGTGTCGGGGGAAAGGAGCCGCCTTTTATGAAATACGTTGTGGTGGACTTTGAATGGAATCAGGCCTACAAACCGCAGGCCTCCCAGTACAAAAAGCTCCCCATGCGCCTTCTAGGAGAGATAATAGAGATTGGCGCCGTACGGCTCAACGATGACCTGACCCCCGGCGAGGAGTTCAGCGTGGACGTGCGCCCTGTTTACTTCCGCACCATGCACTTCAAGGTCAAGAAGCTCACCGGCTTTGACAACAAGCGCCTGAACCGCGGCCTGCCCTTTAAGGAGGCCATGGAGAAATTCCACGAGTGGTGCGGCGACGGCGTGACTTTCATAACCTGGGGGCGCGATGACCGCAATATAATGGAGCAGAACGTGGAGCTCCACGGCCTTGACTGGAGCTGGATTTCCGGCTGGGTCAACCTCCAGGTGATATACGGCCTGCAGGTGAGCGGCCAGCGCGGCCAGCAGTCCCTCAGCTCCGCCATGGAGCACTTCGGCATTGAGCAGACGCGGCAGGCCCACGACGCCTTGGGCGACGCCTACAACACCGGCCTCCTCTGCTCGCACATCGACCTCGGCGAGGGCATAAAGCAGTACGCCTCCTACGACGGTTCCGGCGAGCTCCCCCTGAAGAGCAGCGATACCGGCCCGGAGCCGCTGAGCCACGAGTGCCTGGCCGGCTTCACCTCCAAGGACTCCGCCTTCAAGGACCCGCGGATAAGTTCCCCGCCATGCCCCCGCTGCGGCGAGTCGCTCACGCTCACCAGATGGGTGGACCAGGGCGACCGGCGCTATATGGCGCTCGGCGAGTGCCGGACCGACGGCCAGTTCCTCCTGCGCATGCGCTTCAAGCCCAATGGCGGAGACACTCTGTCCGTCAACCGCCTCATATACGCCGCGGATGAGGACATGCTCAGCTTTTTCAAGATGAAAGTCGCCCAGGCGCGCAAACGCAGCCGGCTCACACATATGCGCCGCAAGAAAAAACTCCACACGAGGAAAAAGGGGATTGTTGACTAATGGAAATCGTACTCATAGGCGCGGGGCGCATGGGACAGGGCCTCGCCGGCCGCCTCATTGAGGAGGGCCACAACCTCACCGTGGTCGACAGGGACGCCGGCAAGCTGGAGCACATCTCCAATTACCTGGACGTGATGACTCTGCAGGGCAACGGCGCCGACTACGAGACGCTCACCGAGGCCGGTGCCGGCGACGCGGACCTGTTGTTGGCCGTCACCAGCGACGACGCGGTCAATATGCTCTGCTGCCTCACGGCGAGGAAGCTCGGCGTGAAGAACACCGTCGCCCGCGTGCGCACCATGGAGTACTACCGCCAGCTGGTGTTCTTCAAGGAAGAGCTGGGGCTCTCCTTGGTGTTCAATCCGGAGCGCGACGCCGCGGCGGAGATTTCCCGCGTGCTCCGCATCCCCTCCGCCGCCAAGGTCGAGTCCTTCGCCAAGGGCCGCGCCGAGATGGTGGAGTTTATCATCACGGAGGACATGCCCATCTGCGGGCTGAAGCTGATGAAAATGCGCGACCGCTATGGCAGCGGCATACTCGTCAGCGCCGTAGAGCACGAGGGCTCCGTACTCATCCCCAGGGGCAGCTACACGCTCTCCGCGGGCGATTCCGTACATCTGGTGGGCGCCCCCGCCAAGATGTCCGCCTTTTTCAAGGCCATCGGCACCTATAAGCGCAGCGTGCGCGACGTGATGATACTCGGCGGCGGCCGCATATCCCTCTACCTCGGCCGGGAGCTGCTGGACGTCGGCATCCGCGTCAAGATAATCGAGGAGGACCCCCAGCACTGCGAGGTCATAAAGGAGATACTCCCCAAAGCCGAGGTCCTGCTCGGCGACGGCACCGATCCCCAGCTGCTGGAGGAGGAGGGCGTCCGCACCACAGACGCCTTTGTCGCCCTCACCGGCAGCGACCAGAACAACATCATCACCTCCATGTTCGCCGCCCGCAGCGG
This sequence comes from uncultured Oscillospiraceae bacterium, assembly GCA_944385765.1. Taxonomy (GTDB): domain Bacteria; phylum Bacillota; class Clostridia; order Oscillospirales; family Oscillospiraceae; genus Scatomorpha. Next base: position 5,412 of record CALWYL010000034.1, read on the forward strand.
CGCCGGCAAGGTCATCACCAAGATTAACCAGGACGTGTTCCGCACCATGGTCGGCTCGCACCGCCTGGAGAGCTTTGTCACCCCCACTAACATCGCCGCCGACAACATAGTGCAGTACGTCCGCGCCATGCAGAACTCCCTCGACGCCAGCGGCATCGAGTCCCTGCACGAGATAGCCGACGGCAAGGCCGAAGTGCTGGAGTTCATGATAAGGAAGGACGCCCCGTACCTGGACAAGCCCATCCGTTCGCTCAACATCCGCCCGGACACGCTGCTCGCCGCCATCATACGCGGCAACGAGTGCATCATCCCCGGCGGCGACGACTGCGTAAAGCTGCACGACAGCGTGATTGCCGTCACCACCCGTTTCGGCATGCAGCGCTTCGCCGATATCTTTGAGGAGTAAGGCCGGATGAATTACAGGATAATCTCCAAGGTGCTGGGCCGCGTTATGGCGGTGCTGGCCGCGCTGATGATACCCCCCATAATAGCAGCGCTGTACTACGGCGAGGAGATATACTACTTTGTGGCCACCATGGCCATCTCCGGCGCGCTCGCCGTGCTCCTCTCCCTGCCCCGGCTCAAATACCGGGACTTTTACGCCCGGGAGGGGTTTGTCAGCGTGGCCCTGTCCTGGCTGCTCATCTCCATGGTGGGAGCGCTGCCCTTCGTCATAGCCGGCGAGATTCCCAGCTATATTGACGCCTTTTTCGAGATAGTCTCCGGCTTCACCACCACCGGCGCCACCATACTCACGGATATCGAGGCCGTGAGCAAGGGCCTGCTGCTCTGGCGCAGCCTCTCCCACTGGATAGGCGGCATGGGCGTGCTGGTGTTCATCATGGCGGTCGTGCCCCTCAGCGAGGAGCGCAGCATGCACATCATGCGCGCCGAGGTCCCCGGCCCCGTGGTGGGCAAGCTGGTGCCCCGCATCCGCCTCAGTTCCGCCATAACCTACCTGATGTACATCGCCCTCACCGTGATACTCATCATCCTGCTCTGCGCCGGCGGCATGCCCTTTTTTGACTCGCTCAACCACGCCATGGCCACCGCCGGCACCGGCGGCTTTTCCGTCAAGCAGCTCTCCATCGGCTACTATGACAGCGTCTACATAGACGTCGTGACCAGCATATTCATGCTGCTCTTCGGCGTCAACTTCAGCATCTACTTCCTGCTTTTGATGAAGAAGTTCCGCGCCGCGCTGCTGGACAGCGAGTTCCTCGGCTACTTCGGCATCGCCCTGGGCGTCTCAGTGCTCATCGCCCTGGATATAATCGACGAGTACGGCGGCTTCTGGAACGCGTTCCGCTACTCCCTCTTCCAGGTCTCGTCCCTCATGACCACCACCGGCTTCGCCACGGCGGACTTCACCCTCTGGCCCGCCTTCTCCAAGAGCCTGCTGATAATAGTCATGCTCATAGGCGCCAGCGCGGGCAGCACCGGCGGCGGGCTCAAGGTCTCCCGCGTGATAATCTTTTTCAAGACCGCCAGCCAGGAAATAGGCAAGATGCTCAATCCCCGCCGCACGGCCAGCGTGCGCGTGAACGGCCGGGCCCTGGCCACCACCACCATCCGCAACACTCTGGTGTTCATCTCGCTGTATTTCCTCATAACCCTCGTGCTTGTGGTGCTTGTCTCGCTCGACGGCTATGACTTTGAGACCACCTTTGCCTCCGTCGTCAGCTGCATGTCCAACGTGGGCCCCGGTCTGGGCCCCGCCGGCCCCATGGGCAGCTTCGACATCTTCTCCGACCTCTCCAAGGTCCTGCTCAGCTTCGGCATGCTGATAGGGCGCCTGGAGATATTCCCCATCCTCATCCTCTTCTCCCCCGCCACCTGGCGCAAGAGGTAGGGCTCAGGCCAAAGCAAGCCCCCGGACGGCAGCTGCCGTCCGGGGGCTTTTCATATCCGGCGGGCGGCCTCAGCCCCCGCTCAGTTTCTTCCGAAGAACTCCCTCGTCGTCTGCGCATCGCGCAGTATCTGCGCGCGGAGCTCCTGCGTGTTCTCAAACTTCTTCTCCGGCCGGATGAAGTGGTGGAACTCCACCCTCACCTTGTGGTCATACAGGTCCCCGTCATAGTCGAGTATAAAGCTCTCCACCGAGACCCTGTCGCTCCCGGAGACCGTGGGCCTCACGCCGACATTGGTCACCGCCATGCGCTCAGTGCCGTCGTCCAGGAACACCTTGGCGGCGTACACCCCGTGTCTGGGCACCAATACCCCCGGGGCGAAGCGCATGTTTATGGTCGGCGTCCCCAGCTTGGCCCCCAGCTGAAAGCCGTAGTGTACCGTGTCCACCAGGCAGTGCGGGTGCCCCAGCAGCCTGTTGGCCGATTCCATGTCGCCCTCGGCGATGAGCTGCCTTATCCTGGTCGAACTCACCACCTCGCCGTCCACCTTCACGGCGGAGATTATGTCGCAGCCCAGCCCGCGCTGGGAGCAATAGACGGCCAGGCGCAGGGGAGTCCCCTCCCCCCTGTAGCCGAAGCTGAAGTCATATCCCACCACCACGTGCGCGGCGTGCAGTTCCTCCACCAGGGAATCCAAAAAATCCCGCCAGGGCATGTGCATCATCTCGCGGTTGAAGTGTATGAATATGACGCTGTCGATGCCGTAGAGCCGGCGGATTATCTCCGCGCGCCCCTCAGGGGAATTTATCAGCGGCACCTCGGTCCCCGTGACCAGCGTGTCCGGGTGCGTGTCAAAGGTGAGCACCGCCGGGACAAGGCCCTTTTGCCGGGCGCGCCGGCGCGTCATCTCCATCAGCGCCGCATGCCCCAGATGCACGCCGTCGAAAAAGCCCAGGGCAATCACTCTCTTTGTGTCCGCCATAGGTCAAACCTCAAAAAAGCTCTTAATGGTGTGCAGCACGCCGCCTTTTACCGCCCCCAGCAGCAAAAACTCGCCGCTTCGCGAGTACACGCGGCACTCCCCCGTGAAATCCGCGTCCAGATTCACGTCGGCCCCGTTGCGCAGCGCCCTCTCCGCTCTCTCGTCCTCTATCCGCAGCGCCGGCCGCCCTGCGAACAGCGCATCCACCGGAAGCAGGCAGTCCTCCACGCCTCTGCGCTCTATCTCTTCGAGCGTGAGCGCGTCCTCCGCGCGGAAAGCCCCGGAGTACGTGCGCCTCAGCGCGGACATGCAGGCCCCGCAGCCCAGCGCGTCCCCGATGTCGGCGCAGAGCGAGCGGACGTAGGTCCCCTTCGAGCACTCTATGTCGAGCGCGAAGTCCCCGTCCTCCAGCGGCCCTCGGCAGTCCAGGCGGCTTATGGCCACGCGCCTGGCGGCGCGCTCCACCTCTCCGCCCGAACGTGCTATCTCGTACAGCTTCCGCCCATTCAGCTTGATGGCCGAGTACATGGGCGGTATCTGCTCTATCTCCCCGCGGAAGCGCGGCAGCACGGCCTCTATCTGCGGCAGAGCGGGCACCGCTCCGCCGCTGGAGAGCGGCCTCCCCTCGGTGTCCAGCGTATCCGTGGTCATGCCGAAGCGGATGTGCGCCAGATAACCCTTCACCTGGGCCTCGGCAAACTCGGCGGCGCGGGTGGCGCGGCCTATGAGCACCACCAGCACTCCGGTGGCCATGGGGTCCAGCGTGCCCGCATGGCCCACCCGCCTGGTCTGCGCCAGGCGCCGCACGCGGGCCACCACGTCGTGGCTGGTCCAGCCCGCGGGCTTGTCAACTGTCAGTATGCCGTTCACAGCTCCGGGTACAGGCCGTATACAGCCGTGAGCAGCTTCTCCAGCGCCTGTTCCGGCGGCAGATTCAGCGTGGCCCCCGCCGCCATGGCGTGTCCTCCTCCGCCAAATACGGCGCATATGTCGGAGGCGTTGTATCCCGGCTTGGTGCGCACGGACACCTTGCTCACGCCAGGCCCTATCTCCCGCACCATTATGCTCACCAGACTGCCCTTGGCCCGTCCGGCGATGCCGGCCAGGTCCTCGCAGTCGCTCTCCCCGGCCGCGCACCGGGCGAGCATCTCCCTGGTCACCAGCGTGGCGCTTATCTTCCCCTCGCGGAAGTACTGCATGCCACTCAGCATCAGCCCCTCGAGCTTGAGCCTCGCGTGGCTGAAAGTGCGGAAAAACTGCGTGTTTATCTCGTGGTTGTCCGCCCCCATCTCTATGAGCTCCGCCGCGGCGCGCAGGGTGTGCGGATTCGTATTCGAGTACTGGAAGCAGCCCGTGTCCGTGCTCACCGCTATGTACAGCAGCCGGGCCTCCTCCGCTGTCAGATTGCCGCAGAGTTCCCTGATGATGTCCATCACCAGCTCCCCGCAGCTGGAGCTCTCCGCCGCCAGGCAGAGGTTGTCCGCAAAGCGGCTGTTGCTGGGGTGGTGGTCTATGGCGAGGGCAATCGGCGCGCCCACGCCCTCCGGGATGAGCCCCTCGCTGGCCACGTCCACAGTGACCGTGACGGCGTGCGGGGCGCTCCCCTCCTCCATGTACGGCTCCATGTACGGCCTGTAGGTCTCCGTAAGCTCCGCGTTTCTCAGGCACCAGGCGCTCTTTCCCCTGCGCCTGAGCGCCGAGCACAGCGCCGCCCCGGAGCAGAGGGTATCCCCGTCGGGCCGCCGGTGGCTGACTATGAGATAGTCGTCATGGCCGGCCAGCCAGGCGGCGCACTCACTCGCTGTCAGGCTCTTCATGCTTCTCCACTTCCTCTATCTCTTCGATCATGCGGCTGATTTTCGCCCCGTACTCTATCGAGTGGTCGAGCTCAAAGACCAGCTCCGGCGTGTAGCGCAGGTTCAGCGAGCTGCCCAGCTCACGCCTGAGCCAGGGCGCGCAGCTCTTGAGGCCGCGTTTGAACTCGCGCTCATTGAGCTCACCGAGCACCGAGAGCCAGACCTTGGCGTATCTCAGGTCTCCCGTGGTCTCCACGCGCGTGACGCTTATCATGCCCTGCTGCACGCGCGGGTCCTTCACCGAGCGCAGCCGCTCGGAGAGGACTCTCTGTATATCGTCGTTTATCCGCCCGATACGATTGGAATTTGCCATAGCTATACCTCAAAGCTCCGCAGAATTTGCGCCCCTCGGGCCCCGACAGATGAACCCCGTTTTGCCCGGTACCTGTCCGTCAGGACGTCTCACCCGCAGTGAACGTGCGCTCACCGGTCCACGGACCGGTGAGCGCGCGCCGAACAGAGCGCCGTGTCATCGCCCACGCCCCGCGTGGACGGGATGTGCCCGGCCTGTTGTAAGGTCCCCGGGCACTCCGTACAGTCAGTTCTCTATCTGCTTCATCACGTAGGCCTCTATGATGTCGCCCACGTGCTCGTCGTTGAACTTCTCTATCTGGATGCCGCACTCGTAGCCGGAGGCGACCTCCTTCACATCGTCCTTGAAGCGCCTCAGGGAGGCCATCTCGCCCTCGAAAATGACGATGCCGTCGCGCACCACGCGCACCTTGCACCCGCGCTGCACTTTGCCGTCGAGCACATAGCAGCCGCAGATAGTGCCCACCTTGCTCACCTTGTAGAGCTGCCTGATTTCGATGTGCGCTATGACGGCCTCCTCGAACTTGGGCGCCAGCATGCCCTTCATTGCCGCCTCAATCTCGTTTATGCAGTCGTAGATGACGCGGTAGGTGCGTATCTCCACATTCGCGCGGGCGGCGTAGTCCCTGGCGGCCGAGTCTGGCCTCACGTTGAAGCCGACCACCAGCGCCCCGCTGGTCGCCGCCAGCATCACGTCGCTCTCGTTTATGGCGCCCACGCCGGAGTGTATGACCTTCACCCGCACCTCCTCGTTGGAGAGCTTCTCCAGAGAGGTCTTTACCGCCTCGGCGCTGCCCTGCACATCCGCCTTGACGATGATGTTGAAGTCCTTTATCTCGCCCTGCTGTATGCGCGCGAAGAGGTCGTCGAGCGTGACCTTCTTGGCGACGCCCAGAGTGCGCTCCTTTTCCTTCTCCTTGCGCTCCTCCACCAGCTCGCGGGCCATGCGCTCGTCGTCGACGGCGTTGAACACGTCGCCCGCGCCGGGCACCTCTCCCATGCCGGCAATTTCCACCGGCACGGAAGGACCGGCCTCGGTGACCCTCTGGCCCTTGTCGTTTATCATGGTGCGCACATGCCCCACGGCGGTGCCGGCAATGATGATGTCCCCCTGGTGGAGCGTGCCGTTCTGCACCAGCACGGTCATTATGGGCCCGCGCCCGCGGTCCAGCCGCGCCTCAATCACCGTGCCCTTGGCCGCCCTGTTGGGGTTGGCCTTGAGCTCCAGCACCTCGGCCAGCACGGCCAGGTTCTCCAGCAGGTTGTCTATGCCCTGCCCGGTCTTGGCGGAGATGGGGCAGACTATGGTGTCGCCGCCCCACTCCTCGCTGACGAGGTCATACTCGGTGAGCTGCTGCTTCACGCGCTCCGGGTTCGCCCCGGGGACGTCCATCTTGTTTATGGCCACCACGATGGGGATATTGGCGGCCTTCGCGTGGTTTATCGACTCCACGGTCTGCGGCATGATTCCGTCGTTGGCCGCCACCACCAGTATGGCGATGTCCGTCACCGACGCGCCGCGCGCGCGCATGGAGGTAAAGGCCTCGTGGCCCGGCGTGTCCAGGAAGGTGATGGGGCTGCCGTTCACGTTCACGGTATAGGCGCCTATGTGCTGGGTGATACCGCCTGCCTCGCCCGCCGCCACGTTGGCCTTGCGGATATAGTCCAGCAAACTGGTCTTGCCGTGGTCGACGTGGCCCATGACCACCACGACCGGCGCCCTGGGCACCAGGTCCTCCGGCGCGTCCTCGTGGTCGTCTATCAGCCTCTCCTCCACGGTCACCACAACTTCGCGCTCGACCTTGCAGCCGAGCTCCATGGCCACCAGAGCCGCGGTGTCATAGTCAATTATGTCGGAGAGCGAGGCCATGACGCCGTTCTTTATCAGCGTGCGCACGACCTCCGCCCCGGTCTTCTTCATGCGGGACGCCAGCTCTCCCACGCCAATGGTGTCGGGTATCTGCACCTTGGTGGGGGCCTTCTTGGCTATCTCAAAGTGCAGCTTCTGCATGCGGTCGCGCTCTTCCTGCCGCCTCTTGGTGCTGGCGGTGGCCTGCTGCTGGCGCTGCTTCTGGCGGTTCTGGAATTTCTCCTTGCCGCCGCGGTCTCCGCCGCGCTTTCCGCCCTCCGGAGCCCCGTGGGCGCCCGCCGCCAGGCGGTCGAAGCGCTCGTCATACTTGCCCAGGTTCACATTCCCGCCGCCGCGCGTGTCTATCACGCGCTTCTCGGGCACCTGGCGCGGCTGATGCGGCTTGTTCTCCCTGGGCTTGGGGCTCTGCTGCTGCGCCGGAGCCTGGGCCGCGGCCTTTCCGGCCTCGGGCGCCGCCGTCTCCGCGGCGGCCGCCTTGGGCGCGCTCTCCGCCGCCGGGCGCGCCGGCCGGGGAGCCGCGCTCTCCTCCTTCGCGCTCCTGGGCTGCTCATGGCCCGCCTGCTTCGGCTCCGCGGCTTTCTCGGGAACCCTGAAGAGATCCTCCATGGTCGCGCACTGGTTGTGCTGTGTCAGATACTCGAATATCACGGACAGCTCCCCATCCTCGAGCACCTGCATGTGGTTCTTCGGCGTAGTGGCGTACTTGGTCAGTATCTCCGTAATCGCCTTTGAGGTCATGCCGAAGTCCTTAGCCACCTCGTGGACCCTGTATTTGTCAAAACTACTCATGGTGTTCCCTCCCCGATTTCCTTTTCGCATCTCTGCGCCTCGCCGCCTTGTCGGCGCGGCGGCGCATCTCCTGCGCCAGCTCCTCGTAGCGTCCGTCCGGGCTGTTCTCCGACAGCGCCGCCAAAAAGGCCGCCGACAGCCCGAAGTCGGTACATGCCGCCATGCTGCATCCGCTCTTGCCCAGCATGGCTGAGAGCTCCGATTTCGTATACGGCAGCGGCACCAGCAGCGCCCTCCGCCCGTTCAGAAAGCCCTCGGCCCTCGCCCTGGCGTTTTCCGAGGCGTCCGCCGCCAGCACGACCATCCTGGCCGCCCCGGCGCGTACCGCCGCTCCCGTGTTCTCCTCGCCTATCTCCAATCTGCCGGCCCTGCGCATGAGCCCCAGATAATTAAGCGCCCTGTCCGTCTTTTCCTTCCTCCAGCTCTGATGCGAGGCGCTCCATCACCTCGTCCGGTATCTCCGTCTCCAGCGCCCGGGAGAGCGCCCTGGTCTTCACCGCCCGCTTCAGGCAGTCCTCATTGGGGCACACATAGGCCCCCCTGCCGGGCTTCTTGCCCCGCGTGTCCAGCGACACCTCGCCCTCCGGCGAGCGCACCACACGCAGCAATTCCCGCTTGGGCTTCATCTCACGGCAGCCGAGGCACTGCCTCATAGGTATTTTCTTCGGCATATGGCACCTCCGCCGCCGCGTCTCAAGCCTCCGAGACGGGCCTTATATCTATCTTGTATCCGGTGAGCTTGGCGGCCAGGCGGGCATTCTGGCCCTCCTTGCCGATGGCCAGCGAGAGCTGCGCGTCGGGCACTATGACCCTGCAGCTGCGCCCGTCGTCCAGCAGCGTAACGCTCACGACCTCCGCCGGGGCCAGCGCCGCCGCTATATACTCCTCCGGCACCTCGCTGTACTTGATGATGTCTATCTTCTCCCCGCCGAGCTCCTCGACGATGGTGTTCACGCGCCCGCCGCGCGGTCCCACGCAGGCGCCTATGGGGTCGACCGCGGGGTCCCCGCACCAGACGGCCATCTTCGTGCGGCTGCCGGCCTCACGGGCGATGGATTTTATCTCCACCGTACCGTCGTATATCTCCGGCACCTCCAGCTCGAAGAGCCTCCTCACCAGCCCGGGATGGGTGCGGGATATCATAACCTGGGGCCCGCGGGTGGAGCGCCGCACCTCGACGACATAGACCTTTATCCGGTCCCCCTCTCGCAGCTCCTCGCCCTTTATCTGCTCGCCCGGGGCCAGCAGGGCCTCGGTGAACTCGGAATTGGAGCTGATTTTGATGGAGGCCGCGCCGGTGCGGGGGTCTATGCGCGAGACGACGCCCGTCAGTATCTCATGCTCCTTGGAGGTGAACTCGTCATAGATCATGCCGCGCTCGGCCTCGCGTATGCCCTGTATGATGACCTGCTTGGCCGCCTGGGCGGCTATGCGCCCGAACTTCTTGGTCTCCACGGGTATGGACACCGTATCCCCCTCGGAGTAGCGCTTGGACAGCTTCCTCGCGCTCTCGAGGTCTATCTCCGCCGTGGGGTCTTCCACCTCTGCGACCACGGTCTTGTTTATAACGAGCTCGATGCGCTTTTTCACTTCGTCGAGGACGACCTCCACGTTCTCCCCGTATTCCGGGTTGTCCTTGCGGAAGGCCGCGAGCATGGCCTGCTGTATCTTCTCATACATGTACTCGCGCGGTATGCCCTTTTCCTTTTCTATGTCCTCAACAGCGGCGAAAAACTCGGCGTTCATCTGACCCAACTCCTTCTCATATCGTCATGCGCAGGCGGACCTGGGCCACCTGTGCCTTTTTAAATTGCCTCTCTCTGCCGTTCAGCTCTATGGTGACGTCCCCGTCCTCATATCCCCGCAGGACGCCCACGTGGCTCTTGGCCCCGTCTATGGGCTGGTAGTGCTTCACTTCCACGTCGGAGCCCATGAAGCGCTCGAAATCTGACGGCCGCTTCAGCTCTCTCTCCGCCCCCGCGGAGGAGACCTCAAACACATAGCTCCCCGGCACCGGGTCCCTCTCGTCCAGTATGGGGTCCAGCGCGCGGGAGACCGCCTCGCAGTCGTCTATGCTTATCCCGCCGTCCTTGTCGAGATATACGCGCAGATACCAGGCCCCGGCCTCGCGGACGTACTCCACGTCCCAGACCTCGCAGCCGTACTCCGCCGCGACGGGCTCAGCCAGAGCGCGCACGGTGTCCACAAGCTTTCCCATAGCTCCTCCTTAACTATATTCTGACAAGCAGAATTTACCCAAGAAAAAGAGTGGGCTGGACCCACTCGAACAAGACGTACACTAAACTACTTAGTGATTTTACCACACGGCCGCCGGTATTGCAAGACTTTTTTTGCAATACCGGCGGCTCATGGCGCCTTTTACAGCGCGTTGGACCTGTTTACGAGCACGGAGAGATCGACATAGTCCTCGGCTTCGGCCTCGGCCTCCTCGTCCGTCTCGCTCTTGAAATTGCGGTACATGGTCAGCCCGGAACCGGCGGGAATGAGCTTGCCTATGATGACGTTCTCCTTCAGCCCCACCAGGTGGTCCACCTTGCCCTTTATGGCCGCGTCGGTCAGCACCTTGGTCGTCTCCTGGAAGGAGGCGGCGGAGAGGAAGCTGTCCGTGGCCAGGGAGGCCTTGGTGATGCCCATCAGCAGCTGGGTGTAGGTGGCGTCCAGCAGCTCCTCGCCGTCGGCGCGCTTCTCGCCGGCCGCGCGGCGCTCCGCCAGCTCGGCGTTCGCCGCCTTGAGCTCGGAGATGTCCACCATGGCGCCGGAGAGCAGCCTGGTGTCGCCGGAGTCCTCCACGCGCACCTTGCGCATCATCTGGCGCACTATGACCTCGATGTGCTTGTCGTTGATGTCGACGCCCTGCTGGCGGTAGACCTTCTGGACCTCCTGCACCAGGTAGTTGCGCACGCCGGGGCGGCCGAACTCATCGTCCTCTATGCCGCGTATGCGCAGCACGTCGTGCGGGTTGAGCGCGCCGGAGGTGAGCTCCTGGCCCTTGTCCACGTGGTCGCCGTTCTGCACCAGAATGCCGGCGGAGAAGGGCACGGTGTACACCCTGGTGTCGGCCTCCGCCTCGTTCACCACGGATATGGCGAATATGGCGTTCTTCCTGGTCTCCTCTATGCTCACCGTGCCGGAGATTTCGCTCAGCACGGCCATGCGCTTCGGCTTGCGGGCCTCGAACAGCTCCTCGACCCTCGGCAGGCCCTGGGTGATGTCGTCGCCGGCGATGTCGCCGGTGTGGAAGGTGCGCATCGTCAGCTGGGTGCCGGGCTCGCCTATGGACTGCGCCGCGATGACGCCGACGGCCTCGCCGGGGTTCACCGGCTGTCCCACAGCCAGGTTGATGCCGTAGCACTTGGCGCAGACACCGCTCCTGGCCTCGCAGGTGAGCACGCTGCGTATCAGCACGCGGTCGATGCCGTGGGCGGTCAGCACATCGGCGTCCTCGGGCTGCAGCATGTGGTCGCGCTCAAAGAGCACCTCGCCGGTCTGCGGGTCCGTCACCGGCACGGCCGGGAAGCGGCCGCTGATGCTCACGGCAAAGGACTGGACCTCCTGCCCCTTCTCATAGACGGCGCTGGCCCAGATGCCCTCGTGGGTGCCACAGTCCTCCTCGCGGATTATCACATCCTGCGAGACGTCGACCAGTCGGCGGGTCAGGTATCCGGAGTCCGCGGTACGCAGAGCCGTATCGGCCAGGCCCTTGCGGGCGCCGCGGCTGGAGACGAAGTACTCCAGCACGGAGAGGCCCTCGCGGAAGTTGGCCTTGATGGGTATCTCTATGGTCTTGCCGGCGGTGTTGGCCATCAGGCCGCGCATGCCGGCCAGCTGGCGTATCTGGTTCATGGAGCCTCGGGCGCCGGAGTTGGCCATCATGTAGATGGGGTTGAACTCGTCGAGGCAGTTCTGCAGCGCGCTGGTGACGTCCTTGGTGGTCTTCTCCCACTCGTCGACGACAAGGCGGTAGCGCTCGTCGTTGGTGATAAAGCCGCGGCGGTACTGCTTCTCGATGTCCAGCACCTTGCCCTCGGTCTGGCTGATGAGGGTCTGCTTGGCCTCCGGGACGGTCATGTCCGCCACGGATATGGTCAGGGCGCCGATGGTGGAGTACTTGAAGCCCAGGGCCTTGATGTTGTCGAGCACCTCGGCGGAGATGGTGAATCCGTACTTCTGTATGCAGCGGTCGATGATGTCGCCCAGCTGCTTCTTGCCCACCTGGAAGCTTATCTCGTGGTCGAAGGCGTGTTCGGGGTCGCTGCGGTCCACATAGCCCAGGTCCTGCGGTATGGGCTCGTTGAAGATGATGCGCCCCACGGTAGTGCGGATGAGCCTGTGCGCCGGCACGCCGTCCACCGTCTTCTCTATCCTCACGAGTATGGGCGCGTGCAGCCCGATGATGCCGGAGTTATAGGCCATTATGGCCTCCGCGCTGGTGACATAGGCGTGCATCGGGCGGTACTCGGCCTCGCGCTTGCCCTCGCTCTTGGCCGCCTTGTTGGCCGCCAGGAAGTCGTCGGCGTCCACCACCTCGCCCACCGGCAGCCCGGTGTCGCCCGCGTCGGTGACAAACACGCGCTCCGCGCCCTTTTCGGCCTTGCCCAGGCGCATATAGGTCAGGTAATAGGAGCCGAGTATCATGTCCTGCGTGGGCACGGTGACGGGGTGTCCGTCCTGCGGGCGCAGCAGGTTGTTGGCGGAGAGCATCAGTATGCGGGCCTCGGCCTGCGCCTCGGCGCTCAGCGGCACGTGTATGGCCATCTGGTCGCCGTCGAAGTCGGCGTTGTAGGCCGTGCAGACCAGCGGGTGCAGCCTCAGCGCTCTGCCCTCCACCAGGATGGGCTCGAACGCCTGTATGCCCAGGCGGTGCAGCGTAGGCGCGCGGTTGAGCAGCACCGGGTGCTCCTTTATAACTATATCCAGGGCGTCCCAGACCTCGGTCCGCTGCTTATCCACCATCTTCTTGGCGGACTTGATGTTGTTGGCCACGCCGTCCTCCACCAGCTTCTTCATCACGAAAGGCCGGAAGAGCTCTATCGCCATCTCCTTGGGCACGCCGCACTGGTATATCTTCAGGTCCGGGCCGACGACTATGACGCTGCGGCCGGAGTAGTCGACGCGCTTGCCCAGCAGGTTCTGGCGGAAGCGCCCCTGCTTGCCCTTGAGCATGTCGGAGAGGCTCTTGAGCGCGCGGGAGTTGGCACCTGTCACCGCGCGGCCGCGGCGGCCGTTGTCTATCAGCGCGTCCACGGCCTCCTGCAGCATGCGCTTCTCGTTGCGGACTATGATGTCCGGCGCATTGAGCTGCATGAGCCTCTTGAGGCGGTTGTTGCGGTTTATCACGCGGCGGTAGAGGTCGTTGAGGTCGCTGGTGGCGAAGCGGCCGCCGTCGAGCTGGACCATGGGCCTTATCTCGGGCGGTATGACCGGCAGCACGTCGATTATCATCCACTCCGGCCTGTTGCCGCTCTGGCGGAAGGCCTCCACGACCTCCAGGCGCTTGACTATCTTGGCCTTCTTCTGACCGCCGGCGGAGGCCAGCTCCTCGCGCAGCTGCTCGGAGAGGGCCTCGCAGTCTATCTGCTGCAGCAGCTTCTTGATGGCCTCGGCGCCCATGCCGGCATCGAAGTCGTTCTCATACTTCTCGCGCATGTCGCGGTATTCGCGCTCGGAGAGTATCTGGCAGCGCTCCAGCGGCGTGTCGCCGGGGTCGGTGACGATGTAAGCCCCGAAATAGAGCACCTTCTCCAGCACCCTGGGGGTGATGTCGAGTATGAGGCCCATGCGGGAGGGTATGCCCTTGAAGTACCAGATATGGCTCACCGGCGTGGCCAGCTCGATGTGGCCCATGCGCTCGCGGCGCACCTTGCTCTTGGTCACCTCAACGCCGCAGCGGTCGCATATCTTGCCCTTATAGCGTATCTTCTTGTATTTGCCGCAGTGGCACTCCCAGTCCTTGGTGGGCCCGAAAATGCGCTCGCAGAAGAGTCCGTCGCGCTCCGGCTTGAGCGTGCGGTAGTTTATGGTCTCCGGCTTCTTCACCTCGCCGTAGGACCACTCACGTATCATTTCTGGGGAGGCAATGCCAATTTTTATCGCGTCAAAGGGTGTGTAGCTCAACGATTATTCCTCCTCCATGTCCATCTCGTCCCCGGCGAAACCGCCGAAGCCGTCATAGCCGTCGTCGTCCTCTTCCCCGTCCTTGGCGCCGAAGTCTCCGGCGTCATAGTCGTCCTCGGGGACGTCCTCGATTATAAAGCCGGAGGACTCAATCTCCCCGTCGTCGGTCCTGTAATCGTCCCTCATGCCGGGTATATAGTCGTCGTCATCGTCGTCCTTCAGCTCTATCTCCTGCCCGTCCCTGTCGAGTATCCTCACATCCAGGCAGAGGCTCTGCAGCTCCTTGACCAGGACCTTGAAGCTCTCGGGCACGCCGGGTTCAGGGATGTTGTGCCCCTTGACGATGCTCTCATAGGTCTTGACGCGCCCCGCCACATCGTCGCTCTTGACGGTGAGGATCTCCTGCAGGGTGTAAGCCGCGCCGTAGGCCTCCAGGGCCCAGACCTCCATCTCGCCGAAGCGCTGGCCGCCGAACTGGGCCTTGCCGCCCAGCGGCTGCTGGGTAACCAGGCTGTAGGGGCCGGTGGAGCGGGCGTGTATCTTGTCGTCCACCAGGTGGTGCAGCTTGAGGAAGTAGACGTAGCCGACGGTGACCTCGTTGTCGAACCTCTCGCCGGTGCGCCCGTCGTAGAGCACGCTCTTGCCGTCCTCACGCAGCCCCGCGAGCTTCAGCGTCTCGCGTATCGAGCCCTCGTTCGCCCCGTTGAATATGGGCGTGGCCACCTTCCAGCCCAGGGCCTGGGCGGCATAGCCCAGGTGGACCTCCAGCACCTGCCCGATGTTCATACGGGAGGGGACGCCCAGGGGGTTGAGCACGATGTCCAGCGGCGTGCCGTCGGGCATGTAGGGCATGTCCTCGCGCGGGAGTATGCGGCTGACGACGCCCTTGTTGCCGTGGCGGCCGGCCATCTTGTCGCCCACGGATATCTTCCTCTTCTGGGCGATGTACACGCGCACCACCTGGTTGACGCCGGGGCTCATCTCGTCGCCCGCCTCGCGGGTGAACACCTTGACGTCCACTATGATGCCGCTCTCGCCGTGCGGCACCTTCAGCGAGGTGTCACGCACCTCCCTGGCCTTCTCGCCGAATATGGCCCTCAGCAGCCGCTCCTCCGCGGTGAGGTCCGTCTCGCCCTTGGGCGTGACCTTGCCCACCAGGATATCGCCGCTGCGCACCTCGGCGCCCACGGAGATGATGCCCCGCTCGTCGAGGTACTTGAGCGCGTCGTCGCCCACGCCGGGGATGTCGCGGGTTATCTCCTCAGGCCCCAGCTTGGTGTCGCGCGCGTCGCACTCATACTCCTCGACGTGTATGGAGGTGAACACGTCGTCCATGACGAGCCTCTCGTTGAGCAGTATGGCGTCCTCGTAGTTGTAGCCCTCCCAGTTCATGTAGCCGACGAGGATGTTCTTTCCCAGGCTTATCTCGCCGTTGCTGGTGGAGGGGCCGTCGGCTATGATGTCGCCCTTGTTGAGGCGCTCGCCGGCGGCGACCACGGGCCTCTGGTTGATGCAGGTGCCCTGGTTGGAGCGGGAGAACTTTATCAGCTTGTAGTCCTTGATGCCCAGCGTGTCATACCTCATGACCACGTGGGTGGCGGAGACGCTCTCCACCACGCCGTCGTCCTCGGCCAGCACGCAGACGCCGGAGTCCACGGCGCACTTGTGCTCTATGCCCGTGGCCACTATGGGCGCCTCGGTGGTGAGCAGCGGCACGGCCTGGCGCTGCATGTTGGCGCCCATCAGGGCGCGGTTGGCGTCGTCGTTCTCCAGGAAGGGTATCATGGCCGTGGCGATGGAGACCATCATGCGCGGGGAGATGTCGATGTAGTCCACCCTCTCGCGGTCCACCTCGATGATTTCGTCCCTGTGCCGGCAGGTGATGCGCCTGTTCTTCAGGCAGCCGTTCTCATCCAGCGGCTCGGTGGCCTGGGCGACTATATAGCGGTCCTCCACGTCGGCCGTCATGTACTCCACCTCGTCGGTGACAAAGCAGTCAGGCTTTCTCACCTTGCGGAAGGGCGTGACCAGGAATCCGTACTTGTTGACCCTGGCGTAGGAGGCCAGGTAGCTTATGAGTCCGATGTTGGGTCCCTCGGGCGTCTCTATGGGGCACATGCGCCCGTAGTGGCTGTAGTGGACGTCGCGGACGTCGAAGTTGGCCCTCTCGCGGCTCAGTCCGCCGGGGCCCAGGGCCGACATACGCCTCTTGTGCGTCAGCTCGGCCAGGGGGTTGGTCTGGTCCATGAACTGGCTCAGCGGCGAGGAGCCGAAGAACTCCTTTATGGCCGCCGTCACCGGCCGGATATTTATGAGGCTCTGCGGGGTGACGATGTCCAGGTCCTGCAGCGTCATGCGCTCGCGTATGACGCGCTCCATGCGGCTGAAGCCGATGCGGAACTGGTTCTGCAGCAGCTCGCCCACGCTCCTCACGCGCCTGTTGCCCAGGTGGTCGATGTCGTCCGGGGAGCCCACGCCGTGGGCCAGACAGCAGAGGTAGTTGACGGAGGCGAACATGTCGTCCACCACGATGTGCTTGGGGATGAGCACGTCGATGTTCTCGCGGATGGCGTCCTTCAGGGCCTCGCCCTCGTACTGCTCCATCAGCTGGCGGAGTATTATCAACCGCACCTTCTCGTCCACGCCCAGCTCCGCGGGGTCGAAGTCCACAAAGTGGCGCATGTCCACCATGCCATTGGTGAACACGCGGACAGTCTTGCCGTCCGGCGCCACCACCCTGGCCTCGGTGACGCCGCAGGACTCGATATACTC
>CALWYL010000035.1 GCA_944385765.1 uncultured Oscillospiraceae bacterium
GAGGCGAAGAAGCTCTCGTAGTCCTGGGCCGCCGCCTGGCGTATCACCTGGTTCTCCGGCGTATAGGTCTGTATGATGGCCCGCCCCGGCCGCTCAAAGCGCCCCGAGCGCCCCACCACCTGCGTGATGAGCGAGAATGTGCGCTCAGCCGCCCGGTAGTCCCCGGCGTAGAGGCTCTGGTCGGCGGATATCACGCCCACCAGCGTGACGTTCTCGAAGTTGAGCCCCTTGGTCACCATCTGTGTGCCTATCATCACCGGTATGCGCTCTGCGGCGAACTTCTCCAGCAGCGCGTCGTGCCCCCCGGCGGCGGCCACGGTGTCCGTGTCCATGCGCAGCACGCCCACTCCGGGGAAAAGCTCCGCCAGCTCCTCCTCCACCTTCTGCGTGCCGGCCCCCACGTAGTTCAGCCTGCCGCCGCACTCCGGGCAGCGCTCGTCCACACCTCGCGTGAAGCCGCACTGGTGGCACATCAGCTTGCGCCCGTAGCTGTGGTAGGTCAAACTGACGCTGCAGTTGGGGCAGCGGTAGGTATATCCGCAGTCCACACAGGTTATCAGCCGGTTTGCCCCCCGCCTGTTCAGGAACAGTATGCTCTGCTCCCCGCGATGCAGGTTCGACTCCAGCTCCCGGGTCAGCCTCTCGCTCAGGCAGCCGCCGTTGCCCCGGCGCAGCTCCCTCTTCATGTCCACTATCTCCACCGCCGGCAGCGCTTGCTCATTGAACCTCTCCGGCAGCGTGAAATAGGCGTAACGCCCCTCGGCGGCGAAATACCGGCTCTCCACGTCGGGCGTGGCCGAACCCAGCAGCAGCAGCGCCCCATTCCTGGCACAGCGGTACTTGGCCACGTCCCGCGCGTGGTATCTGGGCGCGTTCTCGGACTTGTAGGTGTCCTCCTGCTCCTCGTCTATGATTATCAGCCCCAGCTCCGGCACCGGCGCGAACACCGCGCTGCGCGTGCCTATCACCACCCGGGCCTCGCCGTTTTTCACCCGCCGCCACTCGTCGCAGCGCTCCCCGGCGGTCAGGCTGCTGTGCAGCACCGCTATCTCGTCCCCGAAGTGCGAGGCGAAGGTGCGCAGCATCTGCGGAGTTAGGGCTATCTCGGGCACCAGCAGCATGGCCCCTCTGCCGCGCTCGAGCATCTCCGCAATCAGGCGGATATATACCGTGGTCTTGCCGCTGCCCGTCACCCCGAAGAGCAGGGCGGCCCCCGCCCTGCCTCGCCCGGCCAGCTCCAGTATCCCCTCGAACGCCCGCCGCTGGCTCTCCGAGAGCTCCGGCAGGGGTGTGCGCTCCGATCGCGCCCGCTCAGGGCGCCTGAACACCTGCACCTTCCGCGTCTCCACCAGCCCGGCGTTCACCAGCGCCCTCAGCGATTGTGCCGAGGCCCCGGTGAAGCCTCTCAGCTCGCCCACGGAGGCCTGGCCCACCGCGCAGAGCGTGCGCAGCAGCTCAGACTGCTGCGGCGCGCGGCGGCGGCGCTGTTCGGCCGCCTCCATCGCGTCCTCCGCCGGCACCGCCAGGCAGGCCAGCTCAATGTACTTGTCGGCCACCCGCCTCCTGCCGTCGTCTTTGAGCCAGAGCCCGGCCGGCAGCATGGCGCGCACGGCCTCGCTCACCGTGCAGAAGAACCTCTCGTGCATCCAGATGGCCAGCCTGAGCTGTTCCTCCGTCAGCAGCGGCTCGGCGTCGAGCACGGCGGCCACGGGCTTCAGCCTGTCGAAGCCGCTCGTCTCCGCCAGGGCGAGCACAATGCCCTCCGTGCGCCTGTTTGCCCTGGCGAAGGGCACGGACACGCGCACGCCCGCCCGCACTTCCCCCCGCAGCTCCGCCGGGATGGTGTAGTCATATGGCCTGTCCAGCCTGAAGGGCACGCCGGACACGGCTATTTTTGCAATTGTCTTGTCCGGCATCTCGTCTCCCCAAGCGTCGGCGGGGCTGTGGGTCCCGCCCGGCGGAACACTCCGCCGTGGACACACGGCCCCGCGGAGCAGCGCGGCTCTCAGTCCGCGGCGCTCTCCTCTTCAGTTTGTTCCGGCTCCCCGGCGGGCTCCTCTTCTTCGGCATCTCCCATCTCGGCTATCTTGAGCTTGCCGGTGTACACCTCATCTATGGCCATGGATATGGGCTTGCGGTCGAGTATTTCCTCCTCTTCCTCCGCCTTCTGCGAGATGTCCCTCGCGCGCCGCGCGACCAGGTTCACCAACAGGTAGCGGCTGCCTACCTTGTCCACGAGTTCTGCCATTGGGGGATAGAGCATCATGATATGAGCACCTCTGTTACAAGATTTGTTCTGTACGCCGATTTGCATTTTTCGGCGGTTATTATCGCGTTTATCTCCTCGGCCGCGGCCTGGGCGCTGTCGTTGACCACGATGTAGCCGTATTTGCCCGCCTCGGCGCACTCGCGCTTGGCTGCCAGCAGCCGCGAGCGTATCTTCTCCTCCGAGTCCGTGTGCCGCCCGCGCAGACGGCGCTCCAGCTCGGTGCCGGAGGGCGGCAGGATGAACACCGACACCGAGTCCGGGCAGGAGCTGAGCACCTGCTCGGCGCCCTGCACGTCTATCTCCAGTATCACGCTCACGCCCTCTTCGAGCTTCTGCTCGACGAACTCCCGCGGCGTGCCGTAGCAGTTGCCCACGAACTCCGCGTGCTCCAGCAGCAGCCCCTCCTCGACCCGCCGCTCAAACTCCTCTCTGCTGACGAAGAAGTAGTCCCTACCGTCCACCTCGCCCGGCCTGGGCGCGCGCGTGGTCAGCGACACGGAGAGGCACAGATCGTCCCGCAGGCCCATCAGCAGGGCTATCACCGTGCCCTTGCCCGTGCCCGAGGGCCCTGATATGACTATCAGCCTGCCCTTTTCACGCCTCAGCATCGTCTTCGCCCCCCCAGTCGGCCGCGCCCTCGGCCCGGGCCGCTATGGCCTCCGGCGTCAGCGCGGAGAGAAATATATAGCCGCAGTCGGTGAAGATTACCGAGCGCGTCCGGCGCCCGTAGCTGGCATCCACCAGCAGCCCCCGCTCGCGAGTGTCCTGTATCATCCGCTTCACCGGGGCGGAGTCCGGGGAGAGGACGGACACCACGCGCCCGTCCGCTATAAGGCTCCCGAAGCCTATGTTTATCAGCTTCATAGGCACCTCACTCCACGTTCTGTATCTGCTCGCGTATCTTCTCTATCTCAGATTTCAGGTCCACCACCACGCGCGCTATGTCCGCGCTCTGGCACTTGGAGCCGATGGTGTTGGCCTCCCGGTTGAGCTCCTGGATGAGGAAATCCATCTTCCTGCCCGCCGGGGAGTCCCCCCGCACCAGGCCGCTGAGCTGGTTGAGGTGGCTGCGCAGCCTCACGGTCTCCTCGTCCACCGCCACGCGGTCGGCAAAAATGGCGCACTCCGTGAGCACGCGCGACTCGTCGATTGAGCGGTCGGCCAGCACCTCCCTCAGCTTTGCCTCCAGCCTGGAGCGGTACTCGGCCACCGTCTCCGGGGCCCGGCTCTCCACTATGCCGGTCAGCCGCCCGATTTCCTCTATCCGGGAGAGCACGTCGTCGCGCAGCTTCTCGCCCTCGCGCGTCCGCATGGCGTCGTACTCGTCCAGCGCCCGCTCGGCGATTTCCACCAGCGCCCTGGTGAGCGCGTCGCCGTCCTGCTCGCGCCTGGCGACGCTGAGCACCTCCGGCAGCCGGCAGACGCTCATCAATGTCATGTCGTCGCTCAGGCCGTACCTGGCGGCCACGTCCCTCAGCGCGCCCATATACCCGCGCAGCAGCGGCTCGTTGACGCGCACCTCCACGTCGTCGGACTCGGAGGCGTCCACCGTGACGAACATGTCCACCTTGCCGCGGCTGGTGTGCCGCCCCACGGCGGATTTCAGAGCGTCCTCGGCGAACAGCAGGCTGCGCGGCAGCTTGACGGACACGTCCAGGTAGCGGTTATTCACGCTCTTGAGCTCTATGGTCACCGAAAGGCCCTCGGCGGAGCCCTTAGCCCCGCCGTAGCCGGTCATACTCTTTATCATACCGCATCCGCCTCGCTGCCTATTATATCCCTTATCTCATATGTGATGGGCCTGCTCTTGCGGCGCCTGGCAAACAGGGCCGCAAAGACGAATCCCGCCGCGAAAAACGCGAAGCTCACCACTATCGACTGCGCCTCAGTCAGCCCCAGGGCCGCCGCTATGCCGTAGCCGATGAAGAAGAGCACAAAGGGGACCACATACACCAGCACGGCCGCCCCCAGCACGCGGGAGGTCTGGGTCTCTATCTCCACCCGGTCGCCCGGCTGGGCTCCCAGCTCATTTTTTACCTCCACCCTCAGTTTTGAGGCGTAGTGGCAGGTCTCGCAGCTGCTGCAGTCCCCGCCGCAGGCGGTGCCCCGCAGCACCTCCACCTCGGCTGTCTCCGGGCCAGTCAGCTTTTTGATTACAGCGTATTGTGTCAAGCTCATCCTCCTCTGCTCACGCTGATGGCGATTTGGTACGAACCTATGGCCCCCGTGTTGGGGAAGCCGTCGACCCTTATCCTCACCGTCACCGTCATGTCCCCGGTATGAGACACCTCGGAGAGGTCCGCCACCGCGGTCAGGTTCTCCGCCCTGATGGCGTCCAAGTCGGCCGCCGAGCCGCGCAGCGTCACCGGCAGGCTCTGCGTTATGACCTCCGCCGTGTACCCCTCGGGCAGTCCGGTATAGCTTATATTGTTCACCGTGAAGCTCCTCGTCTCCAGGCCCAGGACCTCCACGGTCACATCGGCGCTGGTGGTGCCCGTGAGGTTGGTCACGCCGTCGGGCAGTATGATGTCGTATTCGTCCGTCACCGAGGCGGAGAAGCTGGTGGTGTCTATCGTGGCGATGGAGATGGAGTTGATGGCGTCCACCACGCTGGAGTCGCCGGAAATCATTATGCTCTCCGGGTTCACCGTGATGCGCGTGTTGTCCTCCGTGGCGCCGGCGCCGTAGTTGGCCGAGACGGTCAGCGGCACCTCCTTGGTCATGTTTATGTTCACGGTGACGGACACCGTGTCGGTCTCCAGCTCCAGCCCCTCCATGCTCACCTCGTTGCCCTCGGCGTCGCGCAGGGTATAGGGCACGTCCACCGTGCGGGAGCTGTCCATGCCCTCGTAGGCTATCTCCACATACGCGCTCGCCACGTTCTCCAGCGCGCTCTCGGTGCCGGATATGCGCACGCTGGTGGGCTCGCACTCAATCCCGTCGTAAATATACCCCTCGGCAGCGTTGCCGGAGAACACGCACTCCACCGGCACCGCCTTGGTGGTCATGCGCGTCACGTCAAAGCCGATTATGGAGGGCTCCGAGCGCACCAGGGACACCGCGGAGGCGTCCACGCCGTCCGGATAGCGCAGGGTGAAGGTGCGGCTGTTGAAGCCCGTCTTGGTTATGCCCGAGACGTCTATCACCGCCTGCACGTCCGAAGACGAGAGCGTGCCTATGTTCAGCCTGGAGCCGCGCACGGTCACGTCCACCCGGTAGCTGTCCACGTTGGCTATCACATAGCCCCTCGTGTCGCGCAGGCTGTCCTCGCCCTCGAACACCACTTCGACGCCGCTCAGGTCCACCACTATCTCCTCCTGCTGCGTCCCGGTGAGGTACATCCATATCAGCAGAGAGGCGACCAGAGAGACCACCAGCCACAGTATCTTGTTGTCGAGCAGCTTATTTCTTCTCTTCTTTGCCATTTTTCCTCACCATAAGGGCCCTGATGGAGTTTATCATGCCCACGATGCCGCGCCCCTGTGCCTCATCCTCGTCGGGCATCAGCTCAGATCTGAGTATCTTCTCGAAGGTCTCCGGCGACAGGTGCCGCTTGAGCATCCCGTCTATGGCCACAGATATGCCGCCCGTCTCCTCGGAGACTATGACCACCACGGCGTCCGAGTGCTCGCTCATGCCTATGCCGGCCCTGTGCCTCATGCCCAGGTCGCTGCTGAGGTTGGCGTTCTGCGTCAGCGGCAGCATGCACCCGGCGGCGGCCAGCCGCCCCTCGCGTATTATCACGGCCCCGTCGTGCAGCGGCGCCTTGACGAAGAAGATGTTGCGCAGCAGCTCGCTCGTCACGTCCGCGTTCACAATGGTGCCCGTGCTCATCTGGTCGTTGAGCAGCGTGGTGCGCTCGAACACTATCAGCGCGCCCGTCCTGGTGGCCGACATGTCCGTGCAGGCCAGCACCGTCTGCGCGATGACCGACTCGGAGCTCGTGGGCACGGCCGTGCTCAGGTTCATGAATTTGCCGCTGCCCAGCCGCTCCAGTATCCGCCTCAGCTCCGGCTGGAAGAGCACCACTATGGCTATCAGCCCCAGCTCCACCACGTTCTGCAGCAGGGAGTGGATCATGGTCAGCTTCAGCATTCCCGGGCCGGATATCCACAGCACCATCAGCAGCATGACGATGCCCGTGGCCACGCGCGAGGTGTTCGTCCGCCGTATGACGCCGATAAGCCAGTATATGATGGCCGCCACGATGAGCACGTCCGCGATGTCCGAGGCCTTCATCGTCAGCAGGTAATTCCAGCCATTGGATATTACGTTCAAAATACCTTCCATAACTTGTCCCCAAACGCGCGCCCGCGGCGGCAGCCGGGGCGCTCAGCTTTTATCTCTCCCGATGGGTCATAGTATTATACAATAAAAGCGCGCAAATAGCAACTGCTTTACCGCCCGCGGACCAGCTTTTTTAAGAGCTCCGCCGCCCTCGCCACCTCGCCCGGCGTGTTGAAGGGCGAGAAGGAGAAGCGCACGGTGCCCCCCTCTATGGTACCCGCACTCATGTGGGACAGCGGGGCGCAGTGCAGCCCGGCGCGCACGGCCACGCCCCTCTCGCCGAGGGCGGCGGCCAGCTCCTCGCTGCCCATGCGCAGCCCCCTCACGGAGAGCACACCCGACTGCTCCCCGCTCTCGTCCGAGACGAACAGCTCCAGCTCCGGCACTCCCGCCAGCCTCTCCGCCATCAGGTCCTTCAGCCTCCGCTCATGCCGCTCTATGGCCTCCAGGCCGCGCCGCCTCACCCACCGGGTCCCGGCCAGCAGCCCGGCGATGCCGGGGATGTTGTGTGTGCCCGCCTCCAGCGCGTCCGGCAATGTCTGAGGCATGTTCTGGTTGCGGCTCTCCGAGCCGGTGCCGCCGGCCATTATGGGCTTTGCGTCCCCTCTGCAGAGCAGTACCCCGGTGCCCTGCGGCCCCAGCAGGCCCTTGTGCCCCGGCATGGCCACGAATTCCGCCCCCAGGCGGCCCATGTCCACCTCCAGCACGCCCGCGGACTGCGAGGCGTCCACCACGAAGGGCACGCCGTATTCCGCGCAGAGCCCGCCTATCTCATACACGGGGAGCACCGCCCCCAGCACATTGGAGACGTGAGTGCACACGCAGCACCTGGCGCCCGGCAGCCGCTCCCGGAAGGCCTCCAGCGCCGCAGCGCGGTCGAACGGAGGCGAGTGCGCGACGTCCGTCTGCGCTCCCAGCATGTGCAGCGGCCGCGTGACGGCGTTGTGCTCATAGCCGGATATCACCACCCTGTCCCCCCGCTCCACCAGCGTGGAGAGGGCGATGTTCAGCCCGTGCGTGGCATTCATGGTAAAGACCACGTTCTCCGGCGCCGGCGCGTTGAAAAACTGCGCGAGCTCCTCCCGGCACCTGAAGGCCGTGTCCGCGGCCAGCATGGCCGGCCTGTGTCCGCCGCGGCCCGGGCTGGCCATGGTCCTCATGGCCCTCTCCATGGCCTCGGCGACCTCCCGTGGCTTGAGCAGGCTGGTGGCCGCGCTGTCGAGGTAGATCATTCCCCCACCTCCACATAGCGCCCGCCGGGTTCCTCGCGGAACAGCCGCCCGTGCGGCACCCCCGCCCTCCTGAGCACCCCAATGGCGTCCAGGAACCTTCTGGGGGACACCTTCACGCAGTAGCCGCAGCCCCTGTTTGTCAGCTCCTGCGGCGCCCTGGCCACCATGGCCGTTATCCCGGCGCGCTCCAGCGCCGATGAAGCCCTCTGCGCATAGGTCAGAGAGCGGCACATTATGATATTCATCGGAAAACTCCCTCCGTCGTTTCGGCTTATGCCCCATTCTATGCCGGAGGGACCCTTAAGTTACGCTTCCCGCCTCAGTCGATGAGCGCCACGGCCTGCGCCGCGATGCCCAGGCCCTCGCCGGTGAAGCCCAAATGCTCCTCAGTCGTGGCCTTCACGCTGACGCGCCCCGCCTCCATCCCCGCCGCGCGGGCGATGTTCTCCCGCATCCGCCCTATGTACGCCGCCAGCCTGGGGGACTGCGCCACCACGGTGGAGTCTATGTTCACTATCTCATACCCGGCCGCGCGCAGCCTGCCGGCCACCTCCCGCAGCAGCTCCAGGCTGTCCGCCCCCAGATAGCGCTCGTCGCTGTCCGGGAACAGGGCCCCTATGTCGCCCATGGCCGCCGCGCCGAGCAGCGCGTCCATTATGGCGTGCGCCAGCACGTCGGCGTCCGAGTGCCCGTCCAGCCCCCGGTCATACGGTATCTCCACCCCGCCCAGCACCAGCCGGCGCCCCTCTTTGAGCCTGTGCACGTCATAGCCCTGTCCTATTCTCATCTCTGGCCTCCAATATAGCCTCGGCGGCGTAGACATCCGCCGGCGTAGTCAGCTTCAGGTTCTCCTCCGAGCCCTCCACCAGGAACACCTCCGCGTCCATCAGCATCACGGCCGCGCAGTCGTCCGTCAGCGAGAGCCCCAGGCGCGCGGCGTCGCCCAGCGCCGCGCGTATCAGCCCCGCGCGGAACACCTGTGGCGTCTGCATCAGGAAGAGCTCGTCCCTCTCCAGGGTGCGCAGCACCCTGCCCCCGCGCGCCTGGCGCACCGTGTCCTTCACCTTCACGGCCGGGGCCGCCGCCCCCCTCTCCGCCGCCGCCAGCACCGCGCGGGCGATTATCTCCTCCGTCACCAGCGGCCGGGCCGCGTCGTGTATGGCGATGAGCTCCGCCTCCTCCGAGCACTCGCACACGCCCCTCCAGGCCGACTGCGTCCTGTCCGCTCCGCCCTCCGCCACACACTTCACCTTTTTAAAGCCGCAGTCGCTGACCTCTCTGGCCACCGCGGGTATCTTTTCGCTGCGTGTGACCACTACTATCTCGTCTATGTATGCGCTCCTCTCCAGCGCGTCGAGCGTGCGCTCGAGCACCGGCCGGCCGCCCAGGGTGAGGGCGAGCTTGTCCCCTCCCATGCGGCTGGAGCTGCCCGCCGCCACCACCACGCAGGAGCAGCGCGGAAGCCGCTTCAAATCCTTTTTCCTCAACACATTTCCTCCCGGATACGCTTTTGTCGTCCCCGCCCCCGGCGGGGCCCCTGCTCGATACATATGCCGTGCAGGCCCATAAATATCTCCGGGCGGGCCTCATAGCCCGCCCGGAGACATTATGAGCAGACCATCGCGCTGTTGACGCGCGCCTCGACCTCCTCATAGCTCGCGCTCTTTGAGAGGACGATCTCAGATATGAGTATCTGCTTGGCGGAGTGGAGCATCTTGCGCTCCCCGGTGGAGAGTCCCCGCTGCCGCTCGCGCTCCGTCAGCCCTTTTACGACGGTCGCAACCTCCATAAGGTTTCCACTCTTTATCTTCATCATGTTCTCGCGGTAGCGCTTGTTCCAGTTCTGCGTCATGCTGACCTGGATCCCGGGTATGTCCTCCAGTATCCTCTCCGCCTCGTCGCTGCCCACGATTGGCCTCACGCCTATGCTCTCGCTGGCATCAACCGGTATCATGACCTGCATGTCCCCGGCTGGTATTTTGAGGACATAATACTCCCGGTCCTTCCCATTTATCCTCCTGCTCACGATGCTGTCGATTACCCCGGCTCCGTGCATGGGATGCGCGATCCTGTCGCCCACGCGAAATGTCATATACCCTCCGTTTCCCGAATTTGTAAACACGTCCTTCTATAGAAGATTATACACGTTTAGGGCGCATTTAGCAAGGAAAATCGGCGGTTTTTACGTAAAATCGCGGCAAAATCAGCGCCGCGCGCACATGTCCTCCCTTTTTTGCCCAAATGGTGGGCCGCCGCAAAGCGAAGCCGCCCCGGCTTTCGCCGGGGCGGCGTTTTTTTATCTGTCTGCGCCCGCTTACTCGGCGTCCTCGGGCACTATGCCCTTGGCCTCGCCGGTCTCGGACACCTCGTATACGAGGGCGTCCTCCTCGGGCTCCACGGGGAGCTCCTCCTCGGGCTCCACCTCATGGCGGCGGGAGCGGCGCTGGGCCGGTTCCGGCTCGCTCAGAGCGCGGATGGAGAGGGAGATTTTCTGCTTGTCGTTGTCGATGGCGGTGATTTTCACGTCGACCACGTCGCCGGGGTTCACGACCTCGTCCGGCTTGCCCACGCGGCGGTTGGCCAGCTGGGAGATGTGGATGAGGCCGTCCACGCCGGGCATGACCTCGGCGAAGGCGCCGAAGGGCATCAGCTTGACCACCTTGACCTTGGCCACGTCGCCCACGCTGTAGGTGTTGACGAACTTGGTCCAGGGGTTGTCCTCGGCCTTCTTGTAGCCCAGGGAGATGCGCTTGGCCTCTTTGTCAAAGCTGATGACATAGACCTCGAGCTCGTCGCCCACGGAGACGACCTCGGCGGGGTTCTTGATGCGGTTCCAGCTCAGCTCGGAGACGTGCACCATGCCGTCGATGCCGCCGATGTCCACGAATGCGCCGTAGCTGGTCAGGCTCTTGACGGTGCCCTTGTACACCTTGCCGACCTCGATGCCGCTCCAGATGGCCTCGGCCCTCTCGCGGCGCTCGCGCTGCTGCACGGCGCGGATGGAGCCGACGACGCGGCGGCGGCCGCGGTTGACCTCGGTGATTTTCAGGCGGACCTTCTTCTTCAGCAGCTCGGTCATCGGGGTGTCCTTGGGCAGGCCGGACTGGGAGGCGGGCACGAACACGCGGGTCCCCTTGACGGAGACGACCACGCCGCCCTTGTTCTCCTCGGTGACTATGCCCTCGACGACGGTGCCGTCCTCCTGCGCGGCCTCGATGTCCGCCCAGTTCTTCACGGCATCAAGGCGCTTCTTGCTCAGCTGAGCGGTGCCCTCCACGTCGTTGACGCGGACGACAATGGCCTCAATGGGGTCGCCGACATGCACGGCGTCCTCCAGCTTCTTCTCGCCGTCGTCGGTGAACTCGGCGGCGGGGATGAAGGCGGAGTACTTCGTGCCCAGATCTACGCTGACCTCGGTGGGGGTGATGGCCACCACGGTCCCGCTGACTCTGTCTCCGTTATATATAGTCTTCAGAGAATCCTCGAGCAGCTCGTCAAAGGTCTTTTCCTTTGCCGGCTCCTCCGCCACTGCCGCGCTCTCCTCTGCGGCTGCCTCCGCGGCAGCCTCGACGGCGGGTTCTGCTTCTCCGGCGGAGACATTCTCTTCGGCCTGGGCCTCAACTGCTGCGCACTCCGCAGCCTCGACGGCCTCGGCCGCAGGCGCTTCGGCCTGCTCCTCAACAGGGTTCTCTTGAATCAGGATTTCGTCGCTCATCTTAACCAGTACCTCCTTGATTATCCACTCCGGCGCCGAGGCGCCGGCAGTTACGCCTATGGTATTCGCGTCCCTCAATCTCGCGGTGTCGAGCTCGGCCGCTTTCTCAACGAACTGAGTGTTGGCGCATCGCGACATACAAAGCTCGGCCAGGTGCAGACTGTTTGCGCTGTGCTTGCCGCCAATTACTACCATGGCGTCGCACTCGGAGGACAAACTTGCCGCCTCCTCCTGCCTTGTGGACGTAGCAGAACATATTGTATCAAATATTTCTGCGTTTGTACATAAGTTTTTTAATAAAAATTTGCATTCCTCGAGGTTATTTTGCGTCTGAGTGGTCTGAACGACCGCCGTAAGCGGCATATGCCGCCTTTCCTCGACTTCACCCAGCCACTTCTCCAGCTCCGCGGAGCCGGAAACTACCACCGCTCCGGTGCACCAGCCGCAGATGGCCTCCACTTCCGCGTGCCCTGCGCTGCCTATGACTATCACCTGCCGCCCCGCGGCGGAGGCGTTGACGACTATCTTGTGTATCCTGGCAACAAATGGGCAGGTGGCGTCCACCACCTCGGCCCCCCGGCGTCTGAGCTCCTCCAGCTCCGCCCTCGGCGCTCCGTGGGAGCGTATGAGCACCCTGTCCCCGCTCCGCGCCCCGGCGCAGGAGTCTATCACGCTCATGCCCATGCTCTCCAGCCTGTCCACCACGTCCCTGTTGTGTATCAGCGGGCCCAGGCACTTGCACGGGCCGCTCTGCAGCAGCTCCTCCGCCATCTTCACTGAGCGCGACACGCCGAAGCAAAAGCCCGCGCTCTTGGCCAATATGACTCTCTTCATCCCGCGGTCCCGTCCCTCAGCTCGTATATCTTCTCCATCACCCCGTCGGCCATCTCCTCGAAGTCCTCGTGGCTGCGCCCGCCCTCCACGCGGAAGGGCTTGCCTATCAGTATCTCTATGCGGGAGAAGAGGCGCTTGCGCCTGGGGATATACACCGGCACTATGGGCACCGACATCTTGGCGGCTATGCGCACCGCCCCCGTCTTGGCCTCCACCGCGTTGTCCTCGCGCACCCTGGTGCCCTCCGGGAAGATGCACACCTTCTCACCCCGCCTGAGGTAGCGCATGGTGCTGCGCACGGCGTCTATGTCCTGGTGCCCCCGGTTGACGAAATACACCCCGCAGCGCCGCAGCAGCGCCCCGATGAGCGGCACGCTGGAGAGCTCCAGCTTGGCCATGAAGTGCATGAAATGCCTCTTGCCGAAGGCCCCGGCCAGCAGCAGCGGGTCCACCAGGTTGGAGTGGTTGGCGCACACCAGCGCCGGCCCCTCGGGTATATTCTCCTGTCCCCGGCTTCTCATGGGATATAGCATCTTCACCACGGGTATCACCAGGTCGTACATGCGCCCGAAGAACTTTCTCTCTCTCTCCGGGCTGCCTATTTCACTCACCGCCGTCACCCCCAAGTCTCCCGGCTATCAGCGAGCACACCGCCTCTATGCTCTCCTCGAGCGTGAGCTCGCTGGTGTCCACCACCACGGCGTCCTCCGCCCTGCGCAGGGGGGCCGCCGCGCGGCTCTCGTCCTGCCCGTCGCGCCTGAGCGTCTCCCTGAGCACCTGCTCATAGCTCTCCTCAGAGCCGCGGCCCCTCAGCTCAGCGTATCTGCGCTCAGCCCTCTTCTCCGGGGAGGCGGTGAGGAACACCTTGAGGTCCGCGTCCGGCAGCACCACTGTGGCTATGTCCCGTCCGTCCATCACCACGCTGTGCTCCCTGGCCAGCGAGCGCTGCATCTCCAGCAGCTTCGCGCGCACGGCCGGCATGGCGGAGACGCCGGAGGCGTACATGGCTATCTCCTGTGTCCGGATGCTCCCGGAGACATCCTCGTCCCCCAGATACATCCTCTGCCCGCCTTCCCCGTCATAGCGCAGCGAGATGCGCACCGACGGCAGCAGCTCGGAGACCCCTCTCTCGTCGTGCTCTCCCAGCCCGGCCCGGCGGACAGCCAGGCCCAGGGTCCGGTATATGGCCCCAGTGTCCACGTATATGAACCCAAAGCGGCGCGCCGCCGCGCGGGCTATGGTGCTCTTCCCCGCGCCGGAGGGCCCGTCTATGGCCACTGAAAACGGCTTTTCCATCCTGTGTGTCAGCTCCTAAGTGAATTTGCGGCCACATAGGCCGTGGACCAGGCGATTTGCAGGTTGAACCCCCCTGTGTAGGCGTCCAGGTCCAGCACCTCCCCGGCGAAATAGAGCCCCGGCACCAGCTTGGAGCCCATGGTCCGCGGATCCACCTCCCTGGTGGACACTCCCCCGGCCGTGACTATGGCCTCCGCCACCGGCCTCGGCCCGGAGACGTCTATGGTGAAGTTCTTGAGCAACTCCACCAGCGCCGCGCGCTGCCGGCGGGTCACGGAGTTCACCCTTGTCTCCCCGTCTATGCCGCTGCGCTCCACCAGCACGGGTATCAGCGCCCGCGGCGCGAGCTCGCCCAGGGCGTTGCGGAACTCGCGGTTTTTGTATTTCCCAAAATCCCTCAGCACGCGCGCGTCCAGCTTCTCCGCGTCCAGCGCCGGCTTGAGGTCCACGCTCAGGCTGTATTTTTTCCCGGGGAATCCCCGCATGTGCGCCGAGGCGGAGAGCACCAGCGGCCCGGAGACGCCGAAGTGCGTGAACAGCATCTCGCCCTGCTCGCGGAATATCTCCCTCCCGTCCTCAAAGGCGGTGAGCGCCACGTTGCGCAGGGAGAGCCCCTGCAGCTCGCGGCAGAAGCCGTCGCCCGACTCCAGCGGCACCAGCGAGGGCCTCGTGGGCACTATCGTATGCCCCAGCGCCGCCGCCATGCGGTAGCCGTCCCCGGTGGAGCCCGTCCCCGGATAGGACAGCCCGCCCGTGCATATCACCGCCGAGCGGCAGTCTATGCGCCCGTCCTCGGTCTCCACGGCGCACACACCGTCCGGCCCGCTCTCCACGGCCACTGCCCTCGTGCGCACCAGCCTGGCCCCCTCCTCCCGGAGATAGCGCCACAGCGCATCCGCCACGTCGTCCGCCCGGTCGGAGTCCGGGAATACCCGCCTGCCGCGCTCCACTTTGAGCGGCACCCCCAGGCGCTCGAAGAGCGCCATGACGTCGCCGGTCCCGAATCTGTGTATCGCGCTCTGCATAAACCGCCCGTCCCCGGGCAGGCTCTCTATGAACTCCCTGGCCGTGCAGTCGTTCGTCACGTTGCAGCGGCCCTTGCCGGTGAGGCGCAGCTTGCGCCCCGGCCTGGCATTGGGCTCGAGCACCACGGTGTCCAGCCCGCGCTCGGCCGCGAGCGCCGCGCAGAGCATGCCCGCCGCGCCGCCGCCTATCACCACCGCCTCAGCTCTCACTGGTCTCGAAGACGTTGTTCTCGCTCCAGACCCGCTCCAGATGCTTGAAGGTGTCGGACAGAGCGTCCTTGGAGCGCGATCCCGCTGCCAGCACCAGGGCGTTCACCAGGCTCAGCGGCGCCACCAGAGAGTCCACAAAGGACACCATCTCGCTCTTGGCGAAGAGGCAGGTGTCCGCCACGCCGTAAAACGGCGAGTTCACGCTGTCAGTTATCCCCACCGTGGAGGCCCCGCAGCTCTTTGCGAAGGCCATCCCCTTAGCCGCCCGGGAGGAATAGCGCGGGAAGGTGAAGCCGATGTACAGATCCCCCTCGCCGATGCGCATCAGCTGCTCATACATCTCGGCGGGGCCGTTGTCCTGCACCAGATACACCCCGTCGCGCAGCAAATTGAGATAGAAGGACATAAAGTCCGCCAGGATGCGCGAGGTGCGCAGCGCGGAGATATATATCTTCCTCGCCGCGATTATGCTGTCAACCACCCTGTTGAAGCTCTCCTGGTCTATCTCCTCCAGCGTGGCCTGCAGCTTATCCACATCGTCGTTGAGCACGGAGCTCAATATGTTCTTGTCATCGATGAGGTCCTTGGCCACCTCGATGCGCTGCACGCTGGTCAGACGGCTCCTTATCATCTCCTGCAGGGCCTTCCTCATGCCGGGATAGCCGTCATAGCCCAGCTCCGCGGCAAAGCGCACCACGGTGGACTCGCTCACGCCCACCGTCTTGCCCAGCTTGCCAGCGGTCATGAAGGCCGCTTTATCATAATTTTCCAGTATATACTTGGCAATCATCCTCTGGCCCTTTGAAAAGCCGGAGGTCTCCTTCAACATAACCGACAATATGTCTTTATCCATGTTCCGCCCCCATGGTCATGCGCGTCTGCTCAAATTTTCTAACTGAAATATAGTACACGTCCTGCGCGGAAAAAACAAGACCTTTTGCATGAACAATCTGCAAAAAATGCTGGGGAAGTATCCCATAGCTGTTACCGGGGATGCGCAGGGGATGGCCCTGCGCGGGACAAATCCACCCCATTTCTTTCCCTGTGTGGGAAAGAAACGGGGTGGAGCCCCAAAGAAAGCACATTCCGTTGTAACATGGCGGCTGCGCAGACGCCGCAGTCGGATAACAGCCCGCATCGCCGGCCGCGCGTTGCTCCCTGCGGTCGCGGCGCTGCCGGGCCGATGTCGATACCGGCGGAGCCGGCGCTACCGGACTGCGTCCGGAGGCAGAGCGCGCTCCGCGCGGGTGCAGCCCTTCAACTTACCGCAAGCTAGCGCCAACGCGCGGCCGGCGATGGGCAAAGTCATTCGATTACGGCGTCTCTCTGTCTGCCTCCAGGCTCCGCCTGGCGATTTTCTCTTGGGAGTCTGAGGGGGTTCTTTTTGACAAGCCAAAAAGAATCCCCTCAGTATTATCCCTGCAGGGAGCGTATATACTCTACCTCCTCCGCACTCAGGTACCGCCACTTCCCCTGGGGCAGGTCTCCCAGCTCCAGCCGGCCCTCGGCCACTCGCCTCAGGCGGCTCACCTTCAGCCCGGCGGCGGCACAGAGCTTGCGCACCTGGCGGTTGCGCCCCTCGTGTATCTCCACCTCCAGCCGGCCGCGCCCCTCGCCGCGCCGCAGCACCCGCACCCCCGCCGGGCGCACCGGCAGGCCGTCCACCTCGCGCTGGGCGGCGATGACCTCCGCCGCCGCGTCCAGGTCCTCTCCGTGCACGTCCACCTGATACCGTCTCGGCGCGTCGTGGCTGGGGTGCATCAGGGCGTTTGCCGCCTCGCCGTCGTCAGTCATGATGAGCAGGCCCTCGGAATACATGTCCAGCCGCCCCACCGGGTACAGCCTCCTGCCCACACCCCGTACCAGCTCCGCCACGGTCGGCCGGCCGCGCTCGTCTGAGAGCGTCGTCACATAGCCGCGCGGCTTGTTCAGCATTATGTAAACCCGCTCGCGCGGCCCGCACTCCAGCCGGTGGCCGTCTATCCGTATGTCGTCGTCCTCAGGATTCGCGCACATGCCCAGCGAGGCCGGAGCGCCATTGACAGTGACGCGTCCGGCCTTTATCAGCTCCTCGGCCGCGCGGCGGGAGGCCGCCCCGGCGGAGGATATTATCTTTTGCAGTCTGTCGGCCATCTCCGGCCTCCCAATCACTCGTCTGTCAGATAGTACGGCCCCGCCTTCCAGGCAAAGCCCAGTGCTCTGCCCAGCCGCTGCAGCAGTGTCTCTCTCGGCAGCTGTGCGCCGGAGGAGCACACCAACCTGGATGAGGCTATGACCTCCCCCTCCAGGCTCACGCTTATCTCGCCCAGAGTCTCCCCCGCCTCCACCGGCGCAAAGACAAAGGGCGGCAGTTCCACATGCGTCTCCATGGCGGATACGCTCCCGCTCGGCAGCAGCACCCGCGCCTCGCTCTGCGGGGAGACCTCCACCCAGCCGTTCGAGCCCGTGGCCGCCGGCAGCCTCAGCACCGTCTCCGGGGAGATTACCGTCTCGTAGCTGTAGTTGGCAAACGCCCAGTCGTACAGCGCGGCGTGGTCGGCCCAGTCGTCCGGCGCGTCCAGGGTGACGCAGATGAACCGCGTCCCCTCCCGCTCCGCACAGCTCACCAGGCAGCGCCCCGCGGCCTTGGTGTAGCCCGTCTTGCCGCCTATGCAGCCGTCGTACTCCCTCAGCAGCCGGTTGTGGTTCACCAGCGTCCGCCCGGCGGCGTCCAGCCTGGCCGCGCCCGTGATTTCCGCCAGCAGCGGCTCGGACATGCACGCGGCCATCAGCACGGCCAGATCCCTCGCGGTGGAGTGATGCCCCTCCGCGTCCAGCCCGTGCGCGTTCTCGAAGTGGGAGCCGGCCATGCCCAGCTCCCGGGCCTTGTCATTCATCAGCTCCGCGAAGCGCTCCATACTCCCCGCGGCGTGCAGGGCCAGCGCCTTGGCGGCGTCGTTGCCGGACACCAGCAAGAGCCCGCAGAGCAGCTCCTCCACGGTGCAGCTCTCCCCCGCGCGCAGATACATGGACGAGCCCTCCACGCCGCACATTTCCGGCGTTATGTCAACCTCATCCCCCGGCTCGCACACGTCAAGCACAGTCAGGGCGGTCATCAGCTTGGTCGTGCTGGCTATCAGCATGGGCTCCAGGGCGTTTTTTGCGCACAGTATCTCCCCCGTATCCGCGTGCATCAGCACGGCGGAGCGGGCGGACACCTCCGGCGCCGGCGGGGCATCTGCGGCGACGCCGGTGCAGAGCAGCGCCGCGGCCGCGAGCGCGGCTGTCAGTCTTTTCACTTGGGCACCTCCCTCCATGGGCGGTGCTTATTTTGTCCGTTTCCGCGCGGCTTATGCCTTGTCCAGCTGTTCCTCCGCGGCCTCGGCCGCCACGGCGGCGGCCTCCGCGGCGGAATCTTCCGCGCTCTTTGCGCGCTGCCCCTCGGCGCGCTTGTCCAGGAACTGCTCCGCCTTGTCGAGGATGGTCGGCACCAGGTCAATCACGCGGTCGAGCGTGGTGCTGGCCGGCGGCAGTATATTCAGCATGCGCACGGAGCCCTCCTTGACTATGAGGAAGCCGATGGGCTCGATGCGTATGCCCGCGCCGCCGCCTCCGGCGAAGCCGCTGCGCTGCTTCACAAGGTCTCCGCCTCCGTGGCCGAATCCGAAGCTGACACGGGAGACCGGCACCAGCGTCACTCCGTCCGGCGTGGTTATGGGCTCGCCCACCACGGTGTTGACATCCACCATCTCCTTGAGCTTAGACATGCTGGCCTGCAGGAATTCCGCCATTGGGGTCTGCATCTGTTCCATCGTTATCCTTCCTTTCTGACTGCGTTGCCGCGGCGCTCCCGGCGGCGGCCCGCTTGATTTTTATAAGTCCCCAGCCTGCCGCGAGCAGCACGGCCAGTATGCGTCCCAGGCTGATTGTCACCGTGAGCTCCGCGTCCGCGCGGCACTCGGTGCTCTCAAAATCCACGCCCACCTGTATGTCCCGCCGCCTTATATCCCAGCCGCGTCCGCAGAGCGCCTCCACCACTCCGGAAGCCGCGCTCGCATAGCCGTAGAGCATCGCCGTGTCGTACGGGTCCTCGCTGGCGGCGACGAAGTGTATCATCAGGCGGTTCACCGTGAACTTGCGCCGGAAGCGGTCGAGCGTGGAGATGGCGAGCTTCAGCAGCTCCGGTATCTGCGCCCTGGTCAGGCCCAGGGGCAGGCCCTTTTTCTTCTCAGAGGGCTGTCCGGCGGTCTCTTTTTTCGCCTTTTTCTCTTTTTTCGGCTTGTCCGCGCGCTTTTTCTTCTCTTTGGGCGGCTTTCCGCTCTCCTTGCGCGGGATGACGCCTATATTTATGCCCATCACCCGCGCGTCCACCGCCAGCTCGCCGCCGATATAGGCCACATGCGCCCCAAAGGGCACGGCCAGCACAAACACGACCAGCGCCAGCAGCGCCAGCAGTATCCAGAGCACAACGGTCAAGCGTCACCACCTCCGTCCGCGATATCCAGCTCCAGCTGCTCGCCCCGGCCCTTCAGCTCGTCTATGGCCGCGCGCAGCTTCTCCAATCCGTCCGTGGAGGACATGTCCGGCAGCGGCGGCAGCTCCTCCAGCGTCCTCACGCCCATTACGCGCAAAAAGGCGTCGGTCGTGCGGTACAGCGTGGGCCGCCCGGGCGCCTCCAGGCGCCCCGCCCGGGCTATGAGCCCCTTGTCCGCCAGGGAGGCCATGGTGTAGGAGCTGTCCACTCCCCTCACCTGCTCCACATAGGCCCGCGTCACCGGCTGGAAATACGCCACTATCGCCAGCGCCTCCAGCGCCCCCGGGGTGAGGCGCGGCGGCGCGCGGTGCTCTATGGCCTTGGCGGCCGCCCGCGCGTACTCCGGCGCGGAGCACAGCTGCAGGTTGTCGCCCAGCCGCAGCAGCCTTATCCCCCGCTCTCCGCTCTCGTATTCCTCCGCGAGCGCCGCGGCGCAGTCAAAGATGTCCTCCTCGGGCACGCCCAGGGCGAGCGACAGCCTGGCCGCCGGCAGCGGCTCGCCGGAGGCGAACAATATGGCCTCAACGGCCGGCTTGAGCTTCTCGTCCGTCATTCTCACTCCTCGATGGCCTCGATTATCTTCTCCACGTCCCCGCCGGCGAACGAGACCTCTATCTCACCGTCGGCGCGGTCTGTCAACACTATACTGCCCATTGAGCACAGCTCCAAGACAGAGAGGAAGGCCGCCACCAGCTCCGAGCGGCTGCCCGCCGAGGCGTATATCTCCCTCAGCGTGCTGTTCCCCCCGCCCAGGAGGGCGATTATCTCCCTGCTCTTGTCCCTCACGCCGTAGACTATGCGCCTGGGCGCGATGCTCTCCAGCGCCGGCGGCCCCGGCAGCCTGGCGTCCGCCCGGGAGAACACCGCCAGCAGCGCGGAGAGCAGGTCCGCCCCCTCGTGCCGGTATTCGTACTCCCTCGAGCCCCGCCGCAGCGGCTCCTGCGGCCGGGTGAACAGCCTGAGGCCCTCCTCCGCCCGCTCGGAGAGCTGCGGCAGCACCGCGCGCACGGACTCCAGCGTGTCCCGGCTTTTCAGCTGCTCCAGCGAGCTCATCATCTGCTCTAGCTCCGATATCTCCTCCGGCTCCGGAGTCAGCAGCATCCTGGTCTTGATATAGAGCAGGTATGACGCCATCTGTATGAACTCGCTGGCTATCTCCAGGTCCAGCTCCTCCATGCGCCCCAGGTACTCCAGATACTGGTCCAGTATCTCGGATATGCGTATGTCGCGTATCTCTATCTTGTCCTTGGAGAGCAGCATCAGTATCAGGCTCAGCGGACCCTCGAAATCGGCCAGGCTGTCCCGCTCTCTGACAACTCCCTCAAGATGAAAAGTCGGGTTTTCCATCGCTCACCCCAGCATTCCCAGCACCAG
>CALWYL010000036.1 GCA_944385765.1 uncultured Oscillospiraceae bacterium
AAAGAAATGGGGTGGATTTTTCCCGCGCAGGGCCCTCCCCTGCGCCCATCCGGCAGAGAAATGGGGTGGAACTGTGCGTGACGGGGCGACTATCCGTCATCCCCCAGGGCCGCCGCCAGTTCGCCGTAGAACTCCTCCGTGGCCTCCTGGTCGTTCAGGCTGAAGATGCAGGTCTCTCCGCCTTCGGCCGTGACGGCTATGAAGGGGGGCTCGCTCTGGTTGAGGCTGACGGTGCAGCGGCCGTAGCCGTCCACGTCGTATTTGCCCTCGGAGAGGAAGAAGACGCCGATGCCGCTCACCTTGCGCAGAGAGGGGCGCGTCTCCAGCAGCTCCGCGGAGGCTATGCCGTCGAGCGGCACCTCGAAGCTGGTGAACAGGTGCTTAAATCGCAGCTTCCCGTCCGCTATCTCCGCTTTGCGCGGGGTGAAGACCGCGAACAGTATGAAGGCGGCAATTACGAGCAGAAGAATGACGGCGAATGCGGCGCGCGCGTTGGGATTGGCCCCGCGCTTTTTCACGGCGGACACCTCCCGTCACCTCCTGTACTTCCCAAACGCCTTTTCGGCGTCCAGATGCACGTCTCTGAAAAAGAGCACCAGCCACACCGCGAAAGCGGCCACGGCGAACAGCTGAGAGATTAGCAGCGAGAGCGCGGCCCCGGCGGCCAGTACCGCCGCCCAGAGCAGGAAGGCGTTGCGCTGGTCGCGGCACATGCGCGAAACGTCATACTGCGCGCGCTTTTCCGGCGGCAGGGTGTTGAAGCCGCTTATGAGGAGAGCGGCGCGCTCGCCGAGGGCGGCGAAAAGCAGCCACAGCAGCAAAAACAGCCCTCCCAGCAGAGAACAGGTGATTGCGCCTATGTTCATGACAGCGCCTCCTTCAGCTCGTTGTAGAATGCCTCCGTCTCCTGCGGGGTGCCGAGGGCGAAAATGCGGGAGAACTCCGGGGTGAGCACGGCGATATAGGGCGGCTCTTCGGGATTGAGGCTTATCCGCGTGTTCTCGTAGCCCTCCACCCGGAAACGGCCCTCCACCAGGTTCGGCAGGCCAGTGCCGGCGATGCGGCGGGCGCTGGGCAGGTCGTCTATGAGCTCCAGGGAGGTGATGTCCTCCAGGGGTATCTCGTACTTCTCCATGCCGTGCTCGAAATAGAGTGTGCCGGATTCGATATGCGCCTCGAAGGGCGCGCTGAAGCCCAGGGCCAGGGCGATGCTGACCACGGCGAGGCCCAATATCAGAGCGGCGGTGAGGGCCATGAACACCCTGCCCGCCGGACGGCCCACGTTCACGCCCATGCCGGAGCCGGTGCGGTCGTTGATGAAGAGGTGGCGGTCGTTGGGGTTGTTGTAGAACATGCCCCAGAGCCACAGGTCGTCCTCGTCGACATAGCCGCTCTCGCCGGCGGTGAGGCGCTCCTGGGTGCGGCGGACGGAGAACTCAGTGGCGAGGCAGAAGCCGGTCAGCACGAACATGTACACCACCGTCAGCACCAGCGTCCAGAGCGCGCTCTCCTGCAGCAGCCAGTAGGCGAGCATGAAAACCGCCGTCAGGTAGCTGGTGGCGAGGAGCATCTTGCCGTAGTTGTAGCGCCGCACGCGGGTGAGCGCGGCGTTCACGTCGCTGTCGGGGCTGGCGACGTCGCCGCGCTGGCGGAGTATGAGCGGGTACATGAGCATGCACACCAGCCCGACGAAGGCCGTCACGCCGAACATTATGACCCCGCCCCAGCGCACGCCCTCGTCGTCGGAGAGGAGGGCCAATATGAGCGGCACCGCGGCGATGAGCATGGGCGGCAGGAAGGCGCGGCGCCGCAGCGCCTTCATCGGCGCGGCCGCGGCCCTGAGGTCCACCACGACGCCGCCGGAGTAGGGCACGTGCCAGCCCTCGGCCTTCTTGAGCGCGGCCAATTTGCGGTTGGCGCGCGCGTAGAACGCGTACGGCGTGAACACCGCCACTATCAGCAGCGCGAGGCTCCACATCATGAACTGGCCCGTGCCGAGAAAGGCCAGCGCCGCGAAGATGAGGGCCATGGCGCCCGTGCAGAGCCACACGTTCCGCTTGAAGCGGCGGACAATATCGCCCACGCGCGGGTCCGACTGCGCCAGGAGCGGCAGCGTCACGCCGAGGATGATGTTCTTCTTCGGCTTTGCCTCATTGGTGAGCAGCGCCGCCACCAGAATGAGGCAGGGGAACATGACGACAAACCAGATTACTATCACCGCGGTTTCACCCATTTTCCGCACCTCCCCTGTATGAGTCGCGGCAGAGCCCGGCGAACTCGTCCTCGCTCATGCCGGCCAGGCGGGCCTCGGCGGCTATGATGCGCAGCGCGCCGCGGTAGCGGGCGCTGAGCTCCCCAGCCCCCGGGGAGCCGGCCACGGCGGTGCCGCCCCGGCGGTCCGCCGTGATGTAGCCCTCCTGACGGAGCGCGGCGTAGGCCTTGCTGACGGTCATCATATTCACGCCGGACTGCTCGGCCAGCGCGCGTATCGTGGGCAGCTTCTCGCCCGGAGCCAGCTCGCCGGAGGCGATGCCCAGGACTATCTGGTTGCGTATCTGCATGTAGATTGGCAGCTTGCTGGAGAAGTCCAGGCTCAAAAGCACATATCCCACCTCCCGTCAGTGTATGCTTTGTATTATACACTATAATACAAATAATGCGCTATGTCAAGAGGGGGGACAGAAAATTCCCCGGCGGCCTGGGCCGCCGGGGATGGAGATTATTTCTTGTAGCTGCCCTTGAGCTCCACGGAGCGGTTGAACACCGGGAGTTCCGGGGTGGAGTCCCTGTCGCGGCAGAAGTAGCCCTCGCGCAGGAACTGGAAGTGGGTGCCGCTCGACTCGTCGGCGAGCATGCGCTCCACCTTGCAGCCGGTGAGCACCTCCAGGCTCCGGGGGTTGAGGCACTGGATGAAGTCCTTGCCGGCGGCGTCGGGGTCGGGGTCGGTGAAGAGGTCGGAGTAGACGCGCACCTCGGCCTCGGAGCAGTTCTCCGCGTCCACCCAGTGGAGCGTGGCGCCCTTGACCTTGCGGCCGTCGGCGGGGTCGCCGCCGCGGCTCTCCGGGTCGTACTCGCAGAGCACCTCGGTGACCTCGCCGCTCTCGTCCGTGACGAAGCCGGCGCAGCGCACCAGATAGGCGCCCTTCAGGCGGCACTCCAGGCCGCACTCCCCGCCCTCGCCGGGGCAGAGGCGCTTGTATTTGGGCTCGCGGTGCTCCATGAAGTCCTCGCGCTCGATGTAGAGGTGGCGGGAGAAGCTGACCATGCGGGTGCCGGCGGCGGGGTCATTGGGGTTGTTCTCCACCTCAATCATCTCGCTCTGGCCCTCGGGGTAGTTGACTATGGTCAGCTTGAGCGGGCGCAGCACGGCCATGGCGCGCTGCGCGTGCTGGTTGAGGTCGTCGCGCAGGCAGCTCTCCAGCAGGGCGTACTCGGCGGTGGAGTTGACCTTGGCCACGCCCACGCGGGTGATGAACTCGCGGATGGACGCCGGAGTGTAGCCCCGGCGGCGCAGCCCGCAGAGGGTGGGCATGCGCGGGTCGTCCCAGCCGGAGACATAGCCCTCCTCGACCAGGCGGCGCAGCTTGCGCTTGCTCATGACCGTGTGGTCGATGCCCAGGCGGGCGAACTCAATCTGGCGCGGCTTATTGGGCACGGAGACGTTGTTCACCACCCAGTCGTAGAGGGGCCTGTGCGCCTCAAACTCCAGCGAGCAGAGCGAGTGGGTTATGCCCTCCAGCGCGTCTTGGATGGGGTGCGCGAAGTCGTACATGGGGTATATGCACCACTTGTTCCCCAGGCGGTGGTGCTCAAAGTGGCGTATGCGGTAGATGACCGGGTCGCGCATGTTGAAGTTGCCGCTCTCGAGGTCGATGCGGGCGCGCAGGGTGTATTTGTTGTCCGGGAACTCGCCCGCCCTCATGCGGCGGAAGAGGTCGAGGCTCTCCTCAATGGGCCGGTCGCGCCAGGGGCTGCGGGCGGGGGTGCTGGTGTCGCCGCGGTACTCCTTGAACTGCTCCGGCGTCAGCTCGCAGACGTAGGCCAGGCCCTTCCTGATGAGCTCCTCGGCGTACTCGTAGGTCTGCTCGAAGTAGTCCGAGCCGTAGAAGAAGCGGTCGCCCCAGTCGAAGCCCAGCCAGTGGATGTCCTCCTTTATCGCGTCGACGTACTCGGTGTCCTCCTTGGCGGGGTTGGTGTCGTCCATGCGCAGGTTGCAGATGCCGCCGAAGCGCTCGGCGGTGCCGAAGTCGATGACCAGCGCCTTGCAGTGGCCGATGTGCAGGTAGCCGTTGGGCTCGGGCGGGAAGCGGGTGTGCACCTGCCGCCCATCAAAGCGCCCTCCGGGGGCGATGTCCTCCGCTATGAAGGCCTCGATAAAGTTTCTCGCGCTCTCGTCCATCTCTCATGCCTCTCTTTATAATAGGTTGCGGTGATATGTCGATATGGAGTCCCCTAATTATACACGCATTTTTTTCTGTTTACAACAACTAATTCCCGCGATATAATCTCTTGAAGGAGTGATGCCCGAAATGACCGACATAGTGATTATAGGCGGCGGGCCCGCCGGCATCTCCGCGGCGCTCACGGCAATGCACCGGGGCAAGAGCGCGCTCATAGTGTCCTCCGCGCCGGAGGACTCCGCGCTCTGGAAGGCGGAGCATGTGGACAACTACCCGGGCTTTCACAACGCGACGGGGGCGGAGCTGCTCACGGCGCTGACGGAGCACGCCAGGGCCTCGGGGGCCGGCATAGTTCGCGGGCACGCGCTGAGCGTGCTGCCCATGGGGGAGAGCTTCGGCGTCTCCGTGGGGGCGGACTTCGTGGAGGGCCGGGCGGTCATCATCGCCTGCGGGCTCAGCAGGGCAAAGCCCTTCCCCGGCGAGGCGGAGTTTTTGGGCCGGGGCGTGAGCTACTGCGCCACCTGCGACGGCATGCTCTACCGGGGGCGGCGGGTGGCCGTGGTCGGCCTGGCGGCCGACGCGCCGGAGGAGGCCGAATACCTGCGGCAGATAGGCTGCGAGGTGGAGTACTTCGACGCCAAGCGGGCCAGAAAGTAC
Source organism: uncultured Oscillospiraceae bacterium (assembly GCA_944385765.1). Classification (GTDB taxonomy): domain Bacteria; phylum Bacillota; class Clostridia; order Oscillospirales; family Oscillospiraceae; genus Scatomorpha. The sequence continues at coordinate 5,058 of CALWYL010000036.1, forward strand.
GAGATACGCGGCGCAGAGCGCGTGAGCGCCCTGCTGGCGGACGGAGTGGAGTATCCGGCGGACTGCGTGTTCGTCCTGCGGCCGGGCGTGGCCCCGGACGCGCTGCTCCCGGGGCTGGAGACGGACGGCGGCGCGATAAGGACGGCCGACGACATGTCCACCAACATCCCGGGCGTGTTCGCGGCGGGGGACTGCGCCGGGGCGCCATATCAGGTGGCCAAGGCCGCCGGCGAGGGGAATACAGCGGCCCTCTCGGCGTCAAAATATATAGAGAACAAATTCAGAAAGGAAGACTGACATGGCTATACAGCATCTCAGCGCCAAGGATTTCGACGAGGTCACCGGCAGCGGCAAGTGCGTGGTGGATTTCTGGGCCACCTGGTGCGGCCCCTGCCGCATGCAGGCGCCCATACTCGACGAGGTGGACATGGCCCTCGGCGGGAAGGCCAAGGTCTGCAAGGTGGATGTGGACGCGGAGCCCGCGCTGGCCGCGCGCTTCGGCGTGATGAGCATACCCACGCTCATATACTTCCAGGACGGCAAAATCACCGGCAAGGCCGTGGGCGTGCAGTCCAGGAACCAGGTGCTCGCCGCGCTGGGCGAGTGAGCGGGAAAAAGAAGGGGCCCGGGAGCCGTGAGAGCTCCCGGGCCCTTTTACGCTGTTTTCAGGCGCCATGCTCGCCGAAGACCTCCCTCACCCGCGCCATGTAGGCCGGGAGGGAGAGCTCAAAGGCCACACCGTCGCGCCGGGGGGTGCCGTCGAGGTAGGTGCGCTCTATGCTGTCCGCCACCAGGGAGCTGGCGGCCTCCAGCGCGGCGGAGACGGGGGCCCCGCGCGTGAGCAGCGCGGCGAAGGCGGAGGCGAAGATGTCGCCCGTGCCGTAGAAGACGCCGCCGCGCTCCGGGCGCATGGCGGAATAGCGCCTGCCGCTCTCCCGCTCCAGCACCACCGTGCCTATCTCCCCTCCGCCGGGGTGCACGCCGGTGACGGCGATGACGCGCGGGCCCAGGGCCGCCAGGCCCTCGAAGATGCGCTCGATATATCCGCGCCCGTGCGGCGCGGGGCGGTAGTCCTCCCCGGCGAGCAGAGCGGCCTCGGTTATGTTGGGCGTTATCACGTCCGCGCGGGAGCAGAGGCGGCGGAAGGTGTCCCGCATGGCGTCGTCAAAGCCGGCGTAGTAGCTGCCGTTGTCGGCCATGGCGGGGTCGCAGACTATCAGCGTGTCCTCGTCCGCTATCAGGCCGTAGACCTCCTCCAGCACCCGCTCCTGCTCGCAGGAGGCCAGATAGCCGGAGTAGACGCCGTCGAAACGCAGCCCCAGCGAGTGCCAGTGGCGGGCGATGGGCAGCATCTGGTCCGTGAGGTCGCGGCGCGTCCAGCCGGTGAACTCGCCCGTGTGCGTGCTCAGCAGCGCCGTGGGGATGCAGGCGCACTCCACCCCCGTGGCGGAGATGACGGGCAGGGCCACGGTGAGCGAGCACTTGCCGAAACCGGAGATGTCGTGTATGGCGGCTATTCTCTTTGTGCGTTCAAGTTTTTCCATACCGGGCATTTTAGCACATTTTCGCCCGCCGGGCAAGGACCGTTGGGGAACATCCGCCCGGGCGGGCCGTCCAAATACAGAGTTTTCTCCACGATTTTCCCAATTCGCTTGAAATCCGCGGAGAGATGCGTTATTATGTCAACGAATCCACAGCAATGGAGGTCCCCATGACTATGAACAAGCGCAGCTTGAGGAGCCGGGCGCTGGCGCTGCTGCTGGCGCTGGCCTGCGCCATGCCGCTGATGCCGGCGCTCTCCACGGAGGCGCGCGCGGTGACCCAGGCGCAGATAGACGCCCTGGAGGCGGAGCGCGACGAGATAAAGGCCGAGCGCGAGGGCATGCAGTCGGACATAGACGCCCTCAAGGGCGAACACGCCGGGCTGCTGGAGCGGAAATACGCCCTCGACGCCCAAAACGAGCTCTACCGTCAGGAGCTGGAGCTGCTGGACGAGCAGCTCGCGCTGTACTCCCAGCTCGTGGCCCAGAAGGGGCGGGAGGTGGAGGCCGCCACCTCGGCGGAGACGGAGCAGCTGGCCGCCTATAAGCGCCACGTGAGGGCCATGGAGGAGAACGGCAGCTATACATATCTGGCCATCATCTTCGGCTCGTCCAGCCTGGCGGAGCTCATCAGCAACCTCGACATGATAGGCGAGGTGATGGAGGCCGACAGGCGCATGTACGACCAGTACTCCACCGCCCGCGAGCAGAGCGAGGAGATACAGGCCGAGTACCAGGACGTGCTGGGACGGCTGGAGGAGAAGAACGCGGAGTACGAGCTGGAGAAGGCGGAGCTGGAGAAGAGGATAGAGGAGGCCAGCCAGCTGATAGTGGAGCTGGAGGAGGAGATAGAGCACAACACCGAGCTCTATCTGCAGGTGGTGGCCGAGGAGCAGGCCCTGGAGGCCAATATCCAGCAGCTGATAGCCGAGTTTGAGCGGCAGGAGGCCGCCAAGAACATACAGAGCACGGGCACCTACATCTGGCCCCTGCCGGGCTACACCCCGGGCACCCGCACCTACGGCTACCGGACGCACCCGATATACGGCGACATGCGCTTCCACTCCGGGCAGGACATAGGCGCGCCCAGCGGGACGTCCATCATCGCCGCGGACAGCGGCGTTGTCTCCTACTGCGGGCGGAACGGCGGCTACGGCAACTGCGTGATGATAAACCACGGCGGCGGGCGGGTGACGCTCTACGCCCACATGAGCGCCTACAACTGCAGCTACGGCCAGACGGTGAACCAGGGCGACACCATAGGCTACGTGGGCTCGACGGGCGTGTCGACCGGGCCCCACCTGCACTTCGAGGTGAGGATAAACGGGGCCACGGTGGACCCCATGCAGTATTTCAGCGTGGGCTGAGGACAATAAGGGGCCACGCGCCTAAAAGGCGCGGGGCCCCGCTGCATATTGGGTCAGGCCCGGCGGCGGGCCGACGCGGGCGGAATCATGGCCCGCTCGCGGTATTTGGCCACGGTGCGGCGGGATACCTCGCAGCCGGAGCGGGAGAGCTCCTCGGCTATGCGCTGGTCGCTGAGGGGCTTGTCCGGCGGCTCGGAGGCGATGAGGGCGCGTATGGCGGCCAGCAAGTCCCCGCCGGTGCCGCCGCCGGAGACCACCTCGCGGGCCATGAAGTGGGACATGGGGTACAGCCCCTGGCGGCAGGAGAGGTACTTCCCCCGCAGCGCCCGGGAGACTGTGGACACATGCACGCCCAGCCGCCTGGCGGCCTCCGTCATGGTGAGGGGGACCAGGGAGGGGCTCTCGCCCAGGAAGAAGGCGCTCTGCGTCTCCGCTATCAGCTGGGCGCAGGAGAGCAGCATGTCGCGCCGGCGCGTGACGCAGTCGGAGACCCAGCGCGCCTGGCGGAGCTTTTCCGAAAAATAGGCCCTCGTCTCCGTGTCCAAGCCCTCGCGGGAGGCCATGGAGGCGTAGTAGGCGTCCACGCCGCAGAGGGGCATATAGCGCTCGGCCAGGGCCACGGACAGACGGCCGTCCTCCACGGAAATCTCCACGTCCGGGAAGACATACTGGATGTCGGCGTCGGTGTCAAAGCCGTTGGAGGGGCGGGGCTCCAGGGAGGCTATCAGCTCGCGCGCCTCGTCCAGCCTCTGGCGGGAGACGCCCAAATCCCTCATGATGTGGTTGAACTGGCCGCGGGCGAGGCGGTCCAGATATCCCTCGCATATCTCGTAGGGCAGGGGGTCCTCCACCCCGGCGCGGCGCAGCTGGAGGGTCAGGCACTCGCCGAGGCTGCGCGCGCCCACCCCGGCGGGTTCCAGGGACTGCAGCAGCTCCAGCGCGGAGAGGCAGGCCGCGCGGGGCGCCCCCTCCGGCAGGGCGTCCTGCGGGAGATAGCCGCGCTCGTCGAGCTCGTCAATCAGGTAGTCCAGGGCGCGCAGCACCTCCTCCGGGGCGGACAGCGCGGCGGACTGCTCGCGCAGCGAGCCGGCCAGGGTCTCCCGCCGGTGCACGGGGGCCAGGTAATCGCCGGGGGAGGCGGGCTCGTCGTCCTCGGGGTCGCGCTCCCGCGCGCGGGAGCGGAAGCGGGCGAACTCGCCCACTTCAGAGCGGTATCGGGACGGCCTGACCTCCAGGAGCGGGTTTTCCAGCGAGAGCTCGGACAGATATTGCTCGAGCTCCGGGGAGGTCATCTGCAGGACCTGCATCGAAAGGCGCATCTGCTGGCTCAATATTTGTTTTTCTTCCAGTTTTAGGCTGAGCTTCATGGGCGACCTTCCAGACTGAGGGGAATTTATCGTTATTATAACACAACACGGCGGATTTTGCGATAGATTTGACAGGGGCGGCGCGGGGGAGAAAAAATTTTCATGCCGGCGAACCTGTGAGAGGGATGCGGGGTGTTATATATGAAGCGCTTCAGGACAAAGGAGAGAGGGGTATGAGCGGGGACAGGCGGAGAGACGAGGTGGAGAAGTGGGCGGAGCTGGTCTGGCGGCTGGCGCTGGTGCGCACGGCGGACAGGCACGACGCGGAGGACGTCTTTCAGGAGGTGTTCCTGCGCTATTTCCGCCACGAGGGCGAGCTGACGGACGACGGGCACCGGCGGGCCTGGCTGATACGCTGCACGGTGAACCGGGCGAAGAGCCTGCACGCCTCGCCCTGGCGCAAGCGCGCCCTGCCGCTGGAGACGGCGGAGGGCGTGGGCGTGCGCGACGAGTACCGCGAGGCCTACGCCGCCGTGCTCGCCCTGCCGGAGAAGCTGCGCGTGACCGCGCATCTGCACTACTGCGAGGGCTACAGCGTGAAGGAGACGGCACAGCTGCTGGGCTGCCCGGAGGGGACGGTGAAGAGCCGGCTCTCCCGCGCACGGGAGCTGCTGCGCCTTGAACTCAGCGAGGAGGAAGCGTGATGGACGAATATAAGCGGGCCAACGACGACATAAGGGCCCCGGAGGGGCTGAAAGAGCGTGCCGCCGGCGGAGAGCGGAGGCGGCCGAGGGCGCGCTGGTACGCGGCGGTGGCGGCGGCGCTGGCGGTGACCGTCGCGCTGACGGCCGTGCTCTGGCCGGCCGGGAACAGCGCGGCCCTGGCCATATACGAGGCGGAGTACCCCCGGGCGGCGGCGTATCCGCAGGAGCCGCGGTCCCAGAGCGAGGCCGCCTGGGAGCAGTTCAACGAGGACTGGAACGCCTGGCGGGAGGACAGCCGCGGCAGGCGGCAGCGGGGCGTTGAGCTGATGCCGGAGGGCTATGATGACTTCGTGGCCGGGAGCGCCGCGCGGTTTTTGACGGACACGGGCGGGGAGAACGCCGTCTACTCGCCGCTGAGCGCCTACATGGCCCTGGCCATGCTGGCGGAGCTGACGGACGGCGAGAGCCGGAATCAGCTGCTCGGCGCGCTGGGGGCCGAGAGCCTGGAGGAGCTGCGCACCGGCGCCAACGCGCTCTGGGAGGGCGTGTACAGCGACGACGGGATGCTGACCACCATACCCGCCTCCTCCGTGTGGATAGACGCCGGGCATGAGCTGAACGGCGGGCCGCTGGAGACGCTGGCGGAGAGCTACTACGCCTCCTCCTACCGGGGGGAGATGGGCTCGCCGGAGCTGGACGGCGCGCTGGCGGACTGGATAGACGCCCAGACGGGCGGGCTGCTCAGCAAACAGGCCAGGGAGATACAGCTCTCGCCGGAGACGGTGATAGCGCTGGTGAACACGCTCTATTTCAGCGGCAAGTGGACGGGCGAGTTCAAAGAATCGGCCACGGAGCCGGGGATGTTCCACTCGCCGGGGGGCGACGTGGAGGCGCAGTTCATGCACAAGAGCAGCGCGCGCAACTACTTCTGGGGCGAGGACTTCGCCGCGGTGGGCCTGGGATTTGAAAACGGGGCCGAGATGTGGCTGCTGCTGCCGGACGAGGGCGTGAGCGCGGAGGAACTGGTGGAGAGCGGCGCGGCCGCGGATTTCGTGGAACAGGGCTGGGGCTGGCCGGACAGCAAGTACCTCATAGTGAACATGGCCGTGCCCCGCTTCGATGTGGAGTCCACCATGGACCTGGCGGAGGGGCTGAGGGCGCTGGGCGTGGAGGACGTGTTCGACATCCGCTCGGCGGACTTCTCACCGCTGACGGAGGAGGCGCTGTTTGTCAGCGCGGTGAAGCACTCGGCGAGGGTGACGGTGGACGAGGAGGGCTGCACGGCCGCCGCGCTGACCGTCATACCGGCGGCCGGGGCGGCCATGCCCCCGGACGATGAGGTGGACTTCGTGCTCGACCGGCCGTTTCTCTTCGCGATAACCTCCAACACCGGCGCGGTGCTGTTCCTGGGGATAGTGAACACACCGTAATTAAGTAATTAAAAAAGGGCAGGGCCGCCGGTTTACGGCGGCCCTGTCCGCTTGGGCGCGGGCCTGTCAGGAGCCGGCGCGCCGGTCCAGAGAGGCGATGACCTCCATGAGCTGGCGCTTGCGGTCGCGGTAGAGCTGGGGGTTGTTGTACTCGGCGAGGCCCACATAGGCCTCCAGCGCCAGATAGAAGGCCAGGTAGAGGCGCATGCGCCGCTCGCGGCGCGCATCAGGCGGCCAGGGGAGGCCATAGCCCTCCCGCAGAGGGGGCACGGAGCCCCAGGGACTGGCGAACTCGAAGTCCGGGTCGCCGAACATGGCGCGGTCGCCGTCTATGACGGCGAGAATCTCCCCGGTCTCCCGGTCCAGCAGCACGTTGCCCTCCCAGATGTCCGTGTGCAGCAGCCGGGGGACGGTTATCTCGTCGAACAGCGCAGCGTGGCCGCGGTAAGCGGCGCGGACGGACTCGGCCTCCCGGGGGCTGAGGCCGCCCCAGCGCTCCAGACGGGAGGTGAAATCCCCTATCTCAAAGCAGAGGGCCTCGCTCCAGCGCGCGAAGCTCCGATCAGCCAGCATGCGGGAGACGAAGCCGAAGCCCTCCCCCTCCACGGAGTGGAGGCGGCGGAGATAGCGCCCCAGCTGCAGATAGAGCTCGTGCCGGCGGGGCTGGTCCAGCCCGGCGTCGCACATCGCCACGGAGGGGATGTACTCGACGACCATGAAGTCGCGGCCGATGAGGGAGCGGGAGCAGTCGCACGCGAGGACGGTGGAGCAGGGCAGGCCCAGGCCGCGGCAGAGGGAGTAGACGTGCTCCTCCGCGCGCATGAGGTCCAGCTCGAAGCCGAGCACGCGCTCGCGGTGCACGGGACCCAGGCGCAGCACGCAGCGGGCGCCGTCACAGGTGACGAGATAGGTGGTGTTGAACATGCCGCCGGACATCAGCTCGGCCTCCCGCACCGGGCCCATGCGCGGCAGCGCCGCGGAGAAGAGGTCGGATATGGCCCCCAGCGGGACCTCCTGAAAGAGGCTGGAACCAGTGTTCATGGGCGTCCCTCCCTGCATTTTACGGCATTTAACACCCGCCGCCGGAGTTTTCAAGGCCCGGCGGCGGGCTTTTCCACGTGTTCAGCTCTGCTCGGCCACGTAGGTGGAGAGGCGGTCCTGGATGATGCGGGCGGCCTCCTCCGCGCTCCGCGCGCCGGCAAAGCAGGCGGCGGCCTCCTCCTCTATTATGGAGAGCGCGGCAGAGTCGCAGAGCGTGGTGCAGTCCACGGCGGCGAGCAGCTCCTCGAGGCGCTCCGCGCCCTCCGGCGTGAGCCGGGGCGCGCCGCTCTCGCCGGTGGAGGCGATGGCGCGCTCTATCTGCGCGTCCAGGTAGGGGCGGTAGACGGGCATGGCGCTGTTGGAGCCCTCGCCGTAGTCCATGTCGTAGCTCATGAGCAGGAAGCGGAGGAACTCCAGACAGCCCTCCGGGTGGGGGCTGCCGGCGTAGACGCCCACGGGGCGGCTGAGCTGCAGCTGCGAGCCGCAGCTGCCGTCCGGCGTGGGCATGCCCACCAGGCTGATGCGCTCGCCCACCTCCCGCTCGAACTCGTCTATGCGGGATACGTTGCCTATCCAGAGCGTGACGGCGTACTCCAGGCCCTCGCGCAGGGCCTGGGAGGGGGACATATAGACGCCTGTCATCTGGGATTCGGGGGTCTCCCGGATGGAGCATGCGCACTCCAGGAGGGAGATGAACTCCTCGTTGTCGAAGTCGCAGACGCCGCCCGCCCAGTCTATGGCCCGCTGCATGTAGCGCGAGCAGACCAGCTCGAAGAAGAGGGGCCGGGTCATGTTGTACATCATGATGGAGCCGGAGGGCAGGGAGGCCTCGGCCTCCAGGTACTCCTGCGGCGTCCAGCCCAGGGCGTCGCCGAAGTTGGAGCGGAGCCCGGCGCAGCTGTTTATGCCGAAGCTGTCGCCCAGGAAGTAGAGCCCGCCGTCCACCGTGAGCTGGGAGGCCACTGCGATGTCGTCCAGGGAGAGGCCGCCGGCGCCGGACTCCAGCAGCGGCGCGAGGTCGGCCAGGTGGCCGCGGCGGATCCAGCTGTTCACCGGTATGCCCTCCAGGAGGAACATGTCCGGCGCGCTGCCGGCGGCGATGTCGGCGGCCAGGCGGGTGAGCGCGTCTTCCGGCGACAGCCGGCCGCCGTCGCTGTAGTCGAGCACCTGCAGGTAATAGCCGGAGCCGCTGTCGTTGAAGCGCTGGTCCAGGCCGTAGAGGCCGCCGCTGAGGGAGGCGATGGTGAGGGTCACCCGCCCGCTCAGCTCACCGGGGGAGGCGGGCTCCAGCAGAGCGGGGCCGGAGGCGTCCAGCAGCAGGAGGCGGTCTCCGGAGAGGGGCACCAGGCTGCGCAGGCCCGTGACGCTGAGGCGGCACTCCTCCCAGAGCAACAGAGGCGTGGTCCAGCCGGCGCTGTCCAGGCCGTAGAGCCCGTCGTCGAGCGCGCAGATGAGGGGGAACTCGCCGTTGCCGCCGAACACGCGCACGCCGGGCGTCTCCAGGGTCAGCGCGTGCTCGAAATTCCCGCCGGAAAAGCGGCTGACCTCCGCGCCGGAATAGGTGGAGGCCACGGCGTAGAGCCCGCCGTCGCCGCCGGAGACGACGTAGGCGCCGGGGTCGTCGAAGGACACGCGGGAGACCAGGGCCCCGCCGCCGTCGAGCACGGCGGCCTCCCCGGCGCCCTGGAGACACATGCCGCCCTCAAAACAGCGGAGGGAGCTGAAATAGGACTCCGCCAGGCCGAGAGGCTCGAGCGGGACGTCCCGCAGCGTCTCCCCGGAGGCGCCGATGAGCCGCAGGCGGCCCACGCTGCCGCCCTCCGCGCCCTCGTACTCCAGCAGCCAGATGCCCTCCGCGCAGCCGTCGGCGGCGGCCACGCTGACCCCGGCCCCGGGGGAGTACAGCACGTCCTCGCCGTTTTCCACCAGCTCGTACATGCTCCGGCCGTCCTCGGCAAAGTACATCACGGCCTGGCAGTAGCCCTCGCCCCAGGCGAAGAGGCTGACGGTGGAGTCCCCGTAGGCGGGCAGGGCGCTCCGGCGGTAGGGCCGGCCCAGGCCGTCCCAGCCCTGGGGCTCGGGGGAGGCGGAGGGCGCCGCTCCCTCCTGCGCCCCGCCCGGGGCGGTGGGCGAGACGGCGGGCTCCTCTCCGGAGGAGCAGGCGGCGAGCGGGAACAGCAGGGAGAGCGCGAGCAGCAGGGCGAGCGGCTTTTTCATGGCGGGGCCTCCTCGTATTCAGATATGAGATAGACGCAAATGGGTGGAAATAGTTCCCCGCGCGGCCGCCGTCGCCGGGCGGAAAAAATTCAGGAGGGCCGGGGGCGGCCGATGGAAGGCGCCCCCGACCCCCATATTTCGCGCAGCTCACAGCTTATAATAGTGGAGTGGAGAGAAAATTGCGCTGCACTGGGTGCCGTTTCCATAAAAATCCACAAAATCCCTTGATAATATTCACAAAATGATATTGGGGAAATTGTGAGTATCGTTGAAAAAATGACGATTTCAAAAAAACGCTTGCAATAATTCGGAGATTATATATACTTTTAGTGTAAATATTTAAAATTCAATTTTAAATATTAAAATTACCCAGCCTCTGCAGCTTGACAGACATGGCCCGCGCGGTGTCCGCCAGATGGCGCTGCTTCTCCAGGGTTATCTCCTTGGAGAGGCGGAAGGACGGGCCGGTGATACTGATGCTGGCAACCACCTTGCCGTTCGCGTTGAAGATGGGGTAGGCGATACATTTTATCCCGGGCTCGTTCTCCCCGTCGTCGGTGGAATAGCCGTCGGCCCGGATGCGGTCAATCTCCCGCAGCAGGGCGTCCGCGGTGACTATGGTGGTGTCCGTGAAGCGGACGAGCGGGTCCCTCTCCATGAGGGCCTCGAGCTGGGCGGGGGAGTAGTTCGTGAGGAACAGCTTTCCGGCAGCGGTGCTGTGCAGCGGCGCCGAGTTGCCTATCCGCTGCACGTTCATCAGCGTACGGCTGGAGCTGACGACTATGTCTATGTAAAACACCTGGTTGTCGCGCTCCACGGAGAAGCAGCAGGTCTCCCCGTAGTAGTCGGATATCTCCTGCACGAAGGGGTGCGCCAGGCGCGCCACGTCGAAGTGGCTCATGAAGCGGTTGGCCAGCTCGCATATCTTGGTCGTGGCCTTGTAGCGGCCGGTCTTGGCGTCCTGCTCCACGTAGCCGCAGGCGTGCAGCGCGGTGATGTAGCGGGAGACGGTGCTGGCGTTCATGTCGAGGCTTTTGGCAATATCAGTGAGCTTGAGAGGCTCGGGCTGACCGATGATATATTCCAGAATTGCGAACGCATTCTCCGTGGATTGATTGGATATGTTACCTTTTCCCGACATTTTGTTTCGGCCCCTTCTGTGCTTTTTCGCAGCGGCAAATTTGGATATGTTACCGAATTTTTTCCTCTGCTTTTTCGTGTTTATGAACATGTTGCGTGCGCTATGTAGTCTATACGCAAAACCCCCGTTTGTCAATCGGCGGGGGGAAAAGAAATTCACGCCCCCTTCGGAGGAAGGAGGCGGTATCCGGCTGAGCGCCGGATATTTGCGCCGGTGGAGTAAGCGGGAAACCGCTTAATGCCATAAAAATCAAGGAGGACAAAAGTAATGAGAAAAATCATTTCCCTGCTGCTGGTACTTATGCTGGCTCTGGGCCTGGCCGCCTGCGGCAATCAGGCTGAGGAGCCGAGCGAAGAGTCCAATGCTCCGGCTGCCGAGAGCGACGCCCCGAGCGCCGAGGAGACCCCCGAGGCCGCCGATGACGGGACCATCGTCACCGACGACGAGCCCATCACCCTGCGTGTGGCCATGATGCCCTTCGGCCACTCCGTGCCCATCTACTACGCGATGATCAACGGCATGTTCGAAGAGGCCAACATCACCGTCGAGAGCCAGTACTTCTCCGGCGGCGCCGCCCAGAACGAGGCCGCTGCCGCTGGCGAGTGGGATGTCGGCTCCAACGGCGGCATGCCCATCATCACCGGCTCTCTGGCTTACGGCTACAAGGTCATTGCCTACGGCAACGACGACATGGCTCCCAACGCCGTCTACGCCCGCCCCGACAGCGACGTCGTGGCCGCCGGCCAGGGCCAGATAGAGTCTGCCCCTGAGATGTACGGCGACGCCGAGGCCTGGCGCGGCAAGACCGTCCTCTGCAACACCGGCACCTCCCTGCAGTATGGCCTCGACGCCTGCCTCGCGCTCATGGGCCTGACCGAGGCCGATGTCGAGGTCGTGCAGATGGACGCCGCCAACGCCCTGGCCGCTTTCCAGGCCGGCGAGGGTGACCTCTGCGCCCTGTGGGATCCCCAGCGCTACACCGCCGAGGACGAGGGCTACATAAAGGTCGCTTCCCTCGACATGACCGATGAGATCCTGCCCACCTGCGTCACCGCTTCCGCCGACATGATCGAGAACCACCCCGACTGGGTGCTCCGCTTCCTCAAGGTCTACCTCGAGGCCCAGGAGATCCTCAGCAACGACCTCGACCTCTACGCCGAGACCTTCGACGCCTGGGAGGATGAGTGCGGCACTCCTATCGACGAGGACGACGCCTATGAGTCCTGCGCCATGCGTGTCCACCCCAACAACGCCGACAACCTGGCCTACTTCGAGGGCGAGGATGGCTCCACCTACATGGACGAGATCCTGATGGGCGTTGCCGAGTTCCTCTTCGACACCGGCCGCGTTGAGCAGGCTGATCTGGACTACATCGCCGAGAACCCGATAGTCGACTCCTCCTTCATCAAGCAGGCTTACGCCGAGCTCCATCCCGAAGGCTGAGTTAAAAAATTGAGACCGGTCTGACGGCCGGCTGGGGCTGGCATGGAATATCCGGCAAAGCGTGCCAGCCCCATTTTATTTAAGCGGAGGGTGCCAATGAGAATAGGCAAAAAAGACCTGCTGAGAAAGCTCGGCGACTTCCTGCTGAGCATCTCCGCAATAGTGATACTACTGATAATCTGGCAGATCGTGGTTGAGGCAGGCATCATTTCCGAGCGCAAGCTCGCCCCGCCCACCAAGGTCGTCACCACCTTTATAGACAAGTTGACTAACACGAACCCCGACGGCGCGGTCCTGATGGAACACTTCTGGGCCAGTTTGAAATTGACCGTCATGGGGTTTGTTTTGGCGTGTGTGATCGGCATCCCCCTGGGGCTCCTCATGGGTTACTTCAAGCCGATCGACAGTTTCGTCACCCCCATATTTGAGATCATCCGCCCCATCCCGCCCATAGCGTGGATCCCCGTGATGCTGCTGCTCTTCGGCATCGGCAACGGCTCCAAGGTGGCTATCATATTCCTGGCGGCGCTGGTACCTGCGCTGCTCAACTCCTACGCCGGCGTAAAGCGGACGAACCCCGTGCTGATAAACGTGGCTAAGACCGCCGGCGCATCAAAGAAGCAGATATTCCTGGAGGTCTGCGTGCCTTCAGCCGTCCCCATGGTGTTCACCGGCGTCAAGAACGCCCTCAGCTCCGCCTGGATGACCCTGGTTGCCGCCGAGCTGGTCTCGGCCTCCGTCGGCCTGGGCTATATGATACAGAACGGCCGCACGCTCTCCCGCTGTGACATCATAATCGTCGGCATGCTGATGATAGGCGTGTCCGGTGCGATAATGAGCGGTCTGCTGTCCCTCGTAGAGGACAAAGTTGCTCCCTGGATGGTGAAGACAAGATGAAAAAGAAAGAAAAAACGGCCAAGAAGTTCACACCCTACTGGCTGCTGTCGATACTTGCCCTCGTCCTTTTCTTTGGGGGATGGTATGTGCTCACCGCCTCTCCGGACAGCATAATCCCCACTCCGGCGGATGTCGTGGTGCGCTTTTTTGAAGTGTTGAAGGAGCCCATCGCCAACGTGCCGCTCTGGGAGCACATACTCGTCAGCCTGAGGCGCGTCTTCGGCGCGTTCCTCGCCGCCGCGGTGCTCGGCGTCCTCTTTGGCGTGCTGCTGGGCTGGTTCAAGACCTTCCGCAAGATCTTCTACCCGCTCTATAACCTCCTGCGCCCCATCCCGCCCATAGCGTGGATACCCATCATCGTGCTGCTCTTCGGCATCGGAGAGCTGCCCAAGATGATAATCGTCTTCATCGGCGCCTTCACGCCGATAGTTTTCAACACCTATTCCGCTGTGCTCATGGTGGACCCCCTGGTGCTCAACGCCGGCATAGTGCTCGGCGCCAACGAGCGCCAGCTGCTGTTCCAGGTGGCGCTGCCGGACTGCATCCCCTCGATCATCGCCGGACTGAAGACCGCGATGAGCATCGCGTGGATGTGCGTGGTCGCCGCCGAGATGATAGTCTCCCGCGCCGGCGTCGGTTTCCTTATCAACCGTGGCATGGAGAATTCGGATACCGCGCTCGTGATGGTGAGCATGGTCGTCATCGCCGCTGTCAGCGCGACGATCACCTTCATTCTCAACAAACTTGAGGAGGTCCTGTGCCCATGGCTGACAATAGGGAAGTAAGAATCAAGATACGCAACCTGAAAAAGAGCTTCACCGACAAGAAGCACAACACCCTGCAGGTGCTCAACGGGCTCTCTCTGGACGTGTACACCAATGAGTTCCTGGTCATCCTGGGCCCCGGCCAGTGTGGCAAGACCGTGCTGCTGAACCTCATACTGGGACTCGACACCCCCGACGAGGGCACGATCGAGTTCTCCGGCGGCACTCCGGCCAAGGGAGAGGTCGGCATGGTGTTCCAGAGGTATGCCCTCTTCCCCTGGAAGACGGTCATACAGAATGTCGAGGCCTGCCCGAAGTTCCACGGCGTGGACAAGGCGAAACGCCGCGAGGAGGCCAAGGCCCTTATCAAGCTGGTGGGGCTCGAGGGCTTTGAAAACGCCTATCCCGCAGCCCTCTCCGGCGGCATGAAGCAGCGTGTGGGTATCGCCCGCGCCTATGCCACCAATGCGGACATCATGCTCATGGACGAGCCCTTCGGCGCATTGGACGCCCAGACGAGGTATCAGATGCAGGATGAGATACTGAAGATCTGGCAGAGCAAGATGACGACGGTCGTCTTCGTCACGAACAACATAGAGGAGGCGGTCACGCTGGGCGACCGCATAGTCCTGCTGGGCAACAAGCCCTCTGTGGTCGTGAACGAATTCGTGCCGAACATGGCGCGCCCGAGGAACAACCTGTCGCAGGAATTCCTGGAGTTTAGGAATGTCATTGCCGACAAGATGGACCTCGCGCTCACATGAGGTAGGGAGGTATAGTGTGCAAGGCGAAGTAAAAGTATCCGTCAGGAACCTGACGAAGAAATTTGGGGATCTGCTGGTGCTCGACAACGCGTCCTTTGACATAATGAAGGGCGAATTCGTCTGTATCGTCGGCCCGACCGGCTGCGGAAAGACGACCTTCCTGAACCTGCTGGTCAAGCTCCTCGAGCCGACCAGCGGCACGATATACATCGACGGGGAGCCCGCCGATCCCAAGAAGCACAATCTGAGCTTCATTTTCCAGGAGCCCTCGGCCTTCCCCTGGCTCACGGTCGAGGAGAACATCCAGTTCAATCTCAAGATCAAGAAGTACCCCAAGGACGTCATCGAGGAGCGCACGGAGAGAATACTCGACCTCATGGGCATGTCCGCCCTGAGGAACGCCTATCCGCGCGAGCTCTCGGTCAGCGCCGAGCAGAGGGTTGTCATCGGCCGCAGCTTCGCGGTGTACCCCGACCTGCTGCTGATGGACGAGCCCTATGGGCAGATGGATATCAAGCTGCGCTACTACCTCGAGGACGAGGTCCTGCGCCTCTGGCGTGAGACGGGCAGCACGGTCATCTTCATAACGCACAACATCGAAGAGGCCGTCTATCTGGCTCAGCGCTGCCTGATAATGTCTCCCAAGCCCACGACCATAAAGAAAGAGCGCATTATCGACCTTCCCCATCCGCGCAACATAGCCGACCCGGAGTTTGTCAAGATCAGGGAAGAGATAACGAACGACATCAAGTGGTGGTGACGTTTGGGGTGGATCATCAGAGGTGAGTGAATTGAAAGATCTGAAAGAGGTTTGCAGAGAG
>CALWYL010000037.1 GCA_944385765.1 uncultured Oscillospiraceae bacterium
CGCTGGGTCAGCCCCAGCTCATGCCGCCTCCCGGCCACAAAGCGCCCGAATTTCCCCTTGTCCAGCTCGTACACGCCTCTCACCTCACCCCATTTTACCCCCAATGGCCTCAGGTGGCAACCGAGAGGCGGTGGAGTCCCCGCATTTTGCCGCCTACGCCCCCCGGTGTTCAAAAAGGGCCGCCCGCGCCGTGTGCCGGCGCGGGCGGCTCGCCCCAATCACAGTCCCCTCGAATATTCACTGTGGCAGCGGCAGCAGACGGTCTCGCCCTGCTGCAGCCGCACGTGGCTCTCCGCCACCGGCTCGCCGCAGACGGAGCAGACGTAGGTCCTGAAGATTCTGGCCCGCTCCGGCAGGGCGCACTGCGGGGCCTTCACGTCGAACATCTCGTGGTAGTCCCCCTCCATCAGCCACTCCCGGCGCTCGTCGGAGCTCATGCCCGGCGTACGGCGCAGCACCAGCCGCACGCCCTCCCCGCCGCCCCGGCGGAAAAAGCTGAAAGCCTGCTTACCCTGCATGTCGAAGACGAGGTTGCCCTTGCCCACCGTGCAGCCCAGCAGGGCCTGCACGGCGTCCACCCCGCAGGCGTCGTTCTCCGCCACGCAGACTATCTCCTCGTCCTCCGCCCGGCCGTCGAGCCCCAGCAGCTCCATGGCGTAGAGGGCCGCCCGGAAGCCCACCGCCAGCCCGCCGCAGGCGTGCCCGTGAAAGGCCACGCACTTCTCCCAGAGCTCTCTGTATTCCCTCTGCATCCCTTCAAACCTCCTCTATGGTGTCCCGCCTGCGCTCGAAGTACAGGCTTATGAGATAGAACGACAGCGACAGCAGCATTATGCACACACCTGGCGTCAGCAGGTAGTTGTACGCCTGGCGTATGAACGCGCCGCGGTTGTAGGCGAAGTTTATCATGCTGCCCCATGTGGGGTGATAGAGGTCCCCGAAGCCCAGGAAACTGAGCGTGGACTCCATCATGATGCAGCTGTTCACCCCCAGCAGGAAGCGCGAGAGCAGCAGGTCGTACAGGTTCGGCAGTATGTGGTGCGCGGCGATGTGCGCGCGGCTGTAGCCCTGTATGACGCAGTTTTCAATGAAGGGCATCGAGTTGAGGTGTATCACCCTCGCGCGCACGTCGCGCGCCGTGCCCACCCAGCTGAAGGCGGATATCAGCACTATCAGGTTCAGCGCCGAACTGCCCAGGAACCCCGCCAGGACTATCAGCGTCACCAGCCTGGGCAGCAGGGCGAACACGTTTATCAGCGCGTTGGAGAGCCAGCCCCAGACGCCCCTGACGGTGGACAGCACGCCCGCCGCGGCCCCCAGCAGCATGGTCAGCACGCTGCTGCTCACCCCTATGAGCAGCGTCTCCCTCGTGCCGTAGACCAGCTCCGTGAATATGTCGTACCCCAGCGAATTGGTGCCCAGCCAGTGCTCCTGCGAGGGGGCCAGCCAGGCCTGGAACATCTCCTTCTGCCCGTAGCCGGTGAAGAGCCCCGGCGCGAGCGCGGCCAGCGCAAAGAGCGAGAGCAGCGCCAGCCCCGCCGCCAGCGGCAGGTATCTCCCTCTGTTCACACCCTCTCCCCCCATCTGACCCGGGGGTCTATAAGTACGCATATGATGTCGGCGGCGACTATCGATATCACCATGATAAGCGTCGTCACAAACAGTATGCCCTGCATCAGGGGGTAGTCCAGGGTGTATACGGCGTCGGAGAGCAGCGTGCCCATGCCGTTTATGGAGAACACGTTCTCTATCACCAGCGAGCCCCCCACGCAGGTGCTCACGCTCATGCCCGCCATGGTCACGAAGGGCTGGGCGATGTTGCGCAGTATGTATCCCCGCTCTATGAGCCCGGGCGGGAGCCCCCGCGCGCGCGCATAGAGCACGTACTTCTCATCCGCCGCCTGCGCGGCCATGTTGCGCATCATCAGGTAGCGAGAGGGCAGCGCGGCCAGCGCCAGCGAGGCCACCGGCAGCACCAGATGCCTCAGCCGGTCCAGGACATACTCCGCCCCTCCCGCCGGCACCCCGGCGCTGTTCAGCCCGGCATAGGGCAGCCAGCGCGCCTTGAAGCCGAACACTATCACCAGCACCAGAGCTATGAGGAAGGTCGGCAGGGCGTTGAGCACTATGAGCAGCGAGGTGGAGGCCCGGTCGGCCAGGCCGTTCTTGTGGAAGCCGCAGCTGAGCCCCCAGACCAGCCCCAGCGCGGCGGAGAGCAGCACGGCCGGCAGGGTTATCTGCAGCGTGTTGCCCAGGCGGTCGAATATGAGCTCCGAGACCACGGCCTCCTTCTTGTACGAGTAGCCCAGGGAGCCGTCCAGCAGCGACTGGAGGTAGTACATGAACTGCGCCGGCAGGCTCTCGTCCAGGTGCAGCGCGGAGCGGTAGTACTCGTACTGCCTCGGCGTCATGTCCTCCTCGGCGAAGCCCGTGAGATAGGCGATGGGGTTGCCCGGCAGCATGCGGGGGAGGAAGAAGTTCAGCGCGATGACCACGAGGAAGCAGGCCAGCGCCGTGCCCATGCTCCTGGTGTATTTCTTCACTCCCCGCCCCCCTCTCTCAGCTCTCGGTCACGGTAAACCAGTTTACAATGTTGTTCAGCCCAAAAACCGCGTCCACGGTGACGTTCTGCAGCCGCGCGGAGTGCGCCAGCAGCATGTTGTCCCAGTAGAGGGCTATGAGCGGGCAGTGCTCGGCGTAGTAGCGCTGCACTTCGCCCGCCGCGGCGTAGTACTCCTCCGTGTCCGCGGCGGCGGCCAGCTCGCCCAGCAGCTCCTGGAAAGCGGCGTCGAACACCTGGCAGCCACCCTGTACGGCGTGGCTGCCGTCCACGTAGATGGTGCCCAGGCCGTTCATCATGCCCATGCCGGCGGAGGTGTAGCCGTAGATTGCCGCCTCCATGGTCACGTTGTTCTCGGAGAAGCGGTTGCTGGTCTTTGCGTTGTAGGTGTCGGAGTCCACCCCGTCCAGCTCCACGCGTATGCCGAAGCTCTCCAGCTGGGTCTTCACCAGCTCGGCGCAGCCGACGTGGTTCTCGCGGGAGGAGTTGAAAGTGAGCGTGAAGGCGGCCTCCTTCCCCTCCGCGTCCACATAGAAGCCCTCGCCGTTCTTCTCCGCGTACCCGGCCGCGGCCATGTGGCCGGCGGCGGCCTCCAGGTCCGTCCCCAGCTGCTCCGTGTCGGTGTAGCCCACAGTGGTGGGCGGCACGAAGCCCCTGTTGGGTATCTCTGCCCAGGCGCTGCCGAAATAGGTGCCGAAGGCCCCGTAGTCCAGCGCGCAGGAGACGGCCAGGCGCAGCTCCTCATCCGCGAAGGGCCCCCTCGCGTTGTTGAAGCCCAGCACGGCCGGCACGTTGCTGGCGGGCACGTCCACCAGCTCTATGCCCTCATCGGCGGCCAGCACATCCTGATAGGCCGCGGGCACGCCGGCGGAGTAGTTCCACACCAGGTCTATGTCCCCGCTCTGCAGGGCCATGTACATGGTGTCCTCATTGCCGAAGAGCTGGTAGACTATGGTCCCCACATTCGGCGTGTCCGGATAATAGGGGTTGACGGTGAAGGTGAGCGTCCCGGCCTCCCGGTTGAAGCTCTCGAGCACGTATGGCCCGCAGCTCACCCGCCCTTCGGCCTCCGTTATCTCGCTCTTGCCCTCATAGACGTGCCGGGGCATCACCCTGAAGGAGGTCATGTTGCTCAGCTCGCGCACATTGGGGCTCTTGAGGGTGAGCGAGATGCTCCTGCCGTCTGCGGAGATGGAGTAGCCGGAGTACTTGGCCTCCGTCACCTCCCCCTCCTCGTCGGTCTGGGAGACGAAGTTGGCAGCGCCGTTCCCGTCCTCATACTGCAGGGTGTAGAGTATGTCCTCCGCGGTCACCTCCACCCCGTCCGACCAGGTCATGCCCTCGAGCACGGTGTAGGTCCAGGTGGCCGCGTCCTCCGTCTCATAGGAGGCGAGCAGCGGGTGGTATTCCCCCTGCGTGTCCTGATACACCAGCGGCGGCTCGGACGTCCCGCTGGCGAGCATGTCATAGTAGTACTCGTCCCTCACGGCGCTCTCTATGGCCGCCGTGGTGCCTATGACCAGCCTCTCAATGGCGTACTCCCCCGCCCCGTCCGCCCCCTCCGGGGCCTCGGAGGCGGCCGGCGGCGCCGGCTCGGCCCCGCAGGCGGCCAGGGCCGCCAGCAGCGCCGCCGACAGCAGCAGCGAAAACAGTCTCCTCATGTGTCTCTCCTCTCTCTCAGTCCCCCGTCCTCGTCGAACAGGTATATGCGCCCGCACAGGCGCTCCACCAGCGCCCGGTCGTGGCTGATTAGCAGTATGGAGCCCCCCGCCTCGCCCATGGCCCTCCTCACCAGGCCCAGGACATTGGCCTGGGTGGACACGTCCAGCATGGAGGTCGCCTC
This sequence comes from uncultured Oscillospiraceae bacterium, assembly GCA_944385765.1. GTDB lineage: Bacteria > Bacillota > Clostridia > Oscillospirales > Oscillospiraceae > Scatomorpha. The sequence goes on from CALWYL010000037.1 coordinate 4,404, forward strand.
GTCGAGTATGAGCAGCCGCGGGCGCAGCAGCAGGCAGCGCGCTATGGCCACGCGCTGCGCCTCCCCGCCGGAGATTTGCCTCGGCAGGTGGTTGAGTATCTCCCCGTCGAGCCCCACCTGTTCCAGCAGGGCGTGCAGCGCCTCCCCGTGCCCCGGGGGCAGGCGTCCCCCGGCGTGGTATCTCATGAGCTCGTCAAAGCCTCGCCCCAGCTTCTGCACCGGGTCCAGCGAGGCGTGCGGCTGCTGGTACACCATCTGTATGCCCAGCCCCAGGCTCCTGTCGTAGCCCCGGCGGCAGCTCAGCAGCTCGCCGTCCACGCGTATCTCCCCCGCGTCCGGCAGCAGCAGCCCGCAGAGCAGCCGGGCGATTGTGGTCTTGCCTATGCCGCTGCGGCCGTAGAGGCCGACGGTGCTCCCGTCCGGTATCTCCAGCGACGCCCCGTGGAGCACGGCCCTGCCGGCCAGCGTCTTACAGAGTCCCTCAGCCCTTATCATAGCTCCCCGCCGCACCACCATTCCCTGCCGTGCTCGCTCCTGCGCGGCATGTCCCCCCGGCAGGCGTCCCCGTGGCGGCAGCGCCGGTAGAAGGGGCACTCCGCCCCTCCGCGGCGCAGCACCGGCGTCTCCTCCATGCCGTTGCGCACCAGCGCGGCGAGCAGCGCGCGCGTATACGGGGCCCTCGGGTGCGAGAGCAGCTCCCCGGCCCTCCCGCGCTCCATCATCCGTCCGCCGCAGAGCACGAGCATCTCGTCGCCCAGGGCGGCCACCTCCATGTCGTGCGTTATCAGCAGCCTGGCCGAGCGCGGGAACAGGGAGGACACCAGGTCCACAAAGCCGGTCTTATCGCCCTCGCTCAGCCCGTTCGTGGGCTCGTCCGCTATCACCAGCTGCGCCCGCGAGCAGGCGGATATGGCTATGGTCACGCGCTGCGCCTCCCCGCCGGAGAGCTGAAAGGGGTACTTGTCCAGCAGCTCGCGCGGCTGCTGGAAGCCGGACAGGCGTATTCTCTCCTCCGCGGCGGACGCCAGCTCCCCGCGGGGCACGCCCAGCTTCCTCAGCGCGTCGTACAGCTGCCGCCTCACCCGCCTCGAGGGGTCTAGGAACTCATGCCCGTTCTGCGGTATGTACACGATGTCCACCCCCAGCCTGCGCCTGAGCTCCCGCCCCGGCGTGAGCTCGCGCCCGCCGAGGGCCACTCTCCCGCCGCGCATCCTCACGTTCTCCGGCAGCAGGCCCATTATGGAGAGCGCCACCATGGTCTTGCCGGAGCCCGTCTCCCCGATGACGGAGAGCGTCTCTCCCGCGCGCACGGAGAAGCTGACGCCGCTCACCAGCGCCCTGCTGCCGTGCGCCAGCGCGGACTCTATCACTCCGCTCTCGTATTCCAGCACGGCCCTCCCCAAGCTCTCCGCCCCCTCTTCACGGGAATTCCCCGCGTGCTGTTTTGATTATAAGTACATCTCCGCCTCCACACAAGCCTCCGGGGGGGATATGCCCGCGGACAGCAGAGGGGCCCTCCTCGCGGAGGGCCCCTCTGGAGCTCGTCTGTTCAGTTGCCTGTGCTGGGGAAGTAGGGCGCCAGAGCGGCGGCCAGGCCGCTCACCGGCATCGACTGCAGCACTATCCTGCCCGGGCCGGTGACCACGGTGTTGAAGAGGCCCTCCCCGCCGAAGAGCACGTTCTTCACGCCCTTTATCATCTGTATGTCCACCGAGCAGCTCTCGTCCATCATCGCCAGGTTGCCGCTGTCCACCACTATGCTCTGCCCCCGCTGCAGCTCGTACTCCACGGCCGCGCCGTCTATCTCCACGAAGGCCATGCCGTCCCCGCTGAGGCGCTGGAGTATGAAGCCCTCGCCGGAGAAGAGCCCCGAGCTGAAGCGCTTCTGGAAGAACACGGAGAGCTCCACCCCGGCCTCGGAGGCCAGGAAGCCGCTCTTTTGCACCACCACCGGCCTGTCCGGCGTTATCCGCACCGCCCTGATGGTCCCCGGAAAGCTGGAGGCGAAGGCTATCATCCCGCCGCCGCCCTCGGCGGTGTAGGTGTTCTGGAATATGGAGTCCCCGGAGAACAGCCGCCCTAAGGCCTTGCCCAGGCCGCCCGCGCCGGTCTCCATGCGCATGTTGGGGCTCATCCAGGCCATGGAGCCCCGCTCGGTTATCATCTGTTCCCCGCCCGCCAGCTCGCAGATTACGACCGGTGTGGGCTCGCCGATTATCTCGTATTTCATAGTTTACCTCCTGTCGTGCTTTCGCGCCGCGCTCTGCGCAGCCGGGCAACCTCCCCGCGCGCAGCCGCGCTTTAGACGATGATATCATCTCCCCCCGCCCCGGTCAATCCCCCAAGATGCTTGCCGGGCGGCGGGGGCTGTGCTATAATTGTATCAATCAATGTATAGGAGGTACGACCCATGAAAATAACCTGGTACGGCCACTCCTGCTTCCGCCTGGAATCCGCGGCCGGCAGCGTGATTTTTGACCCCTACGAGCGCGGCTCCGTGCCCGGCATGGAGCTCCCCGTGGGCCTCAGCGCGGACCTGGTGCTCTGCAGCCACGGCCACGGCGACCACAACGCCGCCTCCCTGGTCCAGGTCAGCGGGCAGCAGACCGACTACACGGTGGAGACCCTCTTCTGCTGGCACGACGACGCCCAGGGCGCCAAGAGGGGCGAGAACCTCATCCGCATCGTCTCCGGCGGCGGCTTCCGCGTGGCCCATCTCGGCGACATCGGCCACATGCTGCCCGACTCCCAGCTCAAGGTGCTGCACGGCGTGGACGCGCTGCTCATCCCCGTGGGCGGCTTCTACACCATAGACGCGGCCACGGCCAAGGCCCTGGTTGACAGGATAGAGCCCGTGGTCACCTTCCCCATGCACTACCGCGGCGAGGGCTTCGGCCTGGAGCCCATAGGCACCCTGTCCGAGTACACCTCCCTGTGCGACAACGTCGAGTATCTGGACACCAACACCTACGAGCTGCGCCGCGGCGAGGAGCCCAAGACGGTAGTGCTCAGGTTCGCATGAAGTTCGAGGGCATAGAGAAGGTCGGCGGCGGCGAATACCTCAGCCGCTACGATGTCCATTACCGCACGCCCTCCGGCGGGGAGAAGGTCTACGAGATGATTTCCCGCGACGCGTCGATTGACAGCGAGGAGAGGCTGCTCCACCCCCGGGCCGACGCCGTGATGATAATCATGACCGACCGGGCGCGCGAGCACCTGCTGCTGATACACGAGTTCCGCCTGGAGCTGGACCGCGAGATTTACGGCCTGCCCGCCGGCCTGATAGACCCCGGCGAGACGCCCGAGCAGGCCGCCAGGCGCGAGCTGAAGGAGGAGACGGGCCTCGACCTGGTGGAGATAAGGCACGTCATGCCCCCGGCCTACAGCGCCGTGGGCCTCTCCAACGAGCAGTGCGTCTGCGTGTTCGGCGTGGCGGAGGGCGAGATAGCCCCCTGCAAGGACACCGGCGAGGAGATAACCGCCCGCTGGTACACCAGGGACGAGCTGCGGGAGATGGTCCGGCGCGAGACCTTCGGCTCCTGGGCCCAGGCCTACACCTATATGTGGACCATCGGTTTCTGAGAGGAGGCAGCCATGCGGCTCGACATAGACACCCTGGAGGGCGGCGCGATAGGCGTGAGCTGCGCCCTCACCCTGCACGGCGGCTCTATGCGCTTCGCCCTGGCCTCGTCCCTGGAGATAAGCGGCCTCCGCCGCGGCGGAGAGGTCCTCCCGCCGCCCGCAGGCGAGCCCTGCGAGCTCCCCTTCCGCCCGCAGATGAGCGCCTACACCCTCCGCGGCGAGCCCGGCGACGAGTTCACCTTCACTTACTCCGGCCGTCTCGGCGGAGCGCTGCTGTATTTTCAGAGCGAGGTGCGCCATTTCTCGCTCTACAACGGCTGGTACCCCATGGAGTTTGACGCCGACACGGACATCGATGTCACCCTGCCCGGCGACATCGCATGGGAGCTCATACAGGGCAGGTACGACGCCGCGCGCGGACTGTGGCGCTACACCACCCGCGGCCGCGCCATACCGGACTGCAACATACTGCTGCTCCGCCGCGGCTGGTGGACCCGCCTGGAGAGCGGCGCTCTGCGGCTCTATTACTGCGAGGCCGACCAGGCCCTCCCCGCGGGGGAGGCCATCCGCGCCTGCTCGAAGATACGCGCCTTTTACCGCTCCCTCTATGGCCGCGAGGGCGCCTCGAGGGAGTTGACGCTGGTCTATCTCCCGCACGGCCAGGATTGGGGCGCCTACATGCGCGACGGCCTCGTCGTCTTCAGCTCCCTGCCTAAAGACACCTCCGCGCTGCGCCACACGCTGGCCCACGAGCTGGGCCACGCCTACGCCTGCCGCGCGGACTCCCTCAGCTGGGAGGACTGGCTCAACGAGACGGGTGCGGAGTGGTCCGCCCTGCTCTATGAGCTGCACGCCGACCGCCCGGCCTTTGAGCTCCGCCTGGACAAGCTGCTGGAGCTGTCGGAGTCCCATCCGCTGTGCCTGCGCCCGCCGGACGGCTCCCGCCCGGACGAAGTCCACGAGACGGGGACGCTGGTTTTTGCCCGGATATACAAAAAATACGGCGAAGAGGCCATAATCACGCTGCTGCGCACGCTGGACGGCCTCCAGCAGCCGGACACGGCCGCCCTGCTCTCCGCCCTCAGGGCGCAGGGGGAGGACTCCCTGGCCGGGGAGCTGGGCGCATACATATCACCACAGACGCCGTGAGGCGGCGGGCACATGCCCGCCGCCTTTTTCGTCTAAACCGCCGCGCGGCTCTGGGCCGCCCCGTTGAGGTAGCTCTCGCCCAGGACGCCGCCGGCCGTGTACAGGGCTATCAGGATGTCGTGCCCCTCGCCCAGGCAGGCCCTCAGCTCCCGGTACAGCCGCCGCGCCAGCGCCTCCCCGCCCCAGGCGCAGGCGGAGGGCCCCTCGCCCCCCACGCGCTCCGGCCGCACCGACAGCACGAACAGCTCTCCCGCGCAGGCGGCCTCGTAGCGGCAGCGCCCCAGGCGCTGCTCATCCCAACTCCCGGCCAGCTCCAGCGCCCGCCGCTCGCCGGAGCGGCCGCAGGCGGCGGTGAACAGCAGCAGCGCGGCCAGCGCCAGGACACCCAGCCTCTTCATCCCTCAGTCCTCTTTCTGTACTATAATTATGTAGTCTATAATAGACTATATAATTATAGTATATTAAAACTACACCTGTCAAGCTAAACTATACTCAACAGAACGGAGTGATGGCATGCAGGCGAGATAAGAATAACAAAAAAGCAGCCGCGCCGCGGCGACGACGGGCACAAGGTGGTCTCCGTGCGCATGCGCGAGGACACGCTGGAGCGGCTGGACAGGCTGTCCGAGCGCACCAACCGCTCGCGCAACGAGCTCATAAACCTCCTGCTGGAGTCGGCGATGGACATAGTGAAGATAGAGGAATGAATTGCGCATTTCCCGCGCCTGTGGTATCATGGGCAAAAAGCACTCAGGGAGGCGCCACATGAAAGGACACGCAAAGATAATTGGTTTCACCCCGGAGCCGGACCGCATAGTCTCCTGTGCCGGGCGCATCTCCTCCACTCCGGGCACGGCCTGCGAGCTCTACGCGGCCTCGGCCGGCGCCGGGGAGAAGAACGCGCGTCTCATAGGCAAGATTCTCTCCTCCGGGCACTCCTCCGTGACGGAGCACGCGGCGGTGAACCTCGCTTTCGAGGACGTCTCCGTCTTTGCCGAGCAGTTCATGATTGAATTCCGCCTGGCCTCCTTCACGGTGAAGAGCCGGCGCTATGTGGATTTCGCCTCCGCCGGCGTGTACGAGCCGGCGCTCGCCGAGTGCGGCGGAGAGGAGCTCTTCCGCCGCGCCGTCGCCTCCCTCTTCGACCTCTACGGCCGCATGGAGAGCGCCGGCGTGCCCCGAGAGGACGCCCGCTTCGTGCTGCCCTACTGCTTCCACAGCAACTTCTACTGCACGGTGAACGCCCGCGAGCTGAACCACATCCTCAACGAGCTCACCTACGGCCGCGGCCGCGCCTATCCCGAGCTGCGCGCCCTGGGCGAGGAGCTCTTTTCCCAGGGTGAGGAGCTCTTCCCCTGTCTGGTCTCCCGGGAACCCGGGCGCTATGCCGCCGCGCCGCTGCCGCTGCCCACCGCCGCGCCGCTGAGCCGGGGTTCGGCCCTGGTTGAGCTGCTCTCCGCCCCGGAGGGCGCGGAGCGGGAGATATGCCGCTCCGCCATGCTCGCGCGCGGCCTGGAGCCCGCGGAGCTGGACGAGGGGCAGACGCTGGAGCTGCTGCGCGCCCTGCTGGCCGCGCCCCGCGCGCGGGAGCTGGAGCAGGCGGCCTTCACCCTGCGCTTCAACCGCCTCTCCCTGGCCGCCCTCACCCATCTCACCCGCCACCGCATGCAGTCCCTCTGCCCGCCCGCCCTGCTCTCTTGCTGCGACTACGGCGAGTACGTCCTCCCGCATAGCGTGGTGGACGCCGGGTTCGAGGGCGAATACCGCGCCGCCTTCGCCGCCGCCGGCGAGGCCGCCCGCCGGCTCCTGGAGCTGGGCATGGACCGGTACGACGCCGTCTACCTGCTGCTGGCCGGCCAGACAGTGCCCGCCGTCACCACCATGAACGCCCGCGAACTGTCCGTGTTCCTGCGGCTGCGCTGCTGCAGCAGGGCTCAGTGGGAAATCCGCGAGTGCGCCATAGCCGCGCTCCGTGCGCTGCGCGCCCGCTGCCCGCTGCTCTTCTCCCTCTACGGCCCCACCTGCTATATGACGGGCCGCTGCCCCGAGGGCCGCATGTCCTGCGGCCGCCAGGCCGAGATAAAGGGGCTCTTCACCCCCGATTGAGACAGCCGAACGCAAAAACGCCCCTCCGAGGATTGCCTCGGAGGGGCGTTTCGCCTGTTTTCTCAACCCCCGGACTCGAGGATGGAGAAGTGCATGTAGTCGGCGCTGGTGGTCCAGCCGGTGTAGCCGTTCTCGGCAGTGCCGCCGCCCCAGCCCCAGCCGTACTTGGCAAAGGTCTGCACCACTATGCCGTCCGGACGGATGCAGTATGGGCTGTCGCTGGTCTTATAGCAGAAGCTGCCGGTCAGCGGCGTCCAGGTGGTGGTGTCCACCTGGTAGTTCTCCACGGGGTTGATGTCTATGGCGCAGCCCCAGGAGTGGCGCATGGTGTCGGTGTAGCGCGCTCCGCCCAGCGCGTGGATGGGGAAGCGCTCACTGGAGGCGTAAATCTCCTCAAATATGGCCACGACCTCCTTGGCCACGGCCTTGTTCACCTGCAGGTTCCAGGTGCGGGTGTAGTACTCTCCGGCGCTGTTGATGTCCCAGGTCTGTACCTGCACGGTGGTGATGAAGTCGGCCAGGTTGGGCTCGCTGCCGTTGAAATAGCTCTTGTTGGCGTCCCCGAAGAGTATCTGCCGCCCCTCCGCGTTCACATGGCCCCAGGCGTCGATGTAGTTGCGGCTCTGCCAGGCGAAGGAGGTGGAGGGGTCCATGGGGGAGACGGTCCCGCCGCTCTCGCCGCCCCCGGACGGCTGCTGCGTGGTGCCGACGATTTCGCTGGCGTCGCTCACCTCCACGCGCTCGACCGGCCAGGCGGTGCGCACCACCACGGCCGAGGCCTGCGCGCGGGTCATCGTCTCGCCGCCGTGGAAGCCGCCGTCGTCATATCCCGTGAGTATGCCCTTGCCGTAGGCCTGCTCCACCGCGCTCACGTACTTGGACTCGATGCTGGAGTAGTCGGCTATGGCCCCCTGCAGGTTCTGCAGCTCCACGAAGTTCTCCGAGAACACATTGGAGCAGAAGTTCGAGAGCATGACGCACATCTCATAGCGGGTTATGGCCGTGTTCAGGGCCTCCCTGGTGCAGGGGATGTCCAGGCCCCAGAGCACGCCGTTGTCGTTCAGCAGATCCCAGTAGGGCGCCGCCCAGTGCACGCTGGTGTCAATCACCTTGTAGGGCACCAGCTCGCCTATGGTGGTCAGCAGCTTCATGAACTCCCCGCGGGTGATGTCCGCGTCCGGGCGGAAGGTGCCGTCCTCATAGCCGTTTATTATGCCCCAGCTGGCGCAGAGCGTGACGTATTCGGCGTACCACGCGTCGGCCGGCACGTCGCTGAAGTTCGCGTCCTGCGGCCCCGCGGGGATGGCCGCGGCGGAGACTCCGCCCAGGGCGAACACCGCCGCCAGCGTCAGGGCGAAAACCCTGATTGACCGTTTTTTTCTCATATCTCTCCTCCTGTCTCTCTCACGCGCTCCCTGAGCTCCGCCTCGGCGGAGAGCAGCCGCCGGGCCCCGGAGAGCAGCTCCCTCCCGGCGGGGGTGAGCGCCGCGCCCCGCGGCGAGCGCTCGAACAGCTCCGCGCCCAGCTCCCTCTCCAGCTCCGCCACGGCGCGCGACACCGTGGAGTGGCTTATGTACAGCTCCGCGGCGGCGGCGGAAAAGCTCCTCCGCTCCGCCGCCGCACAGAACACCCTGAGCTGTTCCAGCTCCATGGCTGCTCAGTAGTTGAACATGTGCGGCATCAGCTCGCTCAGCTTATAGCTGACGTAGCGGCCGCCCGCCTTGGCGCAGAGCACCTCCATGTCGCGGGAAAACTCGCTGAGGAACTGCCTGCAGGCCCCGCAGGGCATGCAGTAGTCCTTGCTCTCGCCCCAGATGGCTATGCGCGCGAAGTCCATGTGCCCCTCGCTCACCGCCTTGCAGGCCGCCGTGCGCTCGGCGCAGATGGTGCTGCCCAGGGCGGCGTTCTCCACGTTGCAGCCGGTGAACACCGTCCCGTCGGAGCACTCCAGGGCCGCGCCCACGGGGAAGCGCGAATAGGGCACATAGGCCCTTTTGGCCGCCTCCGCGGCCATGTCCATCAGTTCTCTGTCTGTCATCAGTTCTCCTCCTCAGTGCCGAAATTTACCGTCCAGCCGGTTATGCCGAAAAACACGTTGCCGGATGTGGGGTTGATGCCGGTTATGGCGTTCCGGTGCGTGATAACCTCCTGGCGCTCGAAGCAGACGGGGATTATGGGCGCGTTCATGGAGATGTACGAGAGCATGTCGCGGCAGGTCTGCGCCCTGCCCGTATCCCCGGCGCCCAGGAAGCTGTTTATGTAGGTGGCGTAGTTCTCGTCGTCTATCCCGCCGTAGTTCAGCGCGGCGTCCTGCGTGAGCAGCCGCGTGAGGTCGAAGTTGGCCGGCAGCTTCACCTCGGCGTAGTAGATGTCGAAGTCCTTGGTCTGCAGCGCGTAGATATAGTCGTTCCAGCTCAGCTCGCGCACGTTCACCGTCACCCCCACTTCCGCCAGGTCGTCGGCGAACTTCTTGGCTATGTCGCCCTTGCCCGCGCTCTCGGAGCAGACGATGAGGTCCAGCTCTATCTCCTTCATCATGCTCAGCTCCACATACTCCAGCTTGCCGTCGTTGTCATAGTCCTGCACGCCGGTGTTGTTGAGTATTTCGAGGCATTCGTCCATGTCGTACGCCAGATCCCTGGCCAGGGACGAATCATACAGGGGGCTGCGCGGAGAGATGGGCAGCGCGGCGGCCACCGCCCCGCCGTTCATCAGCGTGTCCGCGGCGTATTGCCGGTCCACGGCCAGCTGCAGGGCATAGCGGTTGGGCTGGGAGTTGACGAACTCGCTCTCCATGTTGAAGCCGAGGTAGTGCATGTTGGTGGTGGTGAAATAGCGCTTCTCCGTGTTGCCGCCGTAGCCCAGGTTGGACTTGCCGGAGGGGTCGTTGACCACCAGGTCTATGTAGGAGTCCTCAAAGGCGGTGATTATCTCCTCTGTCTCCGTGTACTCCTTCAGGTACACCCGCTCCACGGGCAGGGCGCCCTGCCCGGCGTAGCCGTCGAAGGCCTGCAGGTAGTCCTCGCCCTCCACATACATGTAGGGCCCCGAGGCCACTGGCCTGGCGCTGCCCAGCGAGCCGTACTTCACCACCGGCACCGTGAGCAGATAGAGCAGCTGCAGGTCCGCCTTGGAGGTGGAGATGTTCACCGTGTCCCCTCCGGAAGAGCTCACGCCGTACATGGTGGCAAAGCGGCCGGAATACCGCTCCGAGCTCCTGGCGAGCTGGATGGAATACGCCACGTCCGCCGCCGTCAGCTTGGTCCCGTCGTGCATGTCCACATCCGTGTTCACCTTCAGCGTCCACCAGGTCCCCTCGGCGGAGACGCTCCAGCTGGTGATTATGCGGGAGGTGAGGTTGTAGTCGTCGTCCAGCTCGAACACGTTGTCGCAGACCAGCTGGGTGACCAGCAAATTTTTGCTGTCCATGGTGGCGTAGGGGTTCAGGCTGGCCGCCGAGTTGTAGTTGAGGGAAAATACGTCGTCCGCCGCCCCCATAACGCCCAGTTCGCTGCCTGGCAGGCTGCCGGGCTGACCCGCGGGGCGCGCGTCGCTCGGTTCCGGGTCGTCTGTGCTCAGGCCGCAGGCGCTCAGGGCCATGGCCGCCGCCAGCAGCAGGCACAGCGCGCCCCGGCGCGCTCTCTTGTGCTTCATTCTCATCTGTCCTTATAGAGTAATCAGCGCGCACTGGCTGCCGCGCGCGCCTCCGCGCACATACCTGTGCGACCAGTACTTGTCGTGGCTGCAGACGGTGCACTCGCCGGAGACGGCGATGTTCCCCCGCGGCACCCCCAGCTGGACGAGCCTCCGGGCGTTTGCCGCGCGCAAATCCACCTGGAACTTGCCCGGGGCCCTGCCCGGGGAGATGCACTCCTCCGCGTCCGCCCCCAGCCAGGCCCTGAGCGCGTCCGGCACGTCGATGTCGGTCTCGAAGCAGCACTGGCCGATGGCGGGCCCGAACGCCGCCCTTATGTCCCCCGGCACGGCCCCCAGGGCGGCCATCTTCTCCAGCGCCACTCCCAGGATGTCGCCCACCGAGCTGCGCCAGCCGCAGTGTACGGCCCCGATTACGCCGTGCGCGGGGTCGTGCAGCAGGGCCGGCACGCAGTCGGCCGTGAAGCAGAACAGCGGCAGGCCCTCCGCGGCCGTCACCAGCCCGTCCGAGCTGCATGGCGCGTGGAAGTCCGGCGCGCAGCGGTCGGCGTCGGTTATCACCCGCACGTCCGTGCCGTGCACCTGCTGGGTAAAGGCCGCCGAGAAGGCGTCCACGCCCACGGCCCGCCCCAGGCGGCGGTAGTTCTCCAGCACGGTCTCCGCGCTGTCTCCCCGCCCGAACCCCAGGTTCAGCGAGGAGAGAGCCCCCGTGGATACGCCGCCCAGGCGCGTGGAAAAGGCGTGCCTGGCCTCTATGTTCGGCGCCGTCATCCACACGACGCCGTCTCTCTCATGGGAAATAAAGCTGTCAGTCATTCTCTCCTCCACAGTCTGTCCATGCGCACCCATGGCCCGTCTCCGCTCCCGGCGAAAGGCGGCGGGGAAGCCGTATTAAGCGCCGCGAAGCCAGAGGCGAAAAGACGGGCCCGGTTTTTACTGATTTCGGCCGCAGCAGTCCTTGTACTTCATGGGGAGGCCGTTCGGCCTCAGCTTTCCGCAGGGGCAGGGGTCGTTCCGGCCGGGCTTTTTGACTTTTTTGACGGGCTGCTTCTTCTGCGGCGCACCGCCCACATTCGCGGCGGCGCTCTGGGAGACGCTCTTGCGCTCCAGCTTCTCCTCGCGGCGGAGGCGGACGATAAATAGGCGGCGGACCGTCTCCTCGCGTATGCCGCGAATCATGGCCTCGAACATCTCAAAGCCCTCGTTCTTGTAGGCGTCTATGGGCTTGGTGGCGCCATATCCGCGCAGGCCGATGCCCTGGCGCAGGTCCTGCATGGCGTCCAGGTGCTCCATCCAGTACTCGTCCACCACGCGCAGCATCACGACGCGCTCCAGCTCGCGCATCACGCTCTGGCCGTTCGGCAGCGTGCCCAGCTCGCTCTCCTTGGCGTCATAGAACGCCAGCGCCTTCTCAAGCACCATATCTGAGAGCGAGTCCGCGGTCAGGTGCTCCAGGTCGTCCTGGCTCAGTCTGATATCGCCGGGGCGCAAAAACAACTTTCCAAACGGCGCGAGGGTCTCGTTCACGGCCTTCAGGTCTATCTTCTCCGCGGAGCCGAGGCCGTCGGCCACCGTGCTGCGCACGAACTCCTCTATCATCTTGTGGATGGCCGGCTGCAGGTCCTCCCCGTCGAGCACCTTGCGCCGCTCGCCGTAGATGACGTTTCGCTGCACGTTCATCACGTCGTCATATTCGAGGACGGTCTTGCGGGTCTGGAAGTTCCGGCTCTCCACGGTCTTCTGCGCGCGCTCTATGGCGTCGGAGAGCATCTTCATGTCCAGGGGCGTGTCGTCGTCCAGCCCTTTCGACACCATGCCCAGCACGCGCTCATTGCCGAAGAGGCGCATGATGTCGTCCGTCAGCGCCAGGTAGAAGCGGCTCTCGCCGGGGTCTCCCTGCCGTCCGGCGCGGCCGCGCAGCTGGTTGTCTATGCGCCGGGCCTCGTGCCTCTCCGTGCCCAGGATGAAGAGCCCGCCGGCCGCCCGCACCTGTTCCGCCTCGGCGTCGGTGACCTCCCTGTGCGCGGCGAGCCGCTGGGCGTAGAGCTCGCGGGCGGCGAGTATCCCCTCGTCGTCCGTGTCGGCGTAGCCCGTGGCCTCGGTGATAACCTCGTCCTCGAATCCGGCCTTTTTCAGGTCGTTCTTGGCCAGGAACTCCGCGTTGCCGCCCAGCATGATGTCCGTGCCGCGGCCGGCCATGTTGGTGGCTATGGTCACGGCGCCCAGCTTGCCCGCCTGGGCCACTATCTCCGCCTCGCGCTCGTGCTGCTTGGCGTTCAGCACATTGTGCTGTACGCCGCGCTTTTTCAGCAGCGCGGAGAGCGCCTCGCTCTTCTCTATGCTCACCGTGCCCACCAGCACCGGCTGGCCCTTCTCGTGGCAGGCGATTATCTGCTCTATCACCGCGTCGAACTTGCCCTTCTCGTTGCGGTACACCACATCGGGCCAGTCCTTGCGTATCACCGGCCTGTTCGTGGGTATCTCCACGATGTCGAGCTGGTAGATGGTCTGGAATTCCTCCTCCTCGGTGAGGGCCGTGCCCGTCATGCCGGAGAGCTTGCCGTAGAGGCGGAAATAGTTCTGGAAGGTTATGGTGGCCAGCGTGCGGTTCTCGCGCTGGACGTCCACGCGCTCCTTGGCCTCTATGGCCTGGTGCAGTCCCTCGCTGTAGCGCCGGCCCAGCATCAGGCGGCCGGTGAACTCGTCCACTATGATGACCTCGCCGTCCTTGACGACGTAGTCTATGTCGCGCTTCATCACGCCGTGGGCCTTCAGGGCCTGGTTTATATGGTGTGAGAGGGTGGAGTTCTCCAGGTCCGCCAGGTTCTCCAGGCCGAAGTACTTCTCCGCCTTGGCCGTGCCGCGGGAGGTGAGGGTGGCCGTACGGGCCTTCTCGTCCACCACGTAGTCTGCGTCCAGGCTCTCGTCCTCCTCCGCCTTCTCGTCCACGGAGGTCACCACCAGTTTCTTCAGCGTGCGCACGAACTCGTCCGCCTGGCGGTAGAGGTCCGTGCTGGCCGTGCCCTGGCCGGAGATTATCAGGGGGGTGCGCGCCTCGTCTATGAGTATGGAGTCCACCTCGTCCACTATGGCGAAGGCGTGCCCCCGCTGCACCATCTGCTGCTTGTACAGCGCCATGTTGTCGCGCAGATAGTCGAAGCCCATCTCGTTGTTGGTGCCGTAGGTCACATCCGCCGCGTAGGCCGCGCGCCGCTGCTCGGAGCTCAGCCCGTGGACTATCAGCCCCACCTCGAGCCCCATGAAGCGGAACACCTTGCCCATCCACTCGCTGTCGCGCTTGGCCAGGTAGTCGTTCACCGTGACTATGTGCACGCCCTCGCCGGCTATGGCGTTCAGGTAGGCCGGCAGAACGGCGACCAGCGTCTTGCCCTCGCCGGTCTTCATCTCCGCTATGCGCCCCTGGTGCAGCACGATGCCGCCTATGAGCTGCACGCGGAAGGGCTTCATGCCCAGCACGCGCCAGGCCGCCTCCCTGGCGGCGGCGAAGGCCTCCGGCAGCATGTCGTCCAGGCTCTCGCCGTGGGCGTAGCGCTCTTTGAACTCGGCGGTCTTGGCGCGCAGTTCGGTGTCCGAGAGGGCCTGCATCCGCCCCTCCAGGGCCTCTATGCCGTCAACTATCGGATATATCTTTTTCAGCTCCCGCTCGCTGTGCGAGCCGAAGAGCTTGTTGAAAAGTCCCATTGAAAAAACCTCGCTTCCCTGCATGAGCTGACAGTTTACTATAACACATAATTGTGAATAAAAAAAGAGTAAAACGCCTCCCGGGGCAAAATCCAATTGAACCGCGGCGGCTTTGGGTGTATGATATGGGGTGGTTGAAAAAAAAACACACTGGGGATGGGATGGTATGAGAAATATGCACCGGATTGGCTTTGACAACGACAAGTACCTGCGCCTGCAGTCGCAGAAGATACGCGAGCGCATAGCGCGCTTCGGCGGCAAGCTCTATCTGGAGTTCGGCGGCAAGCTCTTCGACGACTACCACGCCGCGCGCGTGCTCCCCGGCTTCCAGCCGGACAGCAAGGTCAAAATGCTGCTCGAGATGAAGGACGAGGCCGAGATAGTCATAGTCATCTCGGCCGACGACATCGAGCGCAACAAGCGCCGCGGCGATCTCGGCATCACCTACGACGAGGACGCCCTGCGGCTGATAGACGCCTTCCGCGGCATAGGGCTCTACGTGGGCAGCGTGTCCATCACCCACTACCGCGGCCAGCAGGCCGCCGACCAGTTCAAAAAGCGCCTGGAGGCCCTGGACGTGCGCGTCTATCTCCAGCACTGGATACCGGACTACCCCTCCAACCTCTCCTTCATCGTCTCGGAGGAGGGCTTCGGCAAAAACGACTACATAGAGACGTCCCGCCGCCTGGTCGTGGTCACCGCCCCCGGCCCCGGCAGCGGCAAGATGGCCACCTGCCTCAGCCAGCTCTACCACGAGCACCGCCGCGGCGTCAAGGCCGGCTACGCCAAGTTCGAGACCTTCCCCATCTGGAACCTCCCGCTCAAGCACCCCGTCAACCTGGCCTACGAGGCGGCCACGGCCGACCTCGACGACGTGAACATGATAGACCCCTTCCACATGGAGGCCTACGGCCAGACCGCCGTGAACTACAACCGCGACGTGGAGATTTTCCCTGTCCTCAGCGCCATGTTCGAGCGTATCTACGGCGAGAGCCCCTACAAGAGCCCCACGGACATGGGGGTCAACATGGCCGGCTTCTGCATCGTGGACGACGCCGCCTGCCGGGCCGCCTCCGCCCAGGAGGTCATACGCCGCTATTTCGCCGCCGCCGTGGCCCACCGCCAGGGCCTCTCGGAGCTGGACGAGGTGTACAAGGAAGAGCTGCTGATGAACCAGATAGGCGTCAAGCCGGAGGACCGCGCCGTCGTCCCCGCGGCCCGCGAGCGCGCGGAGGCCACCGGCGCCCCCGCCGTGGCCATGGAGCTGCCGGACGGCCGCATAGTCACCGGGAAGACCTCCTCCCTGCTGGGCGCCTCCTCGGCCTGCCTGCTGAACGCGCTCAAGGCCCTCGGCGGCATAGACGGCTCCGTCACCCTCATCTCCCCGGCCATCATCGAACCCATACAGCACCTCAAAATAGAGCACATGGGCAACCACAACCCCCGTCTGCACACCGACGAGGTGCTGATAGCCCTCTCGATATGCGCCGTCACCGACCCCAACGCCGAGTGCGCCATGGAACAGCTCTCGCGCCTCGAAAACTGCGAGGTACACAGCACGGTCATCCTCTCCCGCGTGGACGAGAACGTGTTCCAGCGCCTGGGCATGAACCTCACCTGTGAGCCGAAATATCAGACCAAGAAGCTCTATCACGGGAAAAAATAAATTCCCGGCATTTTCCCGGATTGACGCAGGGGAGGGCCCTGCGCGGGAAAAATCCACCCCATTTCTTTCCCTGTGTGGGAAAGAAACGGGAGTGGAGCCCC
>CALWYL010000038.1 GCA_944385765.1 uncultured Oscillospiraceae bacterium
ACCAAAAATGTCGTAGACCTCGACGCCTGTTACACTGACTATCCGAGCATCATTTCAGAAATGGAGGTAAACAAAGTGATATACCACACGCGCGAAGACGTTAAAAAGGGCGCCGCCGACTGGGGCCTTGCAACGTTCGACAAGCTCGTAAACAACGGCTCTTTGCAGGGAGACGCCGAGGGCGACTACAACATATCCCGCGATATGCTCCGCATCCTCGTCATTCTCGACCGCGAGGGCGTATTCGATAAGTAAGGGGGAGGTGAGAAGCATGGATTTTGGCATAGCATCTGTGGCGGCGATAACCGTCATCTGCTATCTGGCCGCGTCGGCGGTGAAGGCTACGGCTCTGGACAACAAATGGCTGCCGGTGATATGCGGCCTTCTGGGCGGAGCTCTGGGCGCTGTGTGCCTCGCTGTAGGCGTTCCTGACTTCCCGGCGGACGATTACATAACTGCTGTCGCCGTGGGCATTGTGAGCGGCCTGGCGGCCACTGGAGCTAATCAGGTGTACAAGCAGCTTAGCAAGGGCGGGGAGGAGTAAGCATGGATTGGCTGGGCCCGCTGATATCCGCGATTGCACTCGTATTGGTAGCGATCATTGAGGCTGTGGCCACGCGCGAGCGCAAGCGGTACAAAGCAGACCGCGAGCGCGCGGAAAGGCGGGCCGCCCTCCGTGCAAAAGAAAGCCAGCTGAGCATGGAGATGATGAGCGCCAATAATAAACTTACTCTTATCATTGCAAAAAAGCTGACAGGGCAGCATACGAACGGGGATGTGGAGGAGGCCATGCATGAGTCAATGCAGGCGCAGAGAGATTATCAGGACTTCCTCGAGGAAACAACTGCAAAGCAAATGGCAAGGATGTAGAAACGGCCGCCCATGCGGGCGGCCGATTTCATTACCTTTGTGCCATTCAGCGGATTATAATACTTTACCATTGAAATTGGATATATATCCACTTTTTATCACGGTAGTTATGCCGGCAAAAATTTCACCACGGTCTCTTTCGCGGTGTGCTACAAGGTCGCCCAACTCGGTCAGCCATTTATATTTTGGCGAAGATCCGTTGTGCCCACGTTTCTCCTTGACGGTAAAGTGGGACCTGACCAGAATTAGAAACGAGTAAATGTCATATTCGTCAAAAACTCGAGCTACGATTTTTTCGCAGTAGTGGTCGAGGAGCATTTGCTCTTTTTTGTCGAAAGCCGGATTCATAACAGCGACCCTTTCGAGTTTGGATTAGCTTTATAGCGGCAGAAATAATATGCCGAGAAATATGCCCGGCAACGGACACCAAACTAATATGAGTTATAATCGGGCATACTTTAGGGCATATTTATAACATAAATTAGGCTGAAATCATAAATTAAAGACTAAGCATTTGACAATTATTGAAGCCGTGGCGCAGTATAAACACGTGAAATATGCTTGAAAAGTGCGGAATAAACAAGAAATCTCTTGAAAACAGAACGTTTTCAAGAGATTTCTTGCTGGTGGAGACTGCTGGACTCGAACCAGTGACCTCCTGCGTGTGAAGCAGGCGCTCTAACCTGCTGAGCTAAGCCTCCGTAGGTTGGTGACCCGTACGGGATTCGAACCCATGTTACCGCCGTGAAAGGGCGGTGTCTTAACCACTTGACCAACGGGCCATAAGGCTCCGGGGCGCCAGAGGCGCCCCGGTGGTAGCGGCGACTGGATTCGAACCGGTGACACTTCGGGTATGAACCGAATGCTCTGGCCAACTGAGCTACGCCGCCAAAAGGCAAAGTGAATTATACAGGAAGTCGGCCGGCTTGTCAACAGTTTTTTCGTCTTTTTCTTTATTTTTTATTTCATCACCACTAGCTCGTATTCGCAGCTGCCGAGGCCTATCTTGGCGGCGTGGTCGGTGCAGCTGTGCCAGTTGGTGGCGGGGGCCACGGCCGTGAAGTGGTCGTGGCAGCAGTGGCAGCGCTCGCCGAGGACGCTGTTTTTCAGCGGCTCCTGGGCGTTCACCGCGTCGGCGCAGGCGACGTCTATGGCCACGGGGTCAAAGGAGGCGAACATGCCTATGTTGGGGACTATGGGCATGTCGTTCTCGCCGTGGCAGTCGCAGTCCGGGGAGATATCTATAGCCAGGGAGATATGGAAGCTGGGCTTGCCGGAGACGACGGCCTTGGCGTACTCGGCTATCTTGCAGTTGAGGATATCGTTGGCCTCATCGTGGGCGTCGGCAATGGCGAATTTGGGACACACGCCGATGCAGCGGCCGCAGCCCACGCAGCGGTCCTGGTCGATGCGGCACTTGCCGTTCTCTATGATGGGCGCGCCATGGGCGCAGGAGCGGGCGCAGGCCCCGCAGCCTATGCACTTTTCGCTGTGGACGAAGGGCTTGCCGGCGGAGTGCATCTCCATCTTCCCCGCGCGGGAGCCGCCGCCCATGCCCAGGTTTTTCAGCGCGCCGCCGAAGCCGGCCTTCTCATGGCCCTTGAAGTGGTTGAGGGAGATAATCACGTCGGCGTCGGCCAGGGCGCGGCCTATCTTGGCCTCCTTCACATACTCGCCGCCCTCGACGGGGATGTAGGCTTCGTCCGTGCCGCGGATGCCGTCGGCGATTATGCAGTGCACGCCCGTCTGGAAGGGGTTGAAGCCGTTCTTATAGGCGCTGTCCAGATGCTCGAGGCCGTGCTTCCGGCCGCCCACATAGAGCGTGTTGCAGTCGGTGAGGAAGGGGCGCCCGCCGCGCTCTTTTATGTAATCGCAGACGGCGGCGGCCCAGTTGGGGCGCAGATAGGCCAGATTGCCGGGCTCGCCGAAGTGCATCTTCACGGCGACGAATTTGCTGTCGAGATCCAGCTGCTCGAAGCCGGCGGCCTTCATCAGCCGGCGGAGCTTGGCGGGCAGACTCTCGGTCTTGGCGCGCATGTCGGTAAACCAAACTTTTGACGCGGGCATAGTTCATAAACCTCCACAAATACCAGAAACTCAGCCATTTTAATCATACCACATTTGATAAAATCATACAAGTACTTACTCGTGTTAATTTATTGACATCTATAAATAAGTGATGTATTATAACCTCGCGTAGCGTGGACTAATATCGCGCTTGGGAAGCGGGGTGGCGGAGACGAGGGCTTCGGTCAAAGTCAGGGGCATAGTCCAGGGAGTCGGATTCCGCCCCTTTGTGCACCGCCTGGTGCGGCGGCACGGCCTCCGCGGCTGGGTGCGCAACACCTCCGAGGGCGCGGAGCTGGAGCTCGCGGGCGCGGAGGGGGAGATTGCGGATTTCCTCCGGGAGCTGGTGGATGAGGCACCGCCTCTGGCCATGATAGAGTCCGTGTCCTCCGAGGAACTTCCCGGAGAAGGGGAGTACGAGGGCTTCAGGATTATAGAGAGCGGCAGAGGGGACGAGATGCACACCCTGGTGTCGCCGGACATGGGAATCTGCCCGGACTGCCGGAGGGAATTGCTCGACAAAAGTGACAGGAGATACGGGTATCCTTTCATAAACTGCACTAATTGCGGGCCGAGATTCACCATAATAAAGTCCGTGCCCTACGACCGGGCGGCCACGTCCATGGCCGGGTTTGAGATGTGCCCGCAGTGCGAGAGCGAGTTCGGGGACATAGAGAACCGACGCTACCACGCCCAGCCGAACTGCTGCGCCCTGTGCGGACCCCGGGTGTTTTTGCTGGACGCCGGGGGAAAAGAGGTGCCCGGAGGGGGCATAGAGGGGGCCAGACGGGGGCTCCTGGAGGGGAAGTTAGTGTGCGTCAAGGGCCTGGGCGGCATGCACCTGGCCTGCCTGGCGGAAGACGAGGCCGCCTGCGCCGAACTGCGGCGCAGGAAGCAGCGCGACGAGAGGCCGCTGGCCGTCATGTGCCGGGACACGGACTGCGCGCGGAGGCTCTGCCGCGTATCCCCAGAGGAGGAGCGGCTGCTGAACTCGCCGCGCAAGCCCATCGTTCTGCTGGAGAAGCGCTATCGCGCACAGCTGCGGCATTTGAGCGAGAACGGCTGCCTGGGCGTGATGCTGCCCTACACGCCGCTGCACGTGCTGCTGATGGGCGAGGACATCGACTGCCTGGTGATGACCAGCGCAAATTTGTCGGACACGCCGATAATCTACCAAAACAGCGAGGCCGTGGACAAGCTGCGCGGTATAGCGGACCTGTTCCTGCTGCACGACCGCGAGATAGTGACGCGCTGCGACGACTCGCTCTACAGGGTGTACGCGGGGAGGGAGTATCCCCTGCGGCGCTCGCGGGGCTATGTGCCCCATCCGGTGACGGTCCCGGGGCTGCCGGAGGGCCTGCTCGCCTGCGGGGCGGAGCAAAAGGCCAGCTTTTGCATCTCCAAGCCGGGACACGCCTTCCCCAGCCAGCACATAGGCGATTTGAAGAACGCGGAGACGCTCGCGGCCTATGAGGGGCAGATAGGGCATTTTGAGGAGCTCTTCGAGGTACGCCCGCGGGCCCTGGCCTGCGACATGCACCCGGATTACCTCTCCACCGCCTACGCGGAGCGCAGGGCGGAGGCGGAGGGCATACCGCTGCTGAGAGTGCAGCACCACCACGCGCACCTGGCCTCATGCATGGCCGACAACGGCCTGGAGGGCGAGGTGCTTGGGCTGATCTGGGACGGGACCGGCCTGGGCACGGACGGCACGTCCTGGGGCGGGGAGCTGCTCCGCGGCTCCTACACCGGCTTTGAGCGGCTGGGGACCATCAGGCCCCTGCCCCTGCCGGGCGGGGACGCCGCTGTGAGGGAGATATGGCGGCTGGGAGTCTCGGCACTGCTGGAGGCCGGAGAGAGCTGCGAGGGGCTGACGGACGAGCCGCTCGCGCCGCTGGTGGCGGAGATGGTGAGACGCCGCGTCTCCTGCCCGCTCAGCTCCGGCATGGGCCGGCTGTTCGACGCGGCCTGCTCTGTGCTGGGGATACGGCAGAGCTGCTCCTACGAGGGGCAGGGGGCCGTGCTGCTGGAGGCGGCGGCGGGGGAGGACGGCGGCGAGTTCGACCGCGCCTTTTACGAGAGCGGCGCGCTGGACGTGTTCGACTGGGCGCCCATGTTGCGGCAGATGGCCGCGGCGCGCAGGGGCGGGGAGAGCGCGCGGGCGCTGGCGGCCCGGTTCATGAACACGCTGGTGTCCATGGCCGCGGAACAGGTCTCCCGCTCGGCGGAGCGCACGGGGCTGCGGCGCGTGGTGCTCTCCGGGGGCGTGTTCCAGAACATGTACCTCATGGAGAGGCTGCCGGAGCGGCTGCGCTCGCTGGGGCTTGAGGTGTACACCCACAGCCGGGTGTCCACGAACGACGAGGGGCTGTCACTGGGGCAGCTGAGGGTCTTGGAGGCTTACTATGTGTCTGGCGGTACCGCTGAAGATAGTTGAGATAGACGGCAACAACGCCGTAGGCGAGGTGGAGGGCCTGCGCCGGAAGATGCGGCTGGATTTCATAAAGGAGCCCCGGCTGGGCGAGTATGTGATAGTCCACGCGGGCTTTGCCATAGAGAGGCTGGACGAGGAGCAGGCGAAGGCGGACATCGCCGAGTGGAACGAGGTGCGCGATGCCCTGCTCTGAGCTGAGGCTGATGGAGGTGTGCGGCACGCACACCATGGCCATAGCCCGAGGGGGGCTGAAGAGCCTGTTCCCGGAGGGCGTGAGGCTGATATCCGGGCCGGGCTGCCCGGTGTGCGTCACGCCGCCGGAGGTGATAGACGCCGTGCTGGAGCTGTCCATGGTCCCGGGAGTGGTAGTGGCCACCTACGGCGACCTGGTGAGGGTCCCCGGCAGCGCGAGGGGGGACAGCCTGGCCAGGCGGCGGGCCCTGGGGGCCGAGGTGCTGGTGGTGTACTCCCCCATGGACGCCGTGGACTGGGCGCTGGAGCACCCGCAGCGCGAGGTGGTGTTCCTGGGCGCGGGCTTTGAGACCACGGCGCCGGGCACGGCGGCGGCCATACTGGACGCGCAGGCGCGCGGGGCGGGGAATTTCTCCGTATTCTCCCTGCTCAAGCGGGTGGAGCCGGCGCTGAGGGCGCTGATAGCCTCCGAGGGCTTCAACGTGCAGGGCTTCCTCTGCCCGGGGCACGTGGCCAGCATCACGGGAGCGGAGAGCTTCCGCTTCCTGCCGGAGGAGTACGGCCTGCCGGCCGTGGTGGCCGGGTTCGAGCCGGGGGACATCCTGGGCGCGGTGAGGCGGCTGGCGGAGCTGGCCTGCTCCGGCAGGGCCGAGCTGGAGAACCGCTATGGGAGGGCCGTGAGCGCGGGGGGGAACGCCCTGGCGCTGGAGGCGATTGAGCGGGTGTTCCGGCCCAGGCGCGACATCTGGCGCGGGCTGGGCGAGATAGAGGACAGCGGGCTGGGCATAAGGCCGGAGTTCGCGCGCCACGACGCCGAGAGGCGCTTCGGAGTGGCGGTATCCCCCGCGAGGGGGGAGAGCGCATGCCGCTGCGGCGAGGTGATAACCGGGCGCACGGAGCCGCGGGACTGCCCCATGTTCGGCGGCGTGTGCACGCCGGAGGACCCGCTGGGGCCCTGCATGGTCTCCTCAGAGGGGGCCTGCGCGGCGGCTTATAAGTACGAGGGGGTGTGAGTGTGGACGAGTTAATCACGCTGGATTACGGCAGCGGGGGGAAAAAGACCTCGCGGCTGATATCCGGAGAGATACTCCCGCGCTTTTCCAACAGCGCCCTCGGCGAGCTGGGGGACGGGGCCGTGCTGCCCGGCGCGGCGGAGCTGGTGTTCTCCACCGACAGCTTTGTGGTGGACCCGCTGTTCTTCCCCGGAGGGGACATAGGCAAGCTGGCCGTCTGCGGGACGGTGAACGACATAGCCATGTGCGGCGGCGAGGCCAAATACCTCAGCCTGTCGCTCATAATAGAGGAGGGCCTGCCCAGGGAGACCCTGGGGCGGGTGCTGGACTCCGTGAAGCGCGCGGCCGACGCGGCCGGCGTCATCGTGGCCACCGGCGACACCAAGGTGGTGGAGCGCGCCCACGGCGACGGGCTGTATATAAACACGGCCGGGATTGGGTTTTTGCGTCATCCCGGCCTCTCGCCGCGCAATATGCGCGAGGGGGATGTGGTCATACTCTCCGGCACCGCGGGGGACCACGGCGCGGCGGTGATGCTCGCGCGCGGCGGGCTGCTCGAGGCCGGGGACGCCGTGAGGTCCGACTGCGCGGCGCTCTGCGCCCTCGCGGAGGCCCTGCTTTGCTCCGGGGCCGAGGTGAGGTGCCTGCGCGACCCCACCAGGGGCGGCGTGGCCACCACGCTGTGCGAATTCGCGGAGAGCTCCGGCCTGGGCATAGAGCTGCGCGAGAGCGAAATACCGGTCAGGCCGGCCGTGAGGGCGGCCTGCGCGCTTTTGGGCCTGGATGCGCTCTACTGCGCCAACGAGGGGAAGATGCTCGCCGTGGTCTCGGCGGAGACGGCGGACAGGGCCCTGGAGGCCATGAGGGCCACGGAGACCGGGAAGGACAGCGCCGTGATAGGGCGCGTGAGCGGCGCGGACGGCCGGGTGGTGCTGCGCACGGAGAGCGGAGGCGGGCGCATATTGCAGAAGCTCGCCGGCGCACAGCTGCCGAGGATATGCTGAAGGCGGCCTCAGACATGTTCGCAAATACCCTTTATATATGCCATTCCAGATGAGTGAGGTGGAAAGAATGCAGGAATACAGGGAGACCCAAATCACGAGGGAGGAGATCGTGCCCACGGCCCTGAGGATGAAACACGACGGGGTGTTCCTGGCCATGATACACGGCTATATCCGCGCAGACGGACAGGTGCGTGTGTCATATGAGTACGCGGTAGACCCGGCAATCGAGGCGTACTATGTGGTGGGGGAGACCTCGCTGCCGTCGATCTCCGACATCTACGACACTTCGGCGAGCTGGCCCGAGCGGGAACTGCACGAGCTGCTGGGGCTCGAGTTCGAGGGGCTGGACACGTCGAAGAGGCTCTTCCTGCCGGAGGACATGCTGGAGACGGAGGGGAAGGGACAGATACTGGTAAAGCCCCTCTCAGAGCTCCGCGAGACGCGCGAGAACATGGAAAAGGAGTGAACAAGACGGCATGAGCTACATCGTACCTATCGGCCCCTACCATCCTGCGCTGGAGGAGCCGATACATGCAAAGCTCTATACCGAGGGCGAGGTCATCAAGGACGCCGAGGTCTTTGTCGGCTATAACCACCGCGGCATAGAGAAGCTCGCCACCGAGCGCAACGCCATCCAGACGCTGGTGCTGGTGGAGCGCGTGTGCGGCATCTGCTCGCACTCCCACGCGCTGACATACGCGCTGGCGGTGGAGGCCATAAACCAGCTCGAGGTGCCGAAGCGCGGCGAGTACATCCGCGTGATAACCGCCGAGCTGGAGAGGCTGCACTCGCATTTCCTCTGGGCGGGCATCGCGCTGCACATCATCGGCCACGACAGCATGTTCATGCACACCTGGGACGCCAGGGAGGACATCATGGACATGCTCGAGGAGCTGAGCGGAAACCGCGTCAACTACGCCATGGTGACGATAGGCGGCGCGAGGCGCGACATCTCCGACGAGATGCGCTCCAGCTTTGAGCAGAGGCTGGACAAGCTGCAGAAGGCCCTGGACCGCGTGGTTGAGCTGTGCGTGAACGACAAGACCGTGGCCCTGCGCACGAAGGGCGTGGGCGTGATGACCACGGAGGAGGCCGTGAGGATGGGGGCCGTGGGCCCGCACGCCAGGGCCTCGGGAGTGGACGTGGACGTGAGGCGCGACTCTCCCTACTGCTCCTACGGCGACTTTGAGTTCAAGGTCCCGGTGCTGGACAGCTGCGACGTGTATGCCAGGGTGGTTGTCAGGCTGCTGGAGTGCTATGAGAGCATCAGCATCATCCGCCAGGCGCTGCAGAACCTGCCGGCCGGGCCCATAAACCTGGGCAACAAGCTGCCCAAGATAAAAGAGGGCGTACACACCAGCAGGCACGAGGCGCCCAGGGGGCAGCTGATATACCAGGTGGTGGGCGACGGCGGCTTCAACAACCACCGGGTGAGCATACACGTGCCGAGCTACAAGAACACTCCGACGGTGCCGGTGATGCTGCGGAACAACACCGTGGCCGACGCGGGGCTCATCATAGCCAGCATCGACCCCTGCTTCTCCTGCCTGGACAGGTAGATGCACGAGCTGGCAATAATGCAGAGCGTTATCTCCATCGTGGAGAGGGAGGCGGCGCGCTGCGGGGCCCGGAGAGTGGAGTCCATCCGTCTGAGAGTGGGCGAGCTGAGCGGCATAGTGCCGCGCTGCCTGGAGGAGTTCTTCCCCATAGCGGCGGCGGGCACGCGCTCGGAGCGCGCGCGGCTGGAGATAGAGCCGCTGGGCGCGAGGATAGAGTGCCCGGACTGCGGCTACGAGGGCGCTCCACAGGGGGCAGAGTGTCCGCGCTGCGGAGGCTCAGCTTTCCGGCTGGTCGCCGGGAGAGAGTTCTTTGTTGAGTCCATGGAAGTGGAATAAACGATTTTTCGGGAGGTGTTAATTTGGAGACCAAGAGAAAGACTACGTTCCCCGCGTTTTTGTCCACCTTTGTGCTGTGCTTCCTGTTCTGGATACTGTTCACGGGCTCTTTCGCCTGGCAGGAGCTGGTGGTGGGCGTAGTCGTTTCCGCCCTTGTGGCTTGGTTTTCCGCCCGCTTCTTCGTGCATGAGCGCCCGTTCGGGTTCTTCGGGAAGCGGCTGTTCATCCTTATCTGGTACTGCGTTGCTATATTCCCCTGGGAGCTGCTCAAGGCCAACTGGGACATGGCCAAGAGAGCCCTGAGCCCCAAACTGCCCATAAACCCGGGCATAATCCGCGTCCCCGCCGACGTGCCCACCGAGTACGGCAAGACCATGCTGGCCAACTCCATCACCCTCACGCCCGGCACCATCACCATGGACATAGACGAGCGTGACGGGCAGTGCTGGTACTACATCCACTGGATAGACGTACAGGAGACCGACCGCGTGCAGGCCGGCGAGGCCATCAAGGGCCGCATGGAAAAATGGTTGAGGAGGATCTGGCAATGAGCGAGATGATTGAGCTTATCTACTTTGCCATCTTCTACATTCTCTGCTGCTTCATAGCCATATGGCGGCTGATAAAGGGGCCCACGGCCCCCGACAGGGCCGTGGCGGGCGACTGCGTGGACGTGCTGACCGATATGGCCCTGGTGCTGGTGGCCATATATTCGGGGCGCGGCATATATCTGGACATAGCCATCGTCACCGCCATATTGGGCTTCCTCAGCCAGGTGCTGATAGGCAAGTATCTGGAGGGCACGCTATGAACATTGTGCTGAGAGTGATAATAGATATTTTCATCGTCGGCGGCTGCTTCTTCGCCTTCGCGGGGGCGGTGGGCCTGGTGCGCATGCCGGACACCTTCTCCAGGATGCAGAGCTCGACGAACATAACCACGCTGGGCGTGCTGCTGACGCTCGTCGGCGCTTTCCTGTACTGCCTGCTGGTCATGCACAGCTGGGGCAGCGCGGCCAAGGTGGTCGTCATCGGCGTGCTGACGGTGCTGGCCAACCCGGTGGGCGGGCACGCCATAGCCAGGGCGGCCTACAGGATTGGGATAAGGCCGGAAAAGGAGCTGGTCATAGACGACCTCGACGACGAGGACGCCTGCGTGGAGCCCTCCGGGGCCGCCGCCGCGCCGGAGGGCGCGGGGAGTGAAAAGGAGGCTGAGGGACAGTGATCACGCCCATGTATATCCTCAATACGCTCATAATACTCGGCGTCGTCGTCTGCGCCGTGCTGACGGTGACGGTGAAGCGCACGCTCTCGAGCATAATCTGCCTGGCGGGCTGCGGGGCCTTCGTCTCCCTGGAGTTCATAGTGCTCCAGGCACCGGACGTGGCCATAGCCGAGGCGGCCGTCGGCGTCGTGCTCACCACCATCATCTTCGTGGTGGCGCTGAAGAAGACAGGCGGGAAGGGGGAGGACGAGAAATGAAGAACCTCATCACTGCCATAGCCCTGATACTGGTGCTCTGCCTGGGCGTGTACGCCGTGGTGTACATGCAGCAGGAGATACCCATAACCTATGACGGGCGGGACACCGACGTCTATGCGCTGCAGCAGGACCCGCACGACTACGACCTCTCGGACCCCGACGGGGTGGCGGACATCATCGTCAAGGAGAACCTGGAAAAAACCCAGGCTGTGAACAACGTCACGGCGATAGTCTTTGACTTCCGCGGCTACGATACACTTGGCGAGAGCTTTGTGCTGCTGATAGCCATCACCGGCGCGACGGTCATCCTCCGCCGGGCCCGCGACAGATGGGAGGGCGGCAAATGAAAAAGAACTGGAAAAAGGACGACCTGATAGTCAGGTGCCTGGCGGACAGCTATTTGCCCATAGCCCTGGTGCTCGGCTTCTACGTGATACTCCACGGCAACATAAGCCCCGGAGGCGGATTCCAGGGCGGCGTGCTGGCCGCCAGCGGCGTGCTGCTGCTCTACCTGGGCTACGGCTTCCGCGGAGTGGCCACCGCGCTGAACATGGAGCGCATGCACAAGTTGGAGGCCCTGGGCGCCATCGCCTATGTGTTCTTTGCCATGCTGGGCATATTCGCCGGCTATAACTTCTGCCGCAACATCCTCTGGAACAGCGGCGAAATCGGCGATCTGTGGAGCAGCGGCACCATAGCGCTCATGAACTACTCCGTCGGCTTCAAGGTGCTCACCGGCGTGGGCTTCCTGCTGCTGCTGGTGATAAGCCTGCTGAGCACGGACGAGGACCACGAGCATGACGGCACGATACCCACCACCGAACACGAGGAAGGGGGCGCTGCAAAATGATGCTCGCGAACTACATCGGGGCTGTCGCCCTCATCGTGATTGGCTTCTATGCCATGATAGTCAAGCACGACGTCATCAAGATAGTCATAGGCATGGGGCTCACGGACTACGGGCTGAACCTCATGATAGTGAGTATTGGCTTCAACGAGGGCGGCACCGCGCCTATCTACACCTTTGGGGAGCTGACGAGCGGGATGTACTTCGTGGACCCGGTGCCCCAGGCGCTCACGCTGACCAGCATAGTCATAGGCGCCTGCGTCACCGCCATGGCCCTCGCGCTGTGTGTCAGGCTCTATAAGGAGTACGGCACGCTCGACTCGCGGAGGATAAGGAGGCTGCACGGATGACCTACGAAATCTTCAAGCACTTCCCCGTGCTGGCGATAATGTGCTATTTCCTCGGCGCCTTCATCGTGACGCTCGCCGGCAAGCGCCGCGTGCTGAGGAACGTGGTGGCGGGGGCCGTGATGCTGATAAGCCTCTCCCTGCTGCTCTCGCTGGTGGTGCCCGTGATGGTAAACGGGGAGATAATCACCTACTGGATGGGCAACTGGGAGCCGGTTGAGGGCTACGCCATCGGCATCGCCATAGAGGTGGACGCGCTCTCGCTGTTCTTCGGGCTGCTGGTGGCCATAGCGGTGGCCCTGGCGGGTTTCTACTCCTTCCGCTACATAACCCAGGACGACGCCAACGGGCCCTTCTTCACGCTCTTCCTCATGCTCTCCGGCGGCGTCATGGGCATAGTGCTCTCGGGCGACCTCTTCAACATCTACGTCATGCTGGAGGTCATGACCTTCGCCGCGGTGGGCCTGACGGCCTTCCGCACCTGGAACCCCAACGCACGTGAGGCGGCGTTCAAGTACCTTGTGGTGGGCTCCATTGGCTCCACCTGCGTGCTGCTGGGCACAGCCCTGGTCTACGGCCAGTGCCACACGCTGAACCTGGCGCAGATATCCGCCATGCTGCCGGGAAACATGAACCCCACGATGATATTCGCCTTTGCCATGCTGTTCACCGGCTTCGGCTGCAAGAGCTTCATGTTCCCCTTCCACCCCATAGCGGCCGACGCGCACGGCGCGGCTCCCAGCTCGGTGTCCGTGCTCATCTCCGGCGTGTTTACCAAGACCGGCGTGTACGGCATCATCAGGGTGAGCTACTTCCTCTTCCGCACCATGGGACTGAGCAGCATGCAGACCATGCTGGTGTTCATCGGCTGCCTCTCCATGTTCGTGTGCGTGACGATGGCCCTGAACCAGCACGACTTCAAGCGCCTGCTGGCCTTCCACAGCATCTCCCAGATAGGCTATATCCTGACCGCCCTGGGGCTCTGCTCCGCCATCGGCATAGCCGGCGGGCTCTACCACGCCATAAACCACACCCTGTTCAAGGGGCTGCTCTTCCTCACGGCCGGCGCCGTGCTCTACGCCACCGGCACCACCTATCTGGACAAGCTGGGCGGCCTGGCGCGCAAGATGCCGCAGACGGCGGCGCTGTTCCTGGTGGGGGCCTTCTCGATAAGCGGCATACCGCCCTTCAACGGCTTCGCCTCCAAGTGGATGATTTACCAGGCGACGTTCGAAAAGGCGGCGGAGACCGGCAGCATCGGATACGCCCTGGTGACCGTGGTCTGCGTGGTGACCAGCGTGCTGACCCTGGCCTCCTTCATCAAAGTGGGCCAGTCCGTGTTCTTCGGCCAGCTGAGGCCGGAGTATGAGAACGTGAAGGAGACGCCGCTGTCCATGCGCATACCGATGTGGATAATGGCCGCCCTCTGCTTCCTCACGGGGCTTTTCCCGGACCTGATGATAAAGTACCTGCTGGGACCTGCCACGGCGGCCGTGCTGAACACGGCCCGCTACATAGACGCGGCCATGGGCGCGGGCTACGCGGAGGCCACGGCCTACTTCGACTCCTACCTGGCTGAGCCGGTGCTGACCTTCGCGGGCACCTGGGACCCCGTGTCCTGGCTGGTGCTGTTCGTGATAATCATGTGCGCCGTCACCCTGGTGTCCCTAGCCGGGAAGAGCGGACGCGGCGCGGTGACGCTCACGGACGACGCCAAGCACGCCACCTTCTTCGGCGGCGAGGAGGCACAGTACTCCCACGTGGCCAGCGGGGACCTGTTCTGGGGCTTCAAGCACAACCTGCGCGGCTATCTGGGCTTCATGTCCCGGGCGCACAGCGGCGTGACCAACGACTACGTCGTCTGGGGCGTCTGCGCCATGGCAGTGATAACCGCCTACTGCTTCATATTCATGTGAGGGGGAGGGACAGCTGTGGAATTCCTGATAAAAATAGTGTACATACTCATCTTCCCCGGACTGCTGTTTTCCACCGTATTCGGCCTCTGGCTGGCGGGGATTGACCGCAAGGTGGTCGCCCGCATGCAGAAACGCGTGGGGCCGCCGGTGCTCCAGCCCACATATGACTTCTTCAAGCTGCTGGGCAAGGAGACGATAGTCCCCAGCTCCGCGGCCAGGCACACCTTCCTGATAGCGCCCTATGTGGGGCTGGTCAGCCTGGTGGTCACGGCGCTGTTCATACCCATCGGCGGCCTGCAGGCGTTCGGGGGCATGGCGGACATGGTGGTCATACTCTACCTGATAACAATACCTTCACTGGCCATAATCTTCGGCGGCAGCGCCTCCGCCTCGCCCTTTGCGGGCGTGGGCGTATCCCGCTCGATGGTGACCATAATGGCCTATGAGCTGCCGCTGATACTGGTGCTGCTCAGCGTTGGGCGGGCCGCCGGCGGCGGGCTGGTGACCTTCTCCATGGAGCAGGTCACGCTGTACCAGCAGCTTTTCGGCTCCTTCCTGCTGGACTGGAGGCTGATACCGGCGGCGCTGGCCATGCTGCTCGTCATCCCCTGCGAGGTGGGGGCGCACCCCTTCGACGTGGGCGAGGCGGAGACGGAGATATGCGAGGGGCCGCTGGTGGAGTACAGCGGCGCGCCCCTGGCGGTGTTCAAGCTCTCGCACGCCATAAAGATGTTCATCATGACCGCCCTCTTCGCCGCGCTGTTCCTCGGCGGCATTTCCACGGGTATGGTGTGGCTGGATGTGGTGATCGCCCTGGTAATCTGCACGGCGGTGACGCTCGTCTGCATGACGCTGCTGCACGCCATTACGGCCAGGCTGAAAGTGGAGCAGGTGTTCAAGTTCTTCTGGACCGTCGTCAGCGGCCTGGCGCTCGTCAGTTTGCTCCTCGTCTGGTTCGTGGATTAAGGAGGCGCAAGATGTTCAAAAAGCTCATCGACAATTCCGCGGCCAAGTCGCCGTGGCTCTTCCACATAAACGCCGGGAGCTGCAACGGCTGCGACATAGAGCTGGTGGCGCTGCTGACCCCGCGCTACGACGTGGAGAGGCTGGGCTTCAAGCTGGCCGGCACCCCAAGGCATGCCGACATTGTGGTGGTCACGGGACCGGTTACCGCCCAGTCCAAGGACAGGGTGCTGCGCACCATTGCCCAGGTGCCGGACCCCAAGGTCATAGTCACCCTGGGCAGCTGCCCGCGCTCCTGCAACGTGTTCAGGGGCAGCTACTCCGTGGTGGGGCCGCTGGACAAATACGTGCCTATCGACGTCTCCATCGCCGGCTGCACGCCCAAGCCGGAGGCCATAATTGACGGCCTGGCCCTGGCCACGCAGATACTGAAAGAGAAAAGGGGGGCCAAGTAAATGCTGCCGTTCATAAAAGAGGCCGTAACCGGGCTGTTCTCCAAGCCGAGCACGGAGGCCTACCCCTTCAAACCCGTTGACGCCCCGGCGGGCTACCGCGGGCGCATCGTGTTCCACGCCGACCAGTGCATCAGCTGCGGCATGTGCGAGCGCGTCTGCGCGGGCGGGGCCATCAGCACCCGCAGCGAGGAGACGGAGGAGGGGACGCTAATCACCCGGCGCTTCTTCCTGGGCTCCTGCACCTTCTGCGGGCACTGCGCGGCCTTCTGCGTCAAGCACGCGATAGAGCTCTCGCCGGACTACCACATGGTGGCCCGCACGGAGGAGGAGCTGGTGGTGGAGGGCACCTACCTGAAGAAAAAGCCCGCCAAGAAGGCGGAGGCCGCCGCCTGCGGCAACGCGGTGGAGGGGGAGAGCTCCGTCAAGCCGCGTGAGGACGGGCTGCCCGTGAACGACCCGGCCAAGTGCGTCTACTGCACGCTCTGCGCCAAGAAGTGCCCCGCCGGGGCGCTGACCGTGGACCGCAAGGAGAAGACCTGGGTGCTGGACGAGGACAAGTGCGTCGCCTGCGGCACCTGCGCCGGAATCTGCCCCAAGAAGGCAATTATTATGTAAACCGACTTCCCGCCCGGCGCCAGCCGGGCGGGAAACTCTGAGAGGGGGATGCGAGTGAAGCTGGGAATCATACGCTGCACCCAGACTGAGGATTTCTGTCCGGGGACCACGGATTTCAAGATGATACGCACCAAAGGCGGGGCCTTTGAGGGCGTGGACGGGGAAATAGAGCTGGTGGGATTCATAAACTGCGGAGGCTGCCCGGGCAAGCGCGCCGTGCTGAGGGCGCGGGAGCTGGCGGACCGCGGGGCGGACACCATAGCCTTTGCCTCCTGCATAAAAAAGGGCACGCCCATCGGCTACCCCTGCCCGTTCGCCAAGCGCATGATGGATTTGGTGCGCGAGGAGTTGGGGGACGGGGTCAGGATATTGGAATATACGCACTGAGGGAAAGGAAAAACAGCCGGCTGTGCCGGCTGTTTTTTTTGAATAAATATGCAGGAAATGGCTCAGGTCATGAACTGCTCTATGGCGCGGTTGAGCTGCTCGATGGAGGCGGTGTCCCCGTGCTCGACGGCGTCGGCCAGGCAGTGCTCTATGTGGTCTTTCAGTATCACCTTGGCCGTGTTGTTGAGCGCGGAGCGCACGGCGGCCAGCTGGATGAGCACTTCGGAGCAGTCGCGGCCGGACTCCACCATCTTTTTCACCGACTCCAGGTGGCCGATGGCGCGGGAGAGGCGGTTGAGCACCGCCTTGGTCTGGGTGTGAGAGTGGGTGTGGGTATATTCGCGGCCGTCGGGGCCGATATGGGTGTGGATGTGTTCGTCCATTGGGACCTCCAGCTCGTTTTTTGTCAATTATACACCCGCGGCGGCGGTTTTACAAGTGTCATACGTCCTCGCCCAGGGCCTCGCGCAGCTTCTGCAGGGCCCTTTTTTCTATGCGCGACACGTAGGAGCGGGAGATGCCGCAGCGCTCGGCGGTCTCGCGCTGGGTGAGCGGAGGGGCGCCGTTGAGGCCATAGCGCAGGCGGATAATGTTCGCCTCGCGCGGGGAAAGGGCGCTTTCCACGCACTTTCTGACCATTTTACAGGTTTCGGAGTCGCTGACGCGCTCGGCCATGTCGTCGTCCTCGGCTATGATGTCCATCAGCGAGAGGGAGTTGCCGTCGCCGTCGATGTCAATCGACTCGGAGAGGGAGACGTCGGAGGCGGACTTTTTCTGCGAGCGGAAGTGCATGAGAATCTCGTTCTCCGTACACTTGGAGGCGTAGGTGGCCAGGCGGGTGTTCTTGTCGGGGCGGTAGGTGTTTATGCCCTTTATGAGCCCTATGGTGCCGATGGAAATCAGGTCGTCTATGTCGTCCGTCTGGGTGTAATACTTCTTGATAATGTGCGCCACAAGGCGCAAATTGTGCTCTATCAGGACATTTCTGGCCTCCAAATCGCCCTCCTGCCAGAGGGCGAGATAGTGCTTTTCCTCCTCAGCGGTGAGGGGACGGGGGAAGGAGCCGCCGGAGGGGCCCAGCCGCAGCATGAGAAACGCGCTGGAGAGCAGCATCAGAAGTGCGCCGGAAAACATGCATCTGCACCGCCTTTCAATCACTTTATATTCAAGTATATTAGCGGTGGGCAGGTACACTTTCCAGCAAAAAGGTGACGGCCCCCGGTGGAAAACCGGGGGCCGTCGGGGGTAATTTGGGAGAAAGATGAGATATGTCAGGCAAGACGCATGAACATGGCGGCGGCCTGTGCCCTGGTGGCATGGCCCTGGGGGGCCAGAGTGCCGTCGCCCATGCCGGTGAGGACGCCGGAGGCGAGAGCCCAGTTCACGGCGTCGGAGGCCCAGGCGGAGACGGAGGCCGAGTCGGAGAACTCACGGACGGCCATGCCGCCGGCCGCGGGAGAGCCCTGGAAGCGGTAGAGCATGGTGACCATCTGCTCGCGGGTTATCAGCTCGTCGGGGCCGGTGCCGTCGGAGACGGACTCGGCCACGGCCCAGGAGCGGGCGGCCTCTTTCCAGCCGGCGCCGGTGACGTCCTGGCCGTCGATGCGGGCGAGGACGGCCCAGAACATGGCGCGGGTCATGCCGGCGTCGGGCTCAAAGTAGAGCCCGGAGGTGCCCTGCATGAGGCCCTCGGACCAGACGTAGCTCACGGCGTCATAGTACCAGGCGCCGGGGCGCACGTCGAGGAAGGGCAGGCCGGAGCGGGTGAAGGACACGCTGACCTCCACGTCGCCGGCGGGCATGGTGAACACATAGACGCCGGAGCTGAGGCGCTCGACGTCCACGCGGCCGCCGGGGCCGACGACATCGACGGAGCCCACGACATAGCCCTCGTCAGGCGAGGCCACAACGGTGATGCGGCTGCCGGCGCTGGCATTGCTCAGGCTGGCCCTGGCGGAGCCGTGGGCCGTGTCGGCGACGACAATGTCATAGGTGTCCGGAACCTGGACAATGGGCTCAAAGGAGTAGTAGACCCTGACATTGGCGGAGGGCATATCGAAAGTGTAGGTGCTGCCGTCAACCTTCGTCAGGGCGACGGGGGCGCCGGTGGCGGCGTTCACCACGGCGAGGCTGTCCAGCTTGTAGGCCCCGCGGGAGACGGCGGTGAGGGTTATCTCAGTGCCGGCGGCGCCGCCGGAGGGGGAGGCGGTGACCACGCCGTGGGGGGCGGGCACGACCTCGACGGAATAGGTGTTCAGGCTCCACTTGGCGTAGAGGGTGATGTTCCCAGGGACCACATCGTTGTCGAAGTCCCAGGGCTGGGTGAGGGCCGGGTCCTTATACCAGCCGAGGAAGGTGTGCTCGGCCCAAGTGGGGTCGGCGGGCCTGGTCAGCTTGCCGTTGAAGTTGACGGTGACCTGCTCAACCTGGCTGCCGCCGTTGCTGTCGAAACTGACGACGGGCCTGGAGGGGCCCCCAACGAGCTTTACAGTGATTTGGTCGGCGTAATCACTGACGTTGAATGTGTAATTGAACAAGTTGCCCGAACCTACTATTTCGGCGATGATGGGATCGCCGTTAACAGTGACTTCGGGGGCGATGGGGATGTATATGGGGCCGGCTAGTTGCAGATTGAACGTGACTTTTCCGTCACTGCCGGGTTTGGCAGAGGACCAAGTGGAGCTGGTGAGGCTGGGGGGGAGGGCTGGGGGAAACTAAGCGATTTTGACCTCGTCAACGTCCTGCCACTGGGCGGTGAGGGTTGTGCTGGCGGTGATGCGGTTGACGGTTTCGCCGGGCTGGTAGGTAGTGGTTCCGTCGTTCCAGCCGCGGAAGACGTAGCCGGAGCGGGTGGGGGCGGCGCCGGGGATGGTGAAGGACTGGCCGTTGCTGGCGTACTTGGCGTCAGGGGTGGCGTCGTTGTTGTAGTCGAGGGTCACGAAGTAGGACTCGGCGGTGAGGGTGGCGGAGGCGACGTTGTCGCCGGAGGGAATGGTTCCACTAAGCAGATTTTCATTAGCCTTTTCAGCCTCGGCCTTGTCAGTGTATTCTGCGAGGTAGACTGAGAAACCCGCGCTGCCGGCGGCGGAAAGAGAGACAGAAATATTCTCGACATCAGCCACGGGTGCGGCGGGGCTGCTCTCGTGACTTACAAGAAGCTGGCCGTCCTGCTCAACAATCCGGAGCGATGTAAGGGAAACGGAGCCGCTATGACTGGAGGTAAGATCTGTTGGGAGGGTAAAAACTATAATATAAATCGGGTCGTTGTGTAGTTTGACAGCGGATATCTTGAAATCAAGTTTGCACTCGATGAGATCATACTCGGTAACAACGCTGTCGGACAGGGTATACTCGGCTTTGAGATACTCCGTCTGGAGTGTGCCAGAGGTGGAGCCGTCGGCGAGGGCGGCGGAGGGGAGAAGGGCCATGGCCCTTGACATGATACTATAGTATATATGGCAATTGTAACACGGGCGGGGGAAATGTACAGAGGAAAATGAACTTTCTTGAAAAGTTATGAGCAGGCGCGGGGTTGCCATCCACCACTATTGGTGATATAATCACTTGTCGGCCATGCGCTTTCCCCACATCGAGAGAAAAGGAGGCGGT
>CALWYL010000039.1 GCA_944385765.1 uncultured Oscillospiraceae bacterium
AAGCTGGTGAAGGCCACGGGGCTGGATGTGCTCAGCTTTGAGTACCGCCTGGCCCCAGAGCACCCCTTCCCGGCGGCCGTAGAGGACGGCTTCCGGGCGTGGGACCGGCTGATGTACCTGGGCTACGGCGCGCGGGACGTGGTGCTGGCGGGCGATTCCGCCGGGGGCAACCTGGCGCTGGTGCTCTGCCACGAGCTCAAGCGGCAGGGGCGGATGCTGCCGGGCGCGCTGCTGCTGATGTCGCCCTGGACGGACATGACAGCCTCCGGTGGGTCGTACTCCGAGCGCTCGGAGGCGGACCCCATATTGACTAACGAGTACATCTCCGCCGTGCGCGACGCCTATACGGCCGGCGCGGACCCGGCGCAGCCCTGGTTCTCGCCGCTGTTCGGCGACTTCGCCGGCTTCCCCCCCACGCTG
The DNA here is from genome assembly GCA_944385765.1 of uncultured Oscillospiraceae bacterium. Taxonomy (GTDB): domain Bacteria; phylum Bacillota; class Clostridia; order Oscillospirales; family Oscillospiraceae; genus Scatomorpha. Next base: position 421 of record CALWYL010000039.1, read on the forward strand.
GTCCAGGTGGGGACGCACGAGATACTGTTCTCCGACTCCGAACAGCTGGCGGAGAGGATGCGCGCGGCGGGGGCCGAGTGCCGCCTCGAGGTCTGGGAGGGCATGTGGCACGTGTTCCAGATGGCCCCCTCAAAAAAGGCGGCCTCGGCCATGGAGAGCATGGCGCACTTCCTGCTGGAGGTGCTCTGAGGGGGAGGGGAGAGCCCTCCCCCTTCCGCCGTTGGGGGCCAGGACAAAAAAATTTTTTGAAAACTGGCGCAAATCGTCGTTTTTGAGCTTAATTTGATGCAACTTTGATGCAATCATGGTATAGTATGTGCGATGGGGGTGGAAGCCGTGAACACAATTCTCATCGTGGAGGACGAAAAGCCCATCAACGACCTCATAAACATGAACCTGACGGAGGCGGGCTACAGCTGCGTCTGCGCATACGACGGCCTGGAGGCGGCCAATCTCCTGGAGCGGGAGCGCTTCGACCTGGTGCTGCTGGACATCATGCTCCCGGGGATAAACGGGTACGAGCTGCTGGACTATATCAAGCCCACGGAGACGCCGGTCATCTTCCTCACCGCCAAGGGGAGCATGCAGGACAAGGTGCGCGGCCTGCGCCTGGGCGCGGACGACTACCTGGTGAAGCCGTTTGAGATAGTCGAGCTGCTCGCGCGCGTGGAGGCCGTGCTGCGCCGCGCGGGGAAGGGCCAGGAGGAGCTGTTCGTGGACGGGCTGCGCATAGACACGCGCTCGCGCACCGTGTTCCGCGGCAGCCGGGAGATAGGCCTGACCATGAAGGAGTTCGACATACTGCTGCTGTTCGTGCGCAACAAGAACATCGCGCTCTTCCGCGAGACCATATATGAGCGGGTCTGGGGCAGCGAGTACATGGGCGACTCGCGCACGGTGGACCTGCATGTCCAGCGCCTGCGCAAAAAGCTGCACTGGGAGGACAAGCTGAAGGCGGTTTACAAGGTGGGATACAGACTTGAGGTTTAAAACTTCCCTGGAGGGCTTCCCCGTCAGGCTGCTGCTGATGGCCAGCTGCACGATAGCCGGGGTGGTCTGCCTGGCCGCCTGCGCGGCCTATGCCGCCGGGGTGCTGGAGGCCAGCTATTGGGCGTATCTGGCGTTCATGCTCACGACCTCCGCCCTGGGAGGGCTGCTGCTGTCCTACTCGGCCTGGCTGCACAGCGGGCGCGAGAGGCGGGAGCTGGCCAAGAGCCGGGCGGCCGCCGAGGCGCTGGAGTCGGAGATAAAGAACCTGGAGGAGGCGGCGGAGAGGCGCGAGGAGTTCATCGCCTCCTTCGCCCACGAGCTGAAGACCCCGCTGACGGCCATGATAGGCTACGCCGACATGCTGCGCTCGATGGAGCTCTCGCCGAAAAACCGCTTCACCGCGGCGGGATACATATTCTCCGAGGGCAAGCGGCTGGAGGCGCTCTCGCTGAAGCTGATGGACCTCATCGTGGCCGGCAAGCAGGGCGTGGAGAGGCGGCGGTTCGACGCGCCGTATTTCATCCGCGAGGTGGCGGCGGTGACCGTGCCCTCGCTGGCGGCGGACGGCATGCACCTGGAGATGCATTGGGAGCAGGGCGAGGTGGAGATAGAGCCCGACCTCTTCAAGACGCTTCTCATAAACCTCATCGACAACGCGCGCAAGGCCAGCCGCAGGGGGCAGAACGTGGAGCTATTCGGAAAGCGCGAGGATGGGGGCTACGCCTTCTATGTCCGCGACCACGGGCGGGGCATGCGCAGGGAGGACCTGAGCAAGATAACGGAGCCCTTCTACATGATAGACAAGAGCCGCTCCCGCGCGCAGAACGGGGCCGGCCTGGGCCTGGCGCTCTGCCAGCGCATAGCGGAGCTGCACGGCACCACGCTGGAGTATGAGAGCGAGCCCGGCAAGGGCACCACGGTGCGCGTGCTGCTGAGGGACGGCGAATGAGGGGGCGCAGGGGAGGCGCCGGGCAGTTTGCCGCGGCCGCCGTATTCATCCTGGCCTGCGCGCTGCTGCCCTTGCTGTTCGTGGCGCCGGAGCAGCTCCGCGGCGAGGGACATCCCCGGGAGAGCACCGAGCCCGCGCAGAGCGCGGACTGGCGGGCGCAGGTCTTCGCCAGCTACTGGGACGGCGACATAGAGCGCCGGCGGCTGGAGCTGACGGCGGAGGACAGTGAGGACGTGATAGCCTGCCGCGTGATGGCGGCGGAGATACTCAGCGAGCTGAGGCTGGACTCTGTGATACCGGACCTGGGCGACGCGCAGATAAGCTATTTCATCCTGGAGGATGGGGAGCACAGGCTGCGCCTGATGGAGTTCAACCAGGGCTGGACCGGGGACTGGCGAAACTGGTTCTCCATACACATAGACCTGGACACTCACGAGGTGTACAGGGCCTATATCAGCAGCCAGTGCCTGGAGAACTTCAGCAACTACAGCCTGTACTTCCCCAGCGCCCTGGAGATAGCGGAGGCGTGGTTCGCGCTGCTCGGCTGCGAGGGCGGGGAGACGGGGACCGACGCCCCGGAGCCGCTGCCGGTGGATGAGACGGAGTTCTCGCGCTCTGTGGAGACGGAATTCGACGTGTACTACGGGGACGCGGAGGAGGAGCTGAGGTACGGCGTGTACTTCAAGTGCTACACCGACAACTACCCCTCGATGCTGATGGACTTGATGTTCACCATGTCGCAGGGCGGCTGACGGCGGGCGGCGCTCCGCGCGGCGGAGCTATATGGGGACGGGCGCCCCGGGAATTTTATGACGTAGAGAGAAGGGTGCGTAAAATGAACAGAATGGTTGTAATCGCGCTCGTGCTGCTGATAATGGTGGTGCTCAGCATGTTCGCGGCGGGCTTTATGGCGAACTCCCAAGAGGCGCGGGACGTGGACATCGACGCCGCCGAGGAGGCCGCCAGGACCGCGGGCGCAATGGCGAGCCTGAGCCCCAGCGAGGCCCTGCCCACGCCGTCCCCCGTGATAGACCGCACGGACTGGCGGCTGAGGCTGGTGAACGCGGAGAACCCGCTGCCGGCCGACTTCACGGTGGAGACCGCGAACGTGGAGGGCTATCTCTTCGACGCGCGGGCCGCCGGCGACCTGCAGGCCATGCTCTACGCCGGGAGAGAGGCCGGGGTGGACATACTGCTGACCTCCGCCTACCGTACATACGATTACCAGGACGGGCTGTTCCAGAACAAGGTGCAGCGCGTGATGGCCGAACAGGGCATCTCGCAGGAGCAGGCGGAGCCCATAGCCGCCACGGTGGTGGCCCGTCCGGGGACCAGCGAGCACTGCCTGGGGCTTGCGGTTGACATAATATGCAGCGACTACACCGTGCTGGACGAGGGCTTCGCGCAGACCGAGGCCGCCCAGTGGCTCTATGAGCACTGCGCGGAGTACGGCTTCGTGCTCCGGTATCCGGCGGACAAGACGGAGATAACGCAGATAATCTACGAGCCCTGGCACTTCCGCTATGTGGGCGTGGAGGCCGCGGAGTACATGATGGAAAACGGCCTGACCCTGGAGGAGTATCTGGGCGAGGCGTGAGGCGCGAAAAAGGCCGCGGGGGAATCTCCCCCGCGGCCTTTTTTTCCCGGGAAATTATTTTGCATCCTCCCTCCCGCGGAGGAAGGAGAGCTTGGTCTCCGAGATGAGTATGGCGGCGAAGATGAGCGCGAAGCCGGAGACGGTCTTGAGTGAGAGGCGCTCATGGTAGAAGACGACGGAGAACAGCGTGCCGAAAACGGACTCCAGGGTGAGTATGATGGAGGCCGTCTGGGGGCTGGTGTACTTCTGGCCCAGGGCCTGCAGGAAGTAGCACACTCCGGTGCACATGAGGGAGAGGTAGGCTATGCTCAGCCAGGCGGAGACGGGCACGTCCTGCGGAAGGGGCGAGACCAGCGGCGCGGTGAGCCAGCAGAGCGCGGCGGCGGTGGCCAGCTGCACCGTGGTGAGGGGCATGACGCCGTAGCTCTCCAGGCCGCGGGAGCTGACTATGATGTGCAGCGCGTAGAAGAAGCCGCAGCAGATGGTGAGCGCGTCGCCCAGCCCCAGACCCAGGCTGCCGTCGAGCGAGACGAGGGCCATGCCGGTGATGCAGACCAGGGCGGCGATGACGTTCCAGCGGTCGGGGCGCTTCTTGTAGAAGAGCCACCAGAGGAAGGGCACCAGCACGCAGTAGCTGGAGGTGAGAAAGGCGTTCTTGCCGGGGGTGGTGTAGAGCAGGCCGTAGGTCTGGACGGTGTAGGCACAGTAGAGGGCCGCGCCCATGGCCAGGCCGTATTTCAGGGCCCGCCGGTCGAGCTTTTTGAGCTCGCGCAGGGAGAAGAGCGCCAGGAGCGCGGCGGCGCCGGTGAAGCGGAAGGCAAGTATCCAGAGAGTGGGCACGCTGTTGAGCGTGGCCTTGAGTATGATAAAGGACGAGCCCCAAATCAGGGTGGTGCCGAGCAGGGCGGAGCGTCCGATGAGCTTGGTCTTGTGCTGGGGCATGTGTCTGTATCACTCTTCCTTCTTCATGTGCTGGGCGGCGGCGCGGAGCATGAGGCGCTTGACGCCGGGGCCGTCAAAGGTTATCTCTATCAGGGCGTCGCCGCCCATGGGGGTCATCTTGGTTATCTCCCCGGGGCCGAAGGCCGTGTGCACCACGCGGTCGCCAAGGGAGAAGGCCGCCGTTTTCTTCTCGCCGGTGGGGGGAGCAGGGGCGTGCAGCGCGGAGCCCTCGCGCCTGACGCCGGGGCGGCGGGCGGCGCCGAAGGCGGGGCTGCGGCGCTGCTCCTGGGCGGCCTGGCTCTGGCGCCGGGGGTCAAAGCCCGCGCGGTCCAGGTGCTCGGGGGGTATCTCCTCCACAAAGCGGGAGGGCAGGTTCATGGTGGTGCGGCCGAAAATCATCCTCTGGCGGGCGCAGGTGATGTAGAGGCGCTCCTTGGCGCGGGTGAGCGCCACGTAGCAGAGCCGGCGCTCCTCCTCCATCTCATCCGGGTCGCCTATGCAGCGCGCGCCGGGGAAGAGGCCCTCCTCCGCGCCGACGATGAACACGTTGGGGAACTCCAGCCCTTTGGCGCTGTGCATGGTCATCATCACGGCGCAGTCGGCCGCGCGGTCATAGCTGTCTATGTCGGTGTAGAGAGCCACCTCGTCCAGGAAGCCGGCGAGGGACTCGTCGCCCGTCTCCTTTATGTAGCCGAGGATATTTGTCTTGAGCTCGTTGACGTTCTCCAGGCGGGCCAGGGCCTCGTCGCCGCCCTTGTCGCGCAGCGCCTGGGCGTAGCCAGTCTCCTCCAGCACGGCGTCATACAGCCGGTCCACGCTCTCGCTCTCCGCCAGTGAGCGCAGGCGCTGCATCATGTCGGAGAACTTTATCAGTTTGGGGGCGGCGCGGCGCAGCTCCTCGTACTCGTTGGCCCGGCGCACGACCTCGTAGAGGCTGGTGCCCCCGGCGGCGGCAATCTCCCGCGCGGTTTCTATGGTCTTGTCGCCTATGCCGCGCTGGGGGGAGTTTATAATCCTCGCCAGGCGCAGGTCGTCGGCGGGGGAGAGAATCACGCTGAGATAGGCCAGCATGTCCTTAATCTCCGCGCGGTCAAAAAAGCGCATGCCGCCCACTATGCGGTAGGGGATGCCGTTGCGCTTGAAGGCGAACTCCAGGCGGTTGGACTGGGCGTTCATGCGGTAGAGCACGGCGCAGTCGCGGAAGTTGCCCCCGCCGCCGCGCCAGGCCAGGATGCGGGAGGCCACGAACTGGGCCTCGTCGTCCTCGTTGTTGGCCGTGTAGAGCAGCAGCTTGTCGCCCTCGCCGGCGTTGGTCCAGAGCGTCTTGCCCTTGCGGGCCGTGTTGTTGGCAATCACGGCGTTGGCGGCGTCCAGGATATGGCCTGTGCTGCGGTAGTTCTGCTCCAGGCGGATGGTGCGGCAGCCCTTGAACTCCTTCTCGAAGTTGAGGATGTTCTCTATGGTGGCCCCGCGGAACTTGTATATGCTCTGGTCGTCGTCGCCCACCACGCAGATGTTGCCCCAGCCGCCTGAGAGCTGGCTGGCCAGCGTGTACTGCAGGTTGTTGGTGTCCTGATACTCGTCTATGAGGACGTATTTGAACTGGCGCTGGTAGTGCTCCAACACGTCCGGCTGCTCGCGGAAGAGGCGCACGGTGTTGTAGAGCAGGTCGTCGAAATCCATGGCCCCGGCTGCGAAGAGCCGCTGGGAGTAGAGCTTGTATATCTCCGCAATCTTCCTCATGCGGGGATCGCTGGAGCCGCCGTAGCGCTCGGCGAAGAGCTCCGGGGAGAGCAGCTCGTCGCGCGCGGCATCCAGCCGGGCGAGGACGGATTTGGGGGGATAGACCTTGTCGTCCAGGTCCAGCTCGCGGATTATGGCCTTCATGACGGAGAGGCGGTCCGAAGTGTCGTAGATGGTGAAGTCGCGGGGGTAGCCCAGGCGGTCGGCGTCCCGGCGGAGTATGCGCACGCAGGCGGAGTGGAAGGTGCGGGCCCAGATGTCGTTGGCCTCCGGCCCCAGCATGGCCTCCAGCCGGCTCTTGAGCTCGTCAGCGGCCTTGTTTGTGAAGGTGATGGCGATTATGCGCCAGGGCTCCACCCGCCCGTAGACCGCCAGGCGCTGGGCCTCCGGCGAGGGGCCGGCCTCCAGCACGGCCAAATCGGCCTCCGTGGCGCCGTCCGGAATCTCGTCGGTGTCGGACGCGCGGCCGTATTTGAGCAGGTTGGCCACGCGGTTTATGAGCACGGTGGTCTTGCCGCTCCCCGCGCCGGCAAGAATCAGCAGAGGCCCCTCCGTCGCCAGGACGGCCTGCCTCTGCATGGGGTTGAGACGCTGGAAGTCGGACTCGATGACCGCTCTGCGGGCGGCGATATAGCGTTTTTCAAAATCAGCAGTTTTCATAGCGTCCCATTCTACCACAAAGGCGCCCCGGGGGCAAGCCCCGGGGCGCCTTTTGTCACATCTGGTGTTCCTGGGCGCAGTTGTCCTTCACGTCCGGGCCGGTGCGGCTGCGCCGGCTCTGGTCCGGGAATTTTTTGGCGCCGGTGGAGTCGAACTGCGCGGCCAGGCGCTGCTCCGGGTCCACGGAAATCTCATCCTGGCGCTTGCGCTTTTTGGCAGACATGGTCTCACCTCCCCTCTGGAAAGTGTGCCCATTCTCGGGGGAGACTATGCCCGAAACGCCCAGCGCGGGGCGTTTTTTTTACCGCCCGGGATGTCACAAAAGGCGCGGCTGCGGGCATATGTAGAGATGGATTTTTCCCACCCGGAGAGAAGAGGAAGCATGCTTCCTTGAAGAGCCGGGTGAGCGGCTGTAGGCTGAAACATATTCGACGTGGATCGGGGGATGGAGATGTTCTCGGACAATTTGTCCGCCCGGGTACTGCGCATACTGGACGAGCAGCGGCTCTCCTATGAGGCGGCGGCGGAACTGTGCGGGATGAGCTCAAGGCATCTGGGGAGCATAGTCAGGCGGAGGGCGTCGCCGACGATAGATATGTTCGAGCGGCTGTGCCGCGGACTGGGCACGACGCCGGACGAGCTGCTTTTGGGCGAGAGGCGATCGCCCCGGGCGCTGCGGGTGGAGCTGCAGAGGAGCGGGCTGGCCGGCTGCTATTGCTGCCGCGCCCTGGGCTGCGGGCGCGAGGCGCTGCTGGAGCTGGAGGGGCGCTTTCTGCCGGGCCTGGAGACGCAGGAGGCCATTCTCATACTGCCGGAGAGGCCGGAGTGAGGGCCGGGGCCGGCGACACAGGACAGAAAACTCCGCCGTGGACTCATGGTCCACGGCGGAGCGGATTGGGGCAGACAGCCGAGGCTCACAGGTTGTAATAGCGGTCGAATTCGGCCGGATGGGGGATGCGGGCGAGCTCGGCGGCCTCCGCGCGCTTGAGCTTGATGAAGTTCGCTATCAGCTCCGGGGGGAACACGCCGCCGGCCGTCAGATAGTCGTGGTCGGCCTCCAGCGCGTCGAGCGCGGCCTCGAGCGAGGTGGGGAGGCTGTGCAGCTTGGCCTTCTCCTCCTCGGGCAGGTCGTAGAGGTTGACATCGTAGGGGCCCCAGCCGCGCTCGTGGGGGTCGATGTGGTTCTTGATGCCGTCCAGGCCAGCCATCAGCAGCGCGGCATAGCAGAAATAGGGGTTGCAGGTGGCGTCCGGGTTGCGCAGCTCGAAGCGGCGCTGGTCGGGCGACTTGGCGTAGGCGGGAATGCGGATGACGGCGCTGCGGTTGCTGGTGGCGTAGCCCACGGTGACGGGCGCCTCAAAGCCGGGCACAAGCCGCTTGAAGGAGTTGGTGGAGGGGTTGGTGATGGCGCAGAGGGAGGCGATGTGGGCCAGCAGCCCGCCCATGAACCAGTGCGCCTCCCGGCTGAGGTGGGAGTAGCCGCTGTCGTCGGAGAAGACGGGCACGCCGTCCTTGAAGAGCAGCATGTGCACGTGCATGCCGCTGCCGGCCTCGCCGTAGACGGGCTTGGGCATCAGCGTGGCGGAGAGCCCGTATTTGCGGGCGACGTTGCAGATGATGTACTTTATCATCATCGTGCCGTCGGCCATCTTCGACATCTCGCCCAGCATGGGCTCAATCTCGAACTGGCCGGCCCCGCCGACCTCCGGGTGGTGGTACTTGACGGGGATGCCGGCTTTTTCTATCTCCAAGCACATCTCGCTGCGGCACTCATAGGTGGTGTCGAAGGGCTTGGCGATGTGGTAGTTCTTCTGGAAGGGGACCACGCAGCCGCTGCCCTCGGTGCCGCTGTTCCAGTGGGCCTGCCTGGCGTCTATGGACACGCCAATCTGGTTGTGGTCCACGGCCCAGGAGGCGTGGTCGAAGAGGTAGAACTCGAACTCCGGCAGTATCATCATGGTGTCGGCCACGCCGGAATCGCGCATGTAGCGCTCTGCGGCGTGGACTATGTTCCGCGGGTACTGGGCCAGCGGGCGGTTCTCGGGGTAGTCGATGACCATGGCATTGCCGATGAGGGAGAGGGTCTTGACGTCGCAGAAGGGATCTATCTGCGCGGTGTCAAGGTCGGGGATGTACACCATGTCGCTCTTTTCGACCACGGCGTAGCCGTAATTGGACGCGTCAAAGCCTATGCCGTCCACCATGGTCCTCTCGTCGAAGTGCGCCGCGGGGATGGTGACGTGGCGGAACTGGCCCTGGATATCGACTATCTTGAAGTCGACCATCTCTATGCCCTGCTCGCGGATAAGGTCCATGATGTCTTTCGCTGTCTTAGCCATGCTCTTAACTTTACCCCTTCCTTTATTGTTTATAATACCAGGCCGGGCGCGCGGCACGGCGCGGTTGGGAGACGCGCTTTTGAAAAAAGCCGCCGCGAACGATAGTCAGTCCACGGCGGCTGGTGACCCAGCGGGGATTCGAACCCCGGACACCCTGCTTAAAAGGCAGGTGCTCTGCCTGCTGAGCTACTGGGTCATGCGGTTGCAAGCTTCAAAATTCAATCTTCCGCCCCCCATTCTGAGAGGCGGCGCAGGGGGCGAGGTCCCCGGCAAAGGCGCGCTCTGCGCCGAGGTGGCTGGGATGGCAGGACTCGAACCTACAATATCAGAGTCAAAGTCTGGTGTGTTACCGTTACACTACATCCCACCATCGACTTGTGCAGAGAGGCCGGCATTGCCGGCCTCCCGCATTTCTGGGGTGGGAGATGGGGCTCGAACCCACGACACCCGGAACCACAATCCGGTGCTCATACCAACTGAGCTACACCCACCATTATTTGCGTTGCTGGCACGCCAGGAGGGATTCGAACCCCCGGCCTACTGCTTAGAAGGCAGTTGCTCTATCCTACTGAGCTACTGGCGCATGTGGCCTGAGCAGCAATACCGGCGGAACGCGCCCGCAAGCCTTGATATAGTAACATCCGCCGCGCGATTTGTCAATATCTTTGGGAATTTTTCTTTGGGCGCTCAGCGGCGGGAGAGCGCCCTTTGCAAATCGGCCATATACCGGCGCTGCTGCGAGCGCAGATAGGCCCGGGCGAAGGGGCGCATGAGCGCGCGCTTCACGCGGATGGTCTCGGTGGACTCAAACTCACAGACGGGGCCGCGGACGGTGAAAACGCCGCTCCAGTGGCCGCAGATATTCTCATTCTCCAGGTCGAACTCCCAGCGGCGGTGCTCCTCGCGCGCGGTGACGGTGAAGCGGGTGACAAAACCGCCGGAGGTGCGCTCGGTGAACTCGCCGGGGGAGAGGGCCTCCACTTCGGCGAGGCCGTGGCGCCAGGACTGGCAGGAGAGGTCTGTGACCAGGCGCCAGAGGTCGGCGATATCACAGCGGAAGGCGCGTTTGAGGGTGACGGTGGGCATTTAGGCTCCTCCTATCAGCTTTGAGAGTGCGCGGCGGTCGGCTCCGGGGAGCTGGGACTCCAGGCGGCGCAGCAGCATATCCGCGGACAGTCCGGGGTCCTCCCGGTAGGCCTCGGATATCAGCAGGGGGGAGACGAGGCACTCCGCGGGGGTGTAGACGGCGACGGGCCAGCCGTACTCCCGGCCCTGGGCGTTCCGCCGGCGGCGGAAGGCGCGTATGGCCAGGTAGGACTGCATCTGCAGCCTGGTGACCGTGCCCTCGAAGTTGGGCTCGCCGCCCTTGCCGAAGCCCGCCAGGCGCTTGAGCTCATAGGAGGGCAGCTCGCCGCCGGACTCGAAGCAGTCCATTATCCTCTTGCAGCGGTGGCTGGCCTTGCCGTCCTCGTAGAGGGCGTCGAAGTCGTAGCCGTCGCGGCGGACATTGGCGAAGCGGGGGAAGCACTCCAGGGACACGAACCCGGCCCGGCCGCCGAAGAACTTGCCGTAGACCACGAGCCCGGAGGCGGCGAGCTCCTCGCGCCAGTACCAGGGGTCGTCCGCCGTGTCGCTCCACCACCAGGCCGAGGGCGTGCGCTCCTCCACGGAGAGGCCGGGGACCTCCCCGGCAAAGAGGGGCAGCAGCCCCAGACGCTCCACCTCCGCCGCCACGTCCTGCGGGCTGCGGAGGGCGCGGGGGTCGTCCTCCGCGAGGCCGCGGATTATCCATTCGCCGTTTTCATTGCCCATTATATCAGCCGGTCCTTTACTATGGGGATTTTGGAGAGTATCCACCAGCCGGCGAGGCTGAGCGCGAGCACCGCGGCCGACTCCAGGGGGACGGCTATGAGCGCGGGCATGATGCCGAGATCCAGCCCGAACTGGCGGAATACCATGACGAAGGCCATGTGTATCAGATATACGCAGAAGCTGGCCTTGACCAGCCGGGCCAGGCGCGGGCTGCTGGAGCGGCCGGCGCTCAGCCGGAGGACCAGGCCGAAGAGCCCCGCGGCCATCAGCGCGGGCCCGGGGGACATGCCCTCCATGAAATCCAGGACGTTCTCCCCCCGGAGGGCCGAGGCCAGGGCGGTGCCGCCGAAGGTCACGGCGAAGCCGCAGAGGATGAGCAGGACGCACCCGCGCAGGGAGAGGACAGCGGGGCCGCGCGAGTTCAGGTAGTGGCCCAGCAGCGCATAGCCCAGGGCGGACCAGGTCATGTTTATGGCGTACTGCCCCGTGAGCCCGCCCAGCCAGGAGAGCGGGGGATAGAGCCGCAGCAGGGGGAAAGCTATGCCCAGCACGGCCCAGACGCCTAGGGCGTAGCGCAGCTCCCCCTCCGTGGCGGAGCGCACAAAGGCGCGCAGCACGGGCAGCAGAGCGTAGAGCAGCAGCAGTATCTGCAGATAGTAGAGGTGGAAGAAGTGGTCGAAGCGCAGGGTGTGGGTTATCGAGTTGAGCAGGAAGTTCTCCTCCGTCCACCAGATGAGCAGGTACTGCCCCACGACAATCATCATGTAATAGGCCCAGGACCAGAACAGCAGGATGATGAGTATGCGCAGGAAGTATTTCTTCCACACCACCCCGGGGGTCAGCCGGCGCTCCGGCGGGAGCATCAGCGCGCCCGTGCACATGAAGAACACGGGCACGGCAAAGCGCGCCAGGCTGTCCCAGAAGGCGCTGGAGAGCCAGTCGAAGCTGAGTATGGGAAAGAGCTCCAGCCCGTAGCCGGAGAGGTGTATCACCACCACGCCGGCGCAGGCCAGGAGCTTGAGGACGTCGGGGGCTAGGGAGCGTTTTTGCATTTCTTATCCTCCTGCGGGGAACAGATGAGGCCCATGTATATCCAGACCAGGGGCACCACCAGGCAGAGCCCCAGCCCGAAGAGGCTCTGCACCAGGTAACAGCCTAAGGCCCCGCCCAGCGCGGCGGGGGCGCCGCCCGAGGCGGTGAAAAAGCGCCTTAAGTTTACATAACATAAAAACAGATAGGGCGCGAGGCCCAGGACACCCAGGTTCACCAGGTAGCCGAGCATCTCGCAGTGGGCGTTGTCCACGTGGGTGGTCAGCGTGGCGCCCGTCTCCTCCACCACGCGGCTGAAATTGAGCTCCGTGCGCAGCGTCAGCGTGTCCGGCCCGCCGCCCGTCAGCGGCGACTCGCCCACCAGGCGCAGGCATTCGCGCCAGATGGCCACCCGGCTGGAGCCGAAGCTGTCGTCCACGTGCCCGTGCAGCAGCTGGGAGAGCTCGTACAGCGTGCCGCTCTGCCCGGGGTAGAGGTAGACGGCGATGAGCCCGGCGGCGCACAGCGCGGCCATGGCGGCCGCGGCCAGTGCGGTGAGGCGCGGGGAATGGCGGGTGTAGTTTACATAATACGGGACAAGCACTACCACGGCGGCCGCCATGGCCACCAGGCCGGAGGCCACGCGGGAGGCGATGAGCACTCCCAGGCAGAGCGCGGTGGGAATCAGCAGTAGCCGCTCGCGCCTCTGGCGGCCCGTCAGCGCCTGCCTGGCAAAGAGGGGGATGCAGAGGCAGTAAAAGGCGGCGAGCAGGTTGGTGTTGCCGATAGTGCCCAGGAATTCGCCCGTGTAGCGCACGTTGGCGTCAAAGTAGTTGAGGCCGGCGGGGTAGAGGCCGAGGGGATTCGCCCCCAGCAGCTGCGGTATGGCCAGCAGCGAGCAGAGGGAGGCGGAGATGGCAAGCAGGTAGACATAATATTTTTTCCACTCGCCGAAGGAGGAGACGGCGAGAAAGCTGCCGCCGTAGAGCAGCAGCGTGAGCAGCCCGTCGTAGCGGCCGGCGCCCAGCAGTGTCGCCGAGCCGTAGGGGGAGAGCGCGGCCGAGAGGCAGGCGGCGGCCATGAAGGCCAGGGCCGCCCATTGCGCCGCCGAGGGGCGGCGGGGCTTCGCGCGCTCGAGCAGCGCGCAGGCCAGCGCGCCGGCGAGGTATGTGCCGGTGAGCAGGGCGAAGAGGAGGAACTTGGCGCGGGTTATCGCGGCATAGCCCTGGGGGCCCGTCCACAGGGGGAAGACGAGCAGCATCAGCGATATGTACTTGTCGGTCAGCCAGCGAGCTCTCATACCTGGATATTAGCACAAAACGGCCTTGCGCGCAATGGCGGGATGTGCTTTAATGGGGCGGGGGGCGGTAAGCATGTATTTTGACTCGCACGCGCATTACGACAGCCGGCAGTTCGACTCCGACCGGGAGGAGCTGCTCGCGGCCCTGCCGGAGCTGGGCGTGGAGGGTGTGGTGGATCCCGGGTGCGACGGGGAGAGCAGCCGCCTCGCTCTGCGCATAGCGGAGGAACACGGGTTCGTATACGCCGCCGTGGGCTGGCATCCGCAGGAATGGGAGAGCTGGACGGCGGAGAGCCTGGGGGAGATAAGGGCCCTGGCGGCCCACCCCAAGGCCGTGGCCATAGGGGAGATAGGGCTCGACTACTACTGGGACAGGGAGCACAGGGAGCTGCAGGAGGAGATGCTGTGCGCGCAGCTGGCCCTGGCGCTGGAGCTGGACATGCCCGTTATAATACACGACCGGGACGCGCACGCCGACTGCCTGCGCATAACTCTGGAATACCCCGGGCTGAGGGGCGTGTACCACTGCTTCTCCGGCAGCGCGCAGATGGCCCGGCAGCTGTTGGACGCCGGGTGGTACCTGGGATTCGACGGGCCCATAACCTATAAGAACGCCCGGCGCAACCTGGAGGCCCTGGCGGAGTGCCCGCTGGGGCGCATACTGATAGAGACGGACAGCCCCTACCTCACGCCGGAGCCGAACCGGGGGCGGCGCAACGACAGCTCCCAGCTGCGGTACGTCGTGCGCCGGATAGCAGAGGTGAAGGGCCTCACGGAGGAGGCGGTGGCCGCGGCGACGGCGGAGAACGCCAGGCGGCTGTTCAACATATGAAAATCAGGGAAGTAAACGAGCGGACGCCGGAGCTCATAGAGCGGCTGACGGAGGTCTGGGAGAGCTCCGCGCGGGCGACACACAGCTTCCTCTCGGAACCGGAGCTCCTGGAGATAAAAAGGGAGGTGCCGGACGCCCTGCAGGGGGTCGGCAGGCTCTTCGCGGCGGAGAATGAGGACGGCGCCCCCGCCGCCTTCATGGGCGGTCGAGGGGTCGTCTCTGGAGATGCTGTTCGTGTCCGCGGCTGAGCGCGGGCACGGGCTGGGCGGCGCGCTGCTGAGATACGGCGTGGAGCGCTGCGGAGTGCGCTCCGTGGCGGTGAACGAGCAGAACCCGCTCGCGCGCGGGTTTTATGAGCACATGGGCTTCACAGCCGTGCGCCGCACGGAGCTGGACGAGCCGGGGAGGCCCTATCCGCTGGCCTACATGGAGCTCGAGTAAATGGCAAAGCGCATTGAAGACGGCGGGGATTGGTGGTATAGTAGTTAATATCCGATGAACTGACGAAAGGGAGGAGAAAGATGTCCACACGCAGAATAGCCCTGCACGAGGGCGGGCACGGGCATGAGCACGCCCATGGGCGGGAGCTCACGCCGGAGCAGACTCTGGCGCTGCTGAGCTATACGCTGGAGCACAACAGGAGCCACGCCGAGGAGCTGCATGACCTGGGCCACGCGCTGGCCGGCCAGGGCAGGGCGGAGGCGGCGGAGAAGCTGCACGAGGCCGTGCACTGCTTTGAGCAGGGGAACGAGAAGCTCTCAGAGGCGCTGGAACTGATAAAGGGGGAGTAGAGATGTGCCTTTCGGACGCGTTTGAACTGTGCGGAGGGGAGAAAAAGCCCCTGATGAACTACGTCTCCGGCATCTCCGTGGAGGGCGAGAACGTCGTGCTCACGGACATGCTGGGGGCCCGGAAGATTGTCAAGGGCACGCTCAAGAGCGTGGACCTGACGAAGAACGTCATCCTGATAGAGAGCGCGTGACAGCGCGAAAATACGCCTCACCGGCCGCAGCTCGCGGCCGGTGAGGCGTATTGGGGCATTTATCCGGGCTCAGAGTTCCACATGGCGCGCGCGGGGGACGCGCTCGCCGCCCAGGAAGAGCGCCGCCAGGGACTCGAAGGGCCCGGGGGCGCCGGTGGTGCAGAGGGACAGCCCGCCTATCCGCCGCGCGCGGCAGTCCAGCCCGCCCTCGCGCAGCAGGCAGGCAGTCTCGCGCGCGCCGGCGGCCCCGGCGTCGATGAGACGCACCTCCGGGCCCAGAAGCTCGGCTATGGCCGCGCCCAGCAGGGGGTAGTGCGTGCAGCCGAGTATCAGGGTATCCACCGCCCCGCCGGTGAAGGGGACGAGGCAGCCGGTGAGCGCGGCGCGCACGCCGTCGTCGTCCAGGGATGTGCGCCCGGCCTCCACCAGGGGCACCAGCTCGGCTGTGCCGGAGCTGAGGACGGACGCGTCCGGGGCCATGGCGGCAATCTCCCGCTCAAAGGCCCCGCTGCGCGCGGTGGCCAGGGTGGCCAGGACGCCGATGCGGCCGCTGCGCGTGCAGTTTACCGCCTCGCGCGCGGCGGGGACGACGACGCCGGACGCGGGCACGCCGGCGGCGCCCATGACGAGCCCCATGCAGTTTGAGCTCACGGTGCCGCAGGCGACGAGTATGGCCTTCACCCCGCTCGAGAGCAGGAAACGCACGTCGCTGAGGGCGATATCCTCCAGCTCGGCCACGCTGCGCCCGCCGTAGGGTACCCTGGCCGTGTCGCCCAGGTAGATTATGTCCTCCGCGGGCAGCAGCCGCCTGAGCTCTCGCACGGCGGTGAGCCCGCCCATGCCGGAGTCGAAAATTCCTACTGGTCTGAGATCCATAGCGCCTCCGTGGGAAATAAAATGGGCGCGCAGCGTCTGCCGCTGCGCGCCCCCATTATAGGCGATTACTTGTTGCGCACGCTGTCGATGTGGGCGGTGAGGTCGAGCATCTTGTTGGAGAAGCCCCACTCGTTGTCGTACCAGGCGACGAGCTTGACGAAGTTGGGGTTCAGGCTGATGCCGGCCTTGGCGTCGAAGATGGAGGTGTGGGCGTCGGTGCGGAAGTCGCTGGAGACGACCTCGTCGTCAACGTACTCTATCACGCCGGCCATGGGGCCCTCGCTGGCGGCCTTGACGGCGGCGCAAATCTCGTCCATGGTGGCGCCCTTCTCCAGGCGGCAGGTCAGGTCGACGATGGAGACGTCGGCGCTGGGGATGCGCATGGCCATGCCGGTCAGCTTGCCCTGCAGCTCGGGGATGACCTTGCCCACGGCCTTGGCGGCGCCGGTGGTGGTGGGGATGATGTTGTCGAAGCAGCTGCGGCTCAGGCGCCAGTTCTTCTTGGAGAAGGCGTCAACCACCTGCTGGCTGGCGGTGCCGGCGTGCACGGTGGTCATCAGGCCCTCGACGATGCCGAAGTTGTCGTTGACGACCTTGGCGAGAGGGGCGAGGCAGTTGGTGGTGCAGCTGGCGTTGGAGACGACGGTCATGCTGGGGTCGTACTTGTCCAGGTTGACGCCGCAGACGAACATCGGGGTGTCGTCCTTGCTGGGGCCGGAGAGGACGACGACCTTGGCGCCGGCGTCGATGTGGGCCTGAGCGGACTCCTTGGTCAGGAACTTGCCGGTGCACTCGAGGACGTAATCAACGCCCAGATCGCCCCAGCCGAGCTCGTGGGGGTCGCGGGAGTTGAGGAGCTTCACGGTCTTGCCGTTGACAACGAGGTTGCCGTCGACGACCTCGACGCTGCCGTTGAAGCGGCCGTGCACGGTGTCATACTTGGTGGCGTAGGCAATCTGCTCGGGCTTCTTGTCCGGGGCGTTGACGGCGACTATCTCGATGTCGTCACGGACGATGCCGGCGCGGAAGACGAGGCGGCCGATGCGCCCAAACCCGTTGATGCCAATTCTGATGCTCATTTTTATTCCTCCATATCTGAAAATGTATTGTATAGCTTTTTGCCTCGAGTATTCTATAACATTTTTTCAAAAATATCAATACCATATTTGCAATATTCTAAACGTTTGATACATCTCCCAGAAATTTATCTGGCAGGGGGGCTTTGTTCGGCATATCATATATGTGCGGAGGACGCCGGGACATAAAAAACGGCGGATAGAGACAAAGCTATTGTATTTTGCGACAGTTTTTGATAAAATAAACTATCTTTATCGCTTTTTCAGGGCCGCGCGCGGGGGGCGTTCGAGGCGGCGACGCCGGGCGCGGCCGCGCGCTGTAAAGGAGCTTTTATGAATGGAGTGGAGTCCACCCTCGCCGGGCTGGTGCTCGCCTCGCGCGAGCCGGCCATGGGCGTGGGCGGCGGCAAAATACTCATACTGAACGACGCGGCCAGGGACCGGCTGGGGCTGGTGGAGGGCGAGAGCGCCGGGGACGTGCTGCCCGGGCTGGTGCTGGACTGCCGCTCCAGCAGCTTCTGCGCCTCGCTCAGCCTGGGCGGCCGGAGGGCCGCCGGACGCTTCATCTCCCTGGGGGACGTGCTGCTGTGCCGCCTGAGCCTGGAGGGCGGGGAGGTGGAGATGACGCCCCGCTCGGGGGTGGAACACTCCCTGCGCAGCGCGCTGGCGGATTTGCGCCTGGCGCTGGGCCGCCTGGGCGGCCTGGCGGCAGAGAGGGAGGACGGCGAGCTCTCGGACAGCGTGTCGCGCGTGTGCCACGGCTATTACCGCCTCAGCCGCACCGTGCTCAACCTGGCGGCGGCGGAGGGCATCGAACAGGGCGGCGCGGTGTTCAGCCCCACGGAGCTGGACCTGGTCGAACTGATACGGGAGCTGGTGTGGACGGTGCAGTTCTTCGCCGGGCCCAGGGGCATAGCCGTCGGCTTCAGCAGCCGCGTGGAGGAGCTGCCGATGGCGGCCGACCGCGAGCTGGTGGAACAGATGCTGTTCAACCTCATCTCAAACTCCCTGCTGCACCTGGAGAGCGGGGGGAGGCTGGAGGTCAGCCTGGCGCTCTCCGGCGCCAGCGCGGTTATCTCCGTGGACGACAGCGGCAGCGGCATCCCCGGCGAGGAGCTGCCGGGCATCTTCGGCGAGGGCGGCGGGCTCTCCTCGCCCCCGGGAATCGGCCTGCGGCTGGTGAGGGACATAGCGGAGATGCACGGCGGGGCCTTCCTCATAGAGAGCCGCCCGGGCCGCGGCACGGCCGCGCGGGTGATGCTGCCGACCACCCTGCGCCCCGCCAAGGGCTTTTCCGGCGAGGAGAGCCCATACCGCCGGGGGGGCATGGAGATGGCGCTCACGCAGCTGGCGAGCTGGCTGCGCTCGGAGGACTATGACCCCCGGCTGATGGACGACTAGACTTTAAGACAGGAGCGGACATATGCGGCTTGACAAGTATTTGAAGGTGTCCCGGCTCATAAAGCGGCGCACCGTGGCCAACGAGGCCTGCGACGGCGGCCGGGTGTCGATAAACGGCAAGACGGCCAAGGCCTCCGCCGAGGTGCGCCCGGGCGACGTGATTGAGGTGGCCTTCGGCGAGCGGAGGCTGCGGGTGGAGGTGCTGGCCGTGGACGAGCGCGCGACCAAGAGCGACGCCCCGGCCCTGTACCGGGAGCTGTGACCGGACTGAAGAGCTTACATTGTGAATTATCGGGCAAAATGCTTGCATTTTGCCCGATAATTATATATACTGTTGACAGTGAATGTCCGCTGCTGATACCCAATTTTACACGGAGAGGAGCACAAGCATGATAGTCGTATATAAGTCCAACACCGGCTACACCAAGCAGTACGCGAAGATGCTGTCCAGTAAGCTGGATGTGCCGGCCTACAGCCTCGACGAGGTGCCGGAATGCCACCGCGGGAGGGACGCGGTGTTTCTCGGCTGGCTGTTCGCTGGCAGCATAGTGGGATACAAGAAGGCCGCCAGGCTCTGCCGCCTGCGCGCCGTGTGCGGAGTGGGCATGAGCCCTCCGTCGCAGAAGCTGACCGACGCCTTGAGGGCCAAGATGGGCATACCGTCCTCCGTGGGGGTGTTCTACCTGCAGGGCGGCTTCGACATGGAGAAGCTGAGCGGCCCGTTCAAGCTGGTGATGAAGTACAAGTGCCGGGAGATAGCGGAGAGGCTCTCCCTCCGCGCCGAGCTGAGCCCGGAGGAGCAGGCCACCTACCAGATGGCCCACGGCGAGGGCAGCGCCGTCAGCGAGGCGAACCTGGCCGAGGTGCTGGCTTATCTGAGATAGCGGCAAAAAAGGCCCCGCCTGGCGGGGCCTTTTTGTCGTCTTTAGTCAGCGGGACGCCGGCTCACTCGATGGAAATCATGTAGTAATACACGGGCTGGCCGCCGTTTACCACCGTGAGCTCCGCGTCGGGGAAGTGGGCGCCGAAGCTGCCGGCCGTGGCCTCAGCGTC
>CALWYL010000040.1 GCA_944385765.1 uncultured Oscillospiraceae bacterium
GCTGTCGCCGGCGGCCAGCACCACCAGGGTGTCGCCCACCTTTACCTCCTGCCCCACGCTCACCGGCACGGACTGCACCTTGCGGGAGTCGGCGCTCTTGACCTCGTAGGTCTCGGCGGCCTCTATGGTGCCGTTGCCCCTCACCTGGGTGGTGATGGAGCCCGACTGCACCGACTGCCCCGTCACCTCGGGCAGGGAGCGGTTCATTATGGTGTTCGAGAAGAAGGTCAGCACCAGCATGACCGCCAGGAATATGATGGCCACGTTTTTGACCCAGCCTCTGTTTTTGACCTTCTCACTCATAGAGATTCCCCCATCTGAAAGTGTTTGCGGGCTTCCTCAGCCCTTGACGGAGCCCTGGGTGGCGATGCCCTCCACCAGATACTCCTCGCCGTGCAGGAAGAGCAGCAGCGTGGGCACCATGTATATCGTGGCGATGGCGAAGGCCAGCCCCACCTCGCCGGAGTTTATCGTCGAGAGGTACACGCTCAGCGGCTGCTTCTCGGCGTCCGGCAGCAGCACCAGCGGCTGCTCGACCATGTTCCAGTAGTCGATGAAAACCAGTATGGCTATCGAGTAGAGCGCCGCGCGGCACTGGGGCATGCAGACCCTGGTGAACACCTGCCACTCGCCCGCGCCGTCTATCTTGGCGGCCTCTATCAGCGAGTAGGGTATGCGGCGCATGAATTTGGTGAGCAAAAACACGGAAAACGGCGCGAATATGCCCGGCAGTATGATGGACCAGCGCGTGTCGAGTATGCCCAGCCACTCGCTCACCAGGTAGTTCGGCACCAGCGTCACCTGATATGGCATCAGCATCAGTATGACGTAGAAGAAGAATATGAAGGCCCTCGCCTTCCCGCGCCAGCGGGTGAAGCTGTAGGCGGCCACGGAGGCCACCGCCACCTGGAACACGACGATGGGCACCACCAGGATTACGCTGTTCCAGAACTTGAGCAGGTAGTCCGGGCTCATGAACAGCACGGTCTTGTACTGCCCGAAGGACACCTTGTCCGGTATGAACTTCAGGTTAACCTTCTCGGATATATAGCTGGTCCCGCCCTGTGCCCCGGCGTTGAATATCACGCCGTAGTTGGCGTTGAGCTCCGACTGGGTCATGAAGGAGTTCGATATGGTGAGCACGGTGGGCATGAGGAACACAAAGGCGAAGAAGGCGCAGAGGATAAAGATTACCGTGCGGGAGAGATAGCGTTTTTTCCTCATCCCTCCACGTCCTTTCCGAACCAGTCCTCCACCTTGAAGAGCACGGCGATTATCACCACCATGGCCAGCGCCATGATTACCGCCGCGGCGGAGAGCTTCTGATAGTCGAGGGATTCAAAGGTGTTGTTCATGAAGTGCTGCAGCATGTACAGCCCGCCGTAGGGGTAGCCTCCCGTGAGCAGATACACCTCGCGGAACACCTTGAAGGAGTTTATCAGCGAGAGTATGGTCACAAAGAGCACCGTGGGCGAGAGGTATCTCAGCTTGATGGCGAAGAACTTGTAGACCTCCGAGGCCCCCTCCACGTCCGCCACCTCCAGCAGCTCCCGCGGTATGTTCGCCAGCGAGGACATGAAGAGTATCATGTTGTAGCCCAGGTTCTTCCACAGGAAGAGCGTGAGCACCACGATTTGGCCGTAGTCGGACTTTATCCAGTCTATCTTGTCCGCCCCCGTCAGGCCCAGGAAGTCGTTCACCACGCCGTTGGCGTTGAACAGCACCTGCCAGACGAGCACGATGGAGGCCACGGGGACCATCATGGGGCTGAGGAAGAAGGTGCGGAACTGGCTCTTCAGCGGTATGCGCGATTCCAGCAGCAGCGCCAGGCCCAGGGCCAGCACCACGGCCAGCGGCACGGCCAGCGCGGAGAACAGCAGGGTGTTCTTGGCCGCGGAGAGGAAGGCCGCGTTTTGCAGCAGCGCGGTGAAGTTGTCCAGGAACACGAACTCGCGGTTCATCGGGTTCCTGATTACGGAGTAGTACACGACGACGAGGAAGGGGACGATGAAGAACACCAGCACGCCCAGGAAGCTGGGGCCCATGAAGCACATGCTCTGCAGAAAGTCCATGCGTTTCATTCTCCGGTGCTCCATCTCTCGTTCGGTGTTCATCCGGGGCCTCCTCTCGGCGGCCCGGGGCCTCGAGAGCGTGGGTGCCTTCATCGTCTCACCTCCCCCTGGGAAATTTCATCTCTGTCAGCTCTGCTCGCTGACGTATATGGACGCGCGGGACTGTATCATGGCCGCCGCGTCCTGGGCGCTGCGCTGCCCGGCGAAGTAGGCCTCGGCCTCCTCGGTGATTATGCTCAGCAGCTGCTGGTCGGCGTTCACGGAGACGGCGGTGGTCTCGCTGATGAGGTCGAGTATCTTGTCGGCCTCGGCCTGGGTCATGGCGTAGAGCTCCACCTGGTTGTCATCGTCTATGTAGTAGGTGTAGACAGACGCCTCCACCTGCTGGCCGTTCTCGTCCGTGTAGTATACGGGCGTCATGGCCTCCTCCATCGCGGCGTCGAACTTGGCGCGGTTGGTGGAGAAGTTGTAGTTGTAGTCGTAGAAGCTGCCGTCCACATAGCGGCGCATGAACTGCCAGGCCCCCTCCTTGTCGGAGCAGTTGGCGCTCATGGCTATGCCGGTGTCGCAGATGAAGGCGCCGCCGCTGCCGCCCACGCCGGGCAGGCCGATATAGGTGGTGCCGCCCTCGACCACGGCGTTGCCCACGCGGCTGTAGCCGCTGAAGTCGCTGATATACGCGGGGTTCATCAGCACCTGCCCGTCGCGCAGCTGGACCAGGGGGTCCCTGTAGGGCTCAGAGGGGTCGTACTCCGGATACTCCGTGGGGAAGAGGTTGCAGAACTCGAGCACGTCGGCAAAGCCCTGGTCGAAGCTGCAGGTGCTGCTCTCCCAGTCCACATAGTTGTCAAGCGCGTAGTAGCACACCATGGACAGCATGTCGCTGCGGGTGTAGTTGGCCAGCGGGGTGGTTATCTCGGGGTAGCGCTCCATGGCCTCGCGCACCTGCTCTAAGCTCACGCCCATCTCCTCGCCGAACACGGCGGTGGGCCCCTCCATGGTGATGATGTAGAAGCCAGGGTAGACCGCGTAGAGCTTCCCGTCGTCGCTCATCGCGTTGAAGAACTCCTCCACCACGGCCCCGCGCCCGCCGAGCTCCTCGTCGGCGTCTATGTAGGGCCACAGGTCCTCAAAGAGCCCCTTTCCGGCGTAGCGCTTGAAGTCCAGGTTGTCGGTGGAGATGAGGTCCGGCGCGTTGCCGGAGATGATGTCCGTGGTCAGGCGGGTGAGCCCGGCGTTGTAGTCATCGCTTGTATTATACTCCGAATAATCCCGCACCTCAATACGATATGTTGGGTTAGTGCGGTTGAAATCCAGTATATGCCTGCGCACGTCGTAGGACAGGTACATGCAGGCGTAGGTCAGCGTGGTCTTCTGCTGCACCTCGGAGGTGGGCGTCTCCTTCAGCGTCACCAGCTGCACGCTGGTGTCGGCGCTGTTGTAGTCGGTGTAGAGGCAGATGATGCGCCCGTCGCCCAGCGGGGTGACGCTGCTCAGGCCCGAGCTGTCCACGTCGCAGTTTATCCAGGTGACTATGTTCTCGGCCGTCTCCTCGCCCAGCCTGCAGCCATAGAGCGAGGTGCCGCCGTTCATGTAGAAGTCATACTCCCCGCTGCCGGGCAGTATCTGGCCGTTTATCTCGGGTATCGCCTCCGGCTCCCCGCTCAGCGAGCGGGAGTCCATGTCCAGCAGCCTGAGCTCGTTCACGCTCCGCTGGTTGGCCTCGTCGTACCAGTTCATCAGCACGCCCACGCGGCCGTCGCTCAGCGGCATGATGTTGTAGACCCAGGCGTTCTCGTTTATCTCCGTCGCGTCCACCGTGAAGAGCTTGTTCCCCTCCTGGTCGAGGACGTAGACGACGCCGTCGCTGTCATTGCAGACTATGTTCCCAGCCCCGTCAGCCGTAACACCGTTTATGTAGAAATACTCCTTCCCCTCGCCCAGCGAATTGAGGTCGATGGAGCTGAGCAGGTTGCCCTCGGCGTCCAGGCGGCTGAGTATGGTCTGCTCCATGTAGAGCTGCGTCAGCTCCTCGCCGTCGGGGTTGACGATGATGTCGGAGCTGCTCGTGGCCGGGAGCGGCATGGGCGCAAGCTCAGCCACAGCGGCGGAGAGGGCCGCCTCCCGGGCCTCCGGGGCCGCGGGGCTGTCTGCGGGCTGCTCGTCGAGCACGTTGCCCATGTAGTCCACCATCTGCCCCTGGGAGTTCATGTAGCCGTAGTAGCTCGCCTGCTCCATCACATAGAGCGAGTCCCCCGCGGCGAACATGTTGCTTATATAGCTGCTGCCGTCATAGCCCGCGGGCGGCTCCTGCATGGTGTAGCCGGGGAGGACCTTCACGTCCGTCCCGTCGTCGGCCATGGAGAAGAGCCCGGTGGCGTAGTTGTCGTAGGTGTACTCCTCCATCACCGGCTCGCCGTTCTCGTCCAGCAGCGGCTCGCCGTTCTCGTCGTAGACGGGATAGCTCTCCGTCCGCTGGCCGTCCAGGTAGTCGCCCACGAAATATATCCTGCCGTTGAAATAGCAGGACTGGTTCACATACTGTATGTCCCCGCCCACCGGCGAATAGCTGGCCACGTAGACGAAATCGGGCGTCTCCGTCTCCTGCGCGCCCGGCGTGTCGCCGCCGCAGGCCGCCAGGGCCAGCAGCATGGCCGCCGCGAGCAGCAGGGCCGCCGCCTTTTTTGTCCTCTTCATCATTTTTCCTCATACCTCCCCAGGCGTTGCGTATTATACATCATAATACAGACAAGATATCACCAATAGGAGCCCGTGTCAAGCTCCACTTTAAGGACGAAACATGTATATGAAAGTTTCCGGCGTATTAAGAAAAAACGGGGTGGAATCCGCCCCGTTTTTTCAAAAAAGCCGACTTTGTAACTGATTTTTTACTTATTCGAGAGATATTTGTCAATGCTCTCCGCGCCCTGCTTGCCGGCGCCCATGGCGAGGATGACGGTGGCCGCGCCGGTCACGGCGTCGCCGCCGGCGTAGACGCCCTCGCGGGAGGTCTGCAGGCTGTCCTCGTCCACCACCAGGCAGCCCTTGCGGTTGGTCTCCAGGCCCGGGGTGGTGGTGCGCAGCAGGGGGTTCGGCGTGGTGCCGATGGCCACTATCACCGCGTCGGCCACCATGACGAACTCGCTGCCCTCTATGGGGCTGACGCTGCGGCGGCCGCTGGCGTCGGGCTCGCCCAGGCGCATGCGCACGCACTTGAGCCCCACGACCCTGCCGTTGATGTCGCCCAGTATCTCCACGGGGTTGTTGAGCAGGCGGAACTCTATGCCCTCCTCCTCGGCGTGGTGGACCTCCTCGGCCCTGGCGGGCAGCTCGTCGCGCCCGCGGCGGTAGACTATGAACACCTCGTCGGCGCCCATGCGCTTGGCGCAGCGCGCGGCGTCCATGGCCACGTTGCCGCCGCCCACCACGGCGATGCGCTTTGCGTTGTTCTTTATCGGCGTGTCATAGTCGGAGCGGTAGGCCTTCATCAGGTTTATGCGGGTGAGGTACTCGTTGGCGCTGTAGACGCCCAGCAGGTTCTCGCCCGGGATGTTCAAAAACTGCGGCAGCCCGGCGCCGGAGCCGATGAACACCGCCTCGTAGCCCTCCTCGAAGAGCTGGTCGAGCGGCATGGTGCGCCCGATGATGCAGTCGTTGACGAACTTCACGCCCTGCAGCTCCAGGTTCTTCACCTCGCGGTCCACTATGGCCTTGGGCAGGCGGAACTCGGGTATGCCGTAGGCGAGGACGCCGCCGCTCTTGTGCAGCGCCTCGAACACAGTGACCTCATAGCCCTTCTTCGCCAGGTCCCCGGCGCAGGTGAGGCCGCTGGGGCCCGCCCCGATGACGGCCACGCGGTGGCCGTTGGGCTGGGCCTTCGTCCCGGACTCCAGCCCGGCGCGCTCCAGGTGGTAGTCGGCCACAAAGCGCTCCAGGCGGCCGATGGCCACGCTCTCGCCCTTTATGCCGCGCACGCACTTGCTCTCGCACTGGCGCTCCTGCGGACAGACGCGCCCGCAGACGGCCGCCAGGCTGTTGGTGGCGGATATGGTCTCATAGGCCCCCTCGAAGTCGCCCTCCTTCACCTGGGAGATGAACTGGGGTATGCGCACATTCACGGGGCAGCCCTTGACGCACTGGGGGTTGGCGCAGTTGAGGCACCTCTGCGCCTCCAGCTGGGCCACGGCGGCGCTGTATCCCAGCGCGACCTCGTTGAAGTTGTGGCTCCTTATCTCCGCGTCCTGCTCGGGCATGGGGTGCTTGGTCATGCGCCTGGCGGGGTTCTCGTCCCCCTCCGGCTCCGCGCGCTTGTACTCCCCGCGCCTCACGCCGCCGGTGATGCGGCAGACGTGCTCGTTCTCCTCGCCCTCCTCGTCGAGGTAGAAGTTGTTGCGCTCCAGCAGCCCGTCCCAGTCCACCAGGTGGGCGTCGAACTCGGGGCCGTCCACGCAGGCGAACTTGCGCTCGCCGCCCACGGAGAGGCGGCAGCCGCCGCACATGCCCGTGCCGTCTATCATTATGGGGTTGAGGCTGGCCGTGGTGCGTATGCCGTAGGGCCTGGTGACCTCGGCCACGAATTTCATCATTATCACCGGCCCGCAGGTGAGCACGCTGTCGTACTGCTCCCCGGCTTCCAGCAGGCTCTTGAGCTTGTTGGTGACGAAGCCCGCCTCGCCGTAGCTGCCGTCGTCGGTGCAGATATACAGGTTGTCGCAGGCCGCGCGGAACTCGTCCTCCATGATGACGATGTCCTTGCTGCGGAAGCCGCATATCATGTCCACGCCTATGCCCAGGCGCTTGAGCTCCTTGGCCACGGGGTAGTTTATGGCGCAGCCCGTGCCGCCGCCCACCACGCAGATGCGCTTGGCATTGGGGTCAATTTCCGCCGGGCGGCCCAGGGGGCCCACTATGTCGGCAATGTAGTCCCCCTCCTCCATGAGGGAGAACATCTGCGTGCTCTTGCCGGCGGGCTGGAAGTTGAAGGACACCGTGCCCTTCTCCGGGTCGTAGTCGGCTATGGTCAGGGGGAACCTCTCGCCGAACTCGTCCAGCCTGAATATGGCGAACTGCCCCGGCTTCGCCGCCCGGGCTATCAGCGGGGCCTCTATGCTGACCCTGAAAATGGTCTTGGACTCGTTCAGGGGGAACTTCTCTGCTATCTTGAACATGTGGTCTCGTCCACCTTTCCCTGCCTTATTTTGCGCCTTCCTCGGAGAGCGCGCACGGTATTTCGATTATATCCACTTTCTCACTGTTTGTCAACGAAAGAACCCCATGGCGCGGCGTTTGCGCGCCATGGGGCGTGTTTTTCTCCCCGCCTACCGCTCCTCGCGGAAGTAGGCCAGGCCCAGATGCCTGGGCGGCTCGTTCTCTCTGCTCTTCCTCAGGGAGACGATTATCAGCACGGCTATGGTCACCAGGTACGGCAGCATCTTGTAGAGCTCCTTGACCGCCAGGTCCATGCCGGTGGGGATGAAGAGATAGAGTATGTAGAGCCCGCCGAAGAGTATGGAGGCGAATATGCCCACGCCGGGCCGCCACATGGTGAAGATGACGAGGGCGATGGCCAGCCAGCCGCGGTCGCCGAAGGCGTCGTTCGACCACACGCCGCTGGCGTAGTCCATGACGTAGTAGAGCCCGCCCAGGCCGGCTATCATGCAGCCTATGCAGGTGGCCTTGTACTTGTAGCGCGTGACGTCGATGCCCGCGGCGTCGGCGGTCGCGGGGTCCTCGCCCACGGCGCGCAGGTTGAGCCCCGCGCGGGTGCGCCTGAGGAAGAAGGCGCAGGACAGGGCTATGGCCACGGCCACGTAGGCCAGCATGCCGTAGCTGAGGAATATCCTGCCGAACCAGCCCAGATCCCCGGCGAAGGGCAGGGACGCCTTGAAGTAGCCGCTGGTGGCCGAGAGGGCGATGCTGGGCACCTCGCTGTCCGTGAGCTTTATCAGCGAGCCGCCGAAGAAGTTGCCGAAGCCGACGCCGAAGGTGGTCATGGCGAGGCCGGTGACGTTCTGGTTGGCGCGCAGAGTCACGGTGAGGAAGCAGTAGAGCAGCCCCATGAGCAGGCTGCCGGCGAGGCAGCAGATGAGCGGTATCGAGACGGCCAGGAAGCCGTTCATGCTCTCGGCCGCGGTGTTCGTCTCGTACATGAAAGACCCGATGACGCCGCAGATGGCGCCGACGTACATGACGCCGGGCAGCCCGAGGTTCAGGTTGCCGGATTTCTGCGTCAGCGTCTCGCCCGTGCTGCCCAGCATCAGCGGCACGCCCTGGGCCACAGCGCGGGGGATAAAGGAGACAAAGTCAAACATTTTCCGCCGCCCCCCTCGTCTTGAATCCACGGAAGTGGAGCTTGTAGGTGATGAAGAACTCGCAGCCGATGATAAAGAAGAGTATCACTCCCGTCAATATGTCCCCGAAGGCCTCGTTGAGGCCGAAGTCGGTGGCTATCTCGCTCGCGCCCCGGCCCAGGAACTCTATGAGGAAGCTGGTGAACACCATGAACACCGGGCTGAACTTGGCCAGCCAGGAGACCATGACGGCCGTGAAGCCGCGGTTGTCCGAGATGGTGGTGGTTATGGTGTGGTCCGTGCCCGCCACCAGCAGGAAGCCGGCTATGCCGCAGAGCGCGCCGGAGATAATCATCGTGCGCATTATCACGCGCTCGACCTTGATGCCCACATAGCGGGCCGTGCGCTCGCTCTCGCCCACCACGGCTATCTCATAGCCGTGCTTGGAGTACTTGAGGTACACGTACATGGCCACGGTGAGCAGCGCCACTGTCAGTATGTTCAGCATGTAGCGGTTGGGCCCCACCTGCGGCAGCCAGCCCATCTGGCTCTGCTGGTTGATTATGCCCACCTTGCCGGAGCCGGCGGGGGACTCCCAGATGATGATGAAGAAGGCCACCAGCTGTATGGCCACGTAGTTCATCATCAGCGTGAAGAGCGTCTCGTTGGTGTTCCACCTGGCCTTGAAGAAGGCGGGTATGAGCCCCCAGAGCCCGCCGGCTATGAGGCTCGCCGCCAGCATGACGATGATGAGCAGCCAGTTGGGCAGCACGTTGTCGAGCGTAATCATGCAGGCCGCCGTGGCCAGGCAGCCCACCAGCACCTGCCCCTCGCCGCCGATGTTCCAGAAGCGCATCTTGAAAGCCGGCGTCACCGCCAGGGACACGCAGAGCAGTATGGCCACGTTCTGCATCAGCACCCACGCGCGGCGCGAGGTGCCGAAGGCCCCGTCCAGCATGGAGAGGTAGAGGGCGATGGGGTCCTCGCCGGTCAGCAGCGTGGTTATCAGGCCGCACACGACCAGCGCGAGCACTATGGCCGCCGCGCGTATGCCCCAGGCCTTGTACCAGGGCAGGGCGGCGCGGCGGGAGATGTGCAGCAGCGGCACGCGGACCTTTCCGTTATTCATCTTCCGCTCCTCCCCCCAGTTTGGTCATCATCAGCCCCACGCGGCGCTTGGTGGCGCCGCGGCCCGGTATCAGCCCGCTCACCCTGCCGGCGCAGAGCACCAGTATGCGGTCGCAGAGCTCCAGCAGCACGTCCAGGTCCTCGCCCACATAGATGACGGCCACGCCGCGCTCCTTCTGCTTGTTTATGAGGTCATATATGGTGTAGGAGGAGTTGATGTCCAGCCCGCGCACGGCGTAGGCCGTGAGCAGCACCGTGGGCGCCGAGGATATCTCGCGCCCCACCAGCACCTTCTGCACGTTGCCGCCGGAGAGCCGCCGCACCGGCGTCTCTATGCTGGGCGTGTTCACGTCCAGCTCCTCCACCACGCGCTCGGCCAGCTTGTGCGGGCCCTTGCGGTCGGTGAAGAAGCCCTTCCCCCGGCGGAAGGAGCGCAGCATCATGTTGTCCGTGAGGTCCATGTCCCCCACCAGGCCCATGCCCAGCCGGTCCTCCGGCACGAAGGAGAGGGCCACGCCCATGTCGGAGATGTCCCGCGGGTCCTTGCCGATTAGCTCCTCCGGCTCGCCGGACTGCGCGTCCAGGTAGAGTATGGAGCCGCCCTCCGCCCGGTGCAGCCCGGCTATGGCCTCCAGCAGCTCCTTCTGCCCGCTGCCGGAGATGCCGGCCACGCCCAGTATCTCGCCGGAATAGGCCGTGAAGGACACCTTGTCCAGCTTCAGCACCCCGTCCTCGTCGCGCACGGTGAGGTCCTTCACCTCCAGCCTGGGCTGGGGGTCCTTCGGCTGGGGGCGCTCTATGTTCAGCGTCACCGGCCGGCCGACCATCATGTTGGTCATCTCCATGGCGTTGGTCTTGGCGGTGGGCATGTCGCCCACGAAGTGCCCGCGGCGCAGGATGGCCACGCGGTCGGAGAGCTCCTCCACCTCGTGCAGCTTGTGGGTGATTATCACTATGGCCTTGCCGTCGTCGCGCATGCTGCGCAGCACGGCGAAGAGCTTGTCCGCCTCCTGGGGCGTGAGCACGGCGGTGGGTTCGTCGAGTATGAGTATGTCCGCCCCGCGGTAGAGCACCTTGACTATCTCCACGGTCTGCTTCTGGGAGACGGACATGTCGTAGACCTTCTGCATGGGGTCCACCTCGAAGCCGTAGCGCCCGCTTATCTCCCGCACCTTCGCGGCCACGGCCCTCATGTCCAGCCGGCCCCTGCCCGGCAGGCCGAGGACTATGTTCTCCGCCGCCGTGAGCACGTCCACCAGCTTGAAGTGCTGGTGAATCATGCCTATGCCCAGGTCAAAGGCGTCCTTCGGCGAGCGTATCACCACCTCGCGCCCGTCCACATATATCTTCCCCTCGTCGGGGAAGTAGATGCCGGAGAGCATGTTCATCAGCGTGGTCTTGCCGCTGCCGTTCTCGCCCAGCAGGGCGAGTATCTCGCCCTTATAGATGTCGAGCCACACCTTGTCGTTGGCCACCACCGGGCCGAAGGACTTGGTTATGTCCCGCATCTGCACCGCCGCAACTTTGCCGTCCAAGGGCGTTCCTCCTCTTTAAAGTATGTGTCCAGAAAAGGCTCAAAGGACAGCGTAGTGGCCCGCCAGGTGTCGCCGCGCTGTCCTTTGCCGGCAAGCCCCCGGAGGGGCTTGCCGGTGATGGGATTGGTATCTTTGCTGATTAGAAAGCGGTATCGAGCAGGGTGATGCCGTCTATCTGCAGGGTGAAGTAGGGGGCGGAGCGGTACTCGCTCTCGTGGAAGTAGCCGTCGGAGACGACCTCGGTGTCGCCCTCGCTGTTCTCGTCGGTGTTGACGTCGGCCATGAAGCTCTCGACAGCGGCGCCCTCGACGGTGAAGGTGCTGGTGTCAAAGACGTGCACGCTGCCGTCGAGCAGGGCGGCCTCGGCCTCTTCGAGCGCCTCCTGGGTGCCCTCGGCCACGTTGGCGCCCAGCTCAGTCAGGACCACGGAGCCGGTCTCCAGGGTGCCGGTCCAGTCGGCGACTATCTCCTCGCCGTTGATGACGCAGTTGATGGCGTAGACGAAGTAGGGGGTCCAGTCGATGCGGCTGGAGACGAGGTAGGTCTCGGGGCACTGGGCGGCGGTGGAGCCGTTGTAGCTGACGTTGGGCACGCCGGCGTCCTCGCAGGCGGAGGGGGCGCCCATGGAGTCGGCGTGCTGGCTTATCAGCACGCAGCCCCCGGCGATGAGGCTGTTGGCGGCCTCGCGCTCGGCGGTCTCGTCAAACCAGGAACCGGTGAAGGTGACGTCCATGGTCACGCTGGGGCAGACGCTCTTGGCGCCCAGGTAGAAGCTGGTGTAGCCGGAGAGCACCTCGGCGTAGGTGTAGGCGCCGACATAGCCCATCTTGGCCTCGTCCTCGGTTATCTCGCCGTTCTCTATCATCTCGTTGAGCTTGAGCCCGGCGACGATGCCGGCCAGGTAGCGGCCCTCATAGATGGAGGCGAAGGCGTTGTGGTAGTTGGCCAGGCCCTCGGTGTGCGCCCTGGTGCCGGTGGCGTGGGCGAACTCGACCTCGGGGAACTCCATGGCGGCCTGAATCATATAGTCCTCATGGCCGAAGCTGTCGGCGAAGATGAAGTTGCAGCCGTCGTCGGCCAGCTCGGCCGCGGCGTCGTAGCACTCCTGGCCCTCGGGGACGTTCATGCGGAACTCGTACTGGTCCTCGGTGAGGCCCAGCTCCTCGATGGCGGCCTTGGCGGCGTTGATGAAGTTGAGGTCGTAGGTGGAGTTCTCATCGTGCAGGAATATGAAGCCAACCTTCAGCTCCTCCTTGGCGATGCCGCCCTCGGCGCTGGGCTCCTCGGGGGCCTCGCTGCTCTCGGCGCTCTCCTCGCCGGATTCAGTGGGAGCGGGCTCCTCGGACACGTCCGCGGGCTCCTCACCGCAGGCGGCCAGAGCAAAGACCATGGCCAGAGCCAGGAGAAGGGCAAAAACTTTCTTCATTTTCTTTCCTCCAAATCTCATTTTGTCCTATTAAAGCCTTTTCGGCTCTAATACAAGAATAAAGAAACGGGGCAGCGGCGCGCTCGACGTCTCTGCCCCGGGGAACGGCCAATGCCGCCCCGGCGATAGTCCGGCCATTTACGGCTGCCGGGTAGAGACGCCGGAGCCATATCCTCCGGCATATATCGCGGGAAATTCCAACCTTATTAACTTGCCCCTCCGCCTCAGCGGCAGAAGGCTATCCCCCCGTCGTCCGACATGGACTCTATGCGGGCCAGGGACTCCACGCGCACGCCGCGCGAGCGGATGAGCTCCCCGCCCGGCTGGAAGGCCTTCTCTATGCAGATGCCGGCCCCGGCCACCTCGGCCCCCGCCTCCAGGCAGAGGGTTATCAGCCCGTTGAGGGCCGCGCCGTTGGCCAGGAAGTCGTCTATTATCAGCACCCTGTCCCCGGAGCCCAGATACTTTTTGGAGACCATGATGGTGTTGGTCACCCCGTGGGTGAAGGAGTGCACCTCCGCCGTCCAGAACTCGCCGGAGAGGTTCCGCGTGCGGTTCTTCTTGGCAAATAAAACAGGGCAGCCGAATGCCAGGCCCGCGAAGCAGGCCGGTCCGATGCCCGAAGCCTCTATGGTGAGTATCTTGTTTACCTTGTCGCCGGCGAACAGCCTGTGGAACTCCCGGGCCATCTCCATGAGCAGCTCCGGGTCCATCTGGTGGTTGAGAAAGCCGTCCACCTTGAGTATGCCGCCCGGCAGGACCTCCCCGTCCTCGCGTATGCGGCGCTCAAGAAGCTGCAAGGCAATCACCCCCGTCCCAGTTGCCCGGCCCGCTGCCGGACCGGCCTTTCACAGAGATTTTACAGCATATCCGCCGTTTTGGCAATCGGATTTTCGACCAATTTCGCAGAATTTTGTCGGATATTTTGAGCCGTTTTCCACATCACAAGGATTTACAAAACGCCCCGGGCAGTATAGAATACACTGGGACTGAAAGGAGCTGATACCCATGTCCGAACTCTACGACTACGAAAAGGACTCCCCCTCCCGGGACTACGGCGGCTTTTATCTCCGTCTCCGCTCCCGCGCCGAGGACTGGGCGCGCGGGCACCTGGGCGACGCCGCCTCGGAGCTCGTGCTCTGCGTGCCGGACTTCTTCTACCTGCTGGTGAAGCTGATGGGCGACGCTGAGGTGCCGGGGAAGAACAAGGCGCAGATAGCCGCCGCCCTGGCCTACTTCGTCTCCCCGCTGGACGTGGTGCCCGACTTCCTGGGCGGACTCGGCTGGCTCGACGACCTCTACCTGGCGCTGCTGGTGGTCAACTCCCTCTTCTCCAGCGTGGACGCCGCCGTCATAGAGCGCCACTGGCTGGGCGACGGCGAGCTCATACTCCGCGTGCGCTCCCTGCTCGCGCGGCTGGACGAGAAGCTGGGCTCCGGGGCCATCCGCCGCGTCGTGGCCGCCTTCCGCGCCTCCGGCGGTGACTGAGCACCGCGGGACACAAAAAAACACACACTTAAGCATACAGAGAGGATGAAAGACATTGAAATTTTCCCAGATGCCCTATGAGCGCCCCCAGGTGGAGGAGCTGAAAGCCTTCCTGGAGGACGCCTCCGCCCGCCTCGCCGCCGCCGGCACCTTCGAGGAGGCGGACGGCGTGTTCCTGGAGGTGGAGCGCGTCACCGAGCACATGGAGACCATGCTCACCATCGCCCACATCCGCCACGACATCGACACCACAGACGAGTTTTACAACGGGGAGGTCGAGTTCGCCGACCAGGCCATACCGGAGCTGGAGGAGTACGCGCAGAAGTGGAACCTGGCGCTGCTCAACAGCCCCTTCCGCCCGGACTTCGAGCGCAAGTACAACCGCCTGATGTTCCTCAACACGGAGATTTCCCTGCGCACCTTCTCCCCGGAGATAGTCCCCGAGCTGCAGCGGGAGAACGCGCTCACCACCGAGTACTCCAAGCTGCTGGCCTCGGCGCAGATACCCTTCGAGGGCGAAGTGTACACGCTCAGCCAGCTCACCCCCCTCAAGCAGGACCCGGACGACAAGCGCCGGCGCGCCGCCTGGCAGGCGGAGGGCGAGTGGTACATGCAGCACGCCGAAAAGCTGGACTCCATCTACGACGAGCTGGTCCATCTGCGCGACACCATGGGCAAAAAGCTGGGCCACGAGAACTACCTCCCCCTGGGCTACGACCGCATGGGCCGCAACTGCTACGGCAAGGAGGACGTGGAGCGCTTCCGCGCCGCCGTGGTCAAGTACATCGTCCCCCTGGCCGACCAGGTGTTCCGCCGCCAGGCGCAGCGCCTGGGCAAGGCCTACCCCATGGGCTACGCCGACAACGCCCTGGACTTCCGCAGCGGCAACGCCAAGCCCTGCGGCGGGCCGGAGGACATCCTGGCCGCCGGCCGCCGCTTCTACCACGAGCTGAGCCCGGAGACCGCCGAGTTCATCGACGTGATGTACGACAACGAGCTGCTCGACGTCCTCTCCCGCAAGGGCAAGGCCGGCGGCGGCTACTGCACCAGCCTCGGCGAGTACCACGTCCCCTTCATCTTCGCCAACTTCAACGGCACCAGCGGCGACGTGGAGGTGGTCACCCACGAGGCCGGCCACGCCTTCGCCAACTACATGGGGCGCGACATCATCCCCGCCTCCTGCCAGTGGCCGAGCATGGAGAGCTGCGAAGTGCACTCCATGTCCATGGAGTTCTTCGCCTGGCCCTGGGCCGAGAGCTTTTTCGGCGCCGACGCGCGCAAGTTCCGCTACGCCCACCTGGCCGGCGCGCTCACCTTCATCCCCTACGGCACCATGGTGGACCACTTCCAGCACATCGCCTACGAGCACCCGGAGCTCAGCCCCGCCGAGCGCAACGCGGAGTGGGCCCGCCTCTCCGCCATCTACCTGCCCTGGATGAAGCTGGAGGAGGACCAGCCCTTCTACGGCGAGGGCCGGGCCTGGCAGCGCCAGCACCACATCTATGAGAGCCCCTTCTACTATATAGACTACTGCCTCGCGCAGACCGTCGCGCTCGAGTTCTGGGCCATGATTCAGCGCGACAGCAAGTCCGCCTGGGAGACCTACATGAAGTACACCCGCCCCGCCGGCACCATGACCTTCAAGGAGCTCATCGCCAACGCCGGGCTCGTCTCCCCCTTCGGGGAGGAGGCCCTGCGGGAGATAGCCTCCGCCGCCGGCGAGTGGCTGGAGGCCTATGACCTCAGCGGCATAGAATAGGCCCATTTCCCGGCAAATATATGCGCCCCGCCTCCCGGCGGGGCGCATTTTTTCACGTTTTTTATAAATTCCTTGTTTTTTCGCGCTTTATAAATTATAATGTTTTTATTCAAAATGCAAAGGAGGGGGCGGGGCGGTGGCTGCACAGCCGGAATACATAATTGAGATGCTCCACATCACCAAGGAGTTCCCTGGCATCATAGCGAACGACGATATCACCCTCAGGCTCAGGAAGGGGGAAATCCACGCTCTGCTGGGCGAGAACGGCGCCGGCAAGAGCACCCTCATGAGCGTCCTCTTCGGCCTCTACAAGCCGGAGGCCGGCGAGATAAGGAAGAACGGCGAGGTCGTCAGGATAGACGACCCCAATGACGCGACCGCGCTGGGCATCGGCATGGTGCACCAGCACTTCAAGCTCATCGACGTGTTCACGGTGCTGGACAACATCATCCTGGGCGCGGAGACCACGAAGATGGGCTTCCTCCAGCGCCGGGAGGCCCGCAGGAAGGTGGAGGAGCTCTCCGAGCGTTACGGGCTGCACGTCGACCTCGACGCCAAGGTCGAGAGCATCACCGTCGGCATGCAGCAGCGCGTGGAGATACTGAAGATGCTCTACCGCGACAACGACATACTCATCTTCGACGAGCCCACGGCCGTCCTCACCCCCCAGGAGATAGACGAGCTGATGGAGACCATGCGCGGCTTCGCCCGCGAGGGCAAGAGCATCCTCTTCATCTCGCACAAGCTCAACGAGATAATGGCCGTGTCGGACCGGGTCACGGTGCTGCGCAAGGGCCGCTGCATCGGCACGGTGGACACCAAGGACACCAACAAGCAGGCCCTCTCCAACATGATGGTCGGCCGCCCCGTGCAGCTGGAAGTCGTCAAATCCCCCGCCCGGCCGGGGGAGACCGTGCTGGACGTGCACGGCCTCACCGTCCCCTCGAAAGTGCACAAGAAGGACGCCGTGCACGGCGTCAGCTTCAATGTGCGCGCGGGCGAGATTCTCTGCATCGCCGGCATCGACGGCAACGGGCAGACCGAGCTGGTCTACGGCCTCACCGGGCTGGAGAAGCCCACTCACGGCCGCATAGAGCTCTGCGGGCAGGACATCTCGCACGCCTCCATCAAAAAGCGCAGCCAGGAGATGAGCCACATCCCCGAGGACCGGCACAAGCACGGCCTCATACTGGACTTCACCCTGGAGCAGAACCTGGTGCTGCAGCGGTTCAAGGAGCGCCGGTTCCAGCACCTGGGCTTCATCAACCAGCCGAACGTGCGCCAGTACGCCGAGCGGCTGATAGAGCAGTACGACGTCCGCTCCGGCCAGGGCCCCGTCACCGTGGTGCGCAGCATGTCCGGCGGCAACCAGCAGAAGGCCATCGTGGCCCGAGAGCTGGACCTCGAAAAGCCGCTCATCGTCGCCGTCCAGCCCACCCGCGGCCTGGACGTGGGCGCCATAGAGTACATCCACAGCCAGCTCGTCGCCGAGCGCGACAAGGGGCACGCGGTGCTCCTGGTCTCCCTCGAGCTGGACGAGGTCATGAGCCTCTCCGACCGCATCCTCGTCATGTACGAGGGCGAGATTGTGGGAGAGTTCGACCCCAAGAAAGTCACCGTCGAGGAGCTGGGCCTCTATATGGCCGGCGCCAAGCGCGACAGCGCGGGAGGTGAGAGCGCATGAAGAACGGACGGCTTTCCGACTTTATGAGGCGCGACGGCACGCGCACCGTCCTGTCCTCGATAGTGTCCATCCTCATAGGCCTCGTGGTGGGCGCGATAGTGGTGTTCGTGGTGGGGCTCACCAGCGACAACCTCACCCTCACCAGCGCCTGGGAGGGCATCCGCCTCATCTTCGGCGGCCTCTTCAGCACGGGGCGCGACAGCGCCGGCGCGCTGACCTTCGGCTTCAACTCCACGAACATAGGCAACATGCTCTTCCGCGCCACGCCCCTCATCATGACGGGCCTCTCCGTGGCCGTGGCCTATAAGACCGGCCTCTTCAACATCGGCGCCCCGGGGCAGTACCTGATGGGCACCATGGCCAGCCTCATGCTTGCTCTGGCCATCCCCAGCGAGGTGGTCCCGGCGGGCATCGTGTGGATAATCGCCTTCCTGGGCGGCATACTGGCCGGCGCGCTCTGGGGGGCCATCCCCGGGCTGCTCAAGGCGCTGCTGAACATCAACGAGGTCATCGCCTGCATCATGACGAACTGGATAGCGGCGAACGTGGTCACCTGGGCCTTCGACGTGAGCAACTTCAAGAACCTGGTGGAGAGCACCAAGTCCAGCTACATATACAAGACCACCTTCAACGGCGTGGAGACGCCCAAGATGGGGCTCGACATCCTCTTCCCCAACTCCCAGGTCAACGGCGGCATCCTCATCGCCGCCCTCATCGCCGTGCTCATGTACATCCTGATGAACAAGACGACCCTGGGCTATGAGCTCAAGGCCTGCGGCAGCAACCGCCACGCGGCGCGCTACGCCGGCATCAGCGACAGGCGCAACATCGTCCTCTCCATGGCCATAGCCGGCGGGCTCTCCGGCGCCGGCGCGGCGCTCTACTATCTCGCCGGCAACACGGAGTTTTTCTGGAACACCTACACCTCCCTGCCCGCCACGGGCTTCAACGGCATCCCGGTGGCCCTGCTGGCGGCCAACAACCCCATAGGCGTGGTGTTCACCGGCATGTTCATGTCCATGCTGGACATAGCCGGCACCCAGCTCACCAGCCTCACGGCCTACAACGAGTACATCACCGACGTCATCATCGCCGTCATCGTGTACCTGAGCGCCTTCTCGCTGGTGATAAAGATGCTCATCAGCGGCCGCAGGAAGAAAGTCCGCGCGGCACAGCCCGGCAGCGCCGCCCAGGCGGACGCATCCGGCGAGACCGGCTCCGGGGCGGGCCCCATGCCGCCCGCCGGCGCGGATACCGGGAAAGGAGGCGGTGAGGCATGACATTCCTTATCCAACAGACCCTGCTCTACGCCATACCGCTGATGATAGTCGCGCTGGCCGGCGTGTTCGCCGAGCGCAGCGGCATCATCAACCTGGCCCTCGAGGGCATCATGATTTTCGGCGCGTTCATCGGCGTGCTGTTCGTGAATATCGTGCAGCAGACGGACGTGTTCGTGGCCGCCAAGGAGGCCGGCAACTGGGTGTCCCTGCAGGGGCTGGAGCTGCTGGCCATGCTGGCCGCGGCGGTGATGGGCGCCATATTCTCGCTGCTGCTGAGCTTCGCCTCCATAAACCTGCGGGCGGACCAGACCATCGGCGGCACGGCGCTGAACCTGATGGCCCCCGCGCTGGTGCTCTTCCTGGTGCGCCTCATCGCCAACCAGAACACCCTGCGCATGGCGGAGGGCGACGCCGCCAGCTGGTTCATGATTAAAAAGACCACCCTCGGCTATGAGCGCACGGCGGACCTGGGCTTTTTCGGCAACACCTTCATCGACAAGGTGTACATAGCCACCTATGTCTGCATCATCGTGTTCATCGTCCTCTCAATCATCCTCTACAAGACGCGCTTCGGCCTGCGCCTGCGCTCCTGCGGCGAGAACCCCCAGGCCAGCGACTCGCTGGGCATCAACGTCTACAAGATGCGCTATATCGGCACCACCATCTCCGGCGCCCTGGCCGGCATGGGCGGCTTCGTCTACTCGCTGACCACGGCCAACTGCACGGCCAACGGCGACGTGGCCGGCTTCGGCTTCCTGGCCCTGGCGGTGATGATTTTCGGCAACTGGAAACCGCTGAACATCGCCGGCGGCGCGCTGCTCTTCGGCCTGTTCAAGTGCATAGCCGCCAGCTACCCCAGCATAGACATCAACGGCGACGGCGTCTATCTGCTCAACGAGCTGGGCCTCAGCGCGCACTTCTACCGCCTGCTGCCCTACCTCATAACCATCCTCGTGCTGGCCTTCACCTCCAAGAGCTCCCGCGCCCCCAAGGCCGAGGGCATCCCCTACGACAAGGCCAAGCGCTGACCGGACACAAAAAGGCCCGCTCCCATCTGGAAGCGGGCCTTTTTAATTTATTATCCCCGTGCGCGAATTGTCTCCAGGCGCAGCCCGGCACGGCCAAACCCGCCCCGCACCATCCACGTCCCGGCGCGGGCCGAAACCATGACTTACGCGCCCACGCCCCGTGCGCGCTCTGCCTCCAGGCGCAGCC
>CALWYL010000041.1 GCA_944385765.1 uncultured Oscillospiraceae bacterium
TGGCCAGCGACTGCCGCTCCGACGCGTCCTCCGCCGATCTATCGCCCCCCCCCCCCCCCCGCCGCCGGGCTGCGCCCGGAGGCATTTCGCGCACGTCCCCGGCGCAAACCCCCGCCTCCCGGCCCGCGCCGGCGCCTCTCCCCGCAACCACCCCCGCCGTCAGGCTGCGCCCGGAGGCATTTCGCGCACAAGCCCCAATGCAAACCCTCGCCTCCCGGCCCGCGCCGCGTGGAAGGTCTTGCCGCGGCCGCCCGGGCGTGTTATAATCATAAAAACACAAGTCACGGGCAGCGCCCCGGCGGCGGCCCGAAAGGAGCGGCAACATGGAATTCGTCTTTGAGACCGATTACGACCAGCGCGCCCTCACCGCTATGGCCCGCGCGCTGAGGAAAACCCTGCGGCGCCGGAGCAGCCTCATCGCCCATTTCTTCGGCCTGCTGATAGTGGCCCTGGCGGTCATCCTCACCATCCCCGCCTTCAACAACGAGGAGTTCGTCCTCACCGTCAACATCTTCGTCACCTGGCTGGCGGCCATAGTCATCCTCGTCGTGGTGTTCGGCGAGGACAGCATAAACGGCTACATAGCCCGCCGGCGCATGATTATGGGCATGGAGAGCGCCCGCACCGTGTTCACTGACGAGGGCTACCGTTCCGAGACCGAGGTGGGCACCACCGAGTGGAAATACGAGCGCATCGACATGATAGCCGACACCCGCGGCTACTTCGTGTTCCTCTTCGACAAGAGCCACGCCCAGGTCTACGACCAGTCCCGCCTCACCGGCGGCACCCCGGCCGAGTTCCGCCGCTTCATCATCGAAAAGACCGGCAAGTCCGTGCAGAACATCTGAGCGCGCCCGCGCGGACACAGAAATGCCCCTCTGGGGACCCAATGGGCCTCAGAGGGGCATTTGCGCGGGCCTGTAAGCCGGGTTCTGTCGTGGACGGCCATCTATCTGGGACGCGCGTTGCCGCGCGCCTCAAGCCACCTCCATCGGGACGGCCGGGCCGGCCTTGTGTCCCTTTCCACGGTGTTGCTCCGGATAGAGTTTACAGCGCCAACCTGTCTCCAGGCGGCGGGTGAGCTCTTACCTCGCCTTTCCACCCTTACCACGCCGCCGCGAAGTCCGCTCGCCTCCGCTTCCGTACATCGGCCGGGGCCGTGTCCGGGAGCTTCGCTCGCTCCCTCGCTCCTCCCCCGTCGAAAGCCTGCGGCTCTCTCCGGAGGGGGGCTGCGTGGCGGTATATCTCTGTTGCACTTGTCCGAGGGTTTCCCCTGGCGGGCGTTACCCGTTATCCCTGCCCTGTGGAGCCCGGACTTTCCTCACGCACGGGCTTTCGCCCTGTACGCGCGGCCGCCCGGCCCGCTGCCCGAACATTTTACCCCGCTCGCCGGCACAAGTCAATACGCATTCCGCCCCCGGGGGCGCCGCGCGCAAATAAAGTGATTGTATTTGCGCCACCTTGGGGATATAATCAGGCCGTGAGAGGTGAATTATATGACTCTTGATGGGTATATCGAATCCCTGCGCGGCAAGCGCGTGGCCGTGGTGGGCGTCGGCGTCAGCAACCGCCCGCTGATTGAGCTGCTGCTGGGCGCGCATCTGAATGTCTCCGTGCGCGACATGCGCCCGGCCGAAAAGCTCGGCGCCGAGGCTGAGAGTTACGCCGCGCGCGGCGCGGAGGTCGTGCTGGGCGGGGGGTACCTCGCCGGGCTGGACGGATACGACGTGATTTTCCGCACGCCGGGCCTGCTGCCCACGGACCCCGCCCTGGTCTCCGCCGCGGAGCACGGCGCCGTAATAACCAGCGAGATGGAGGCCTTCTTCGCCCTCTGCCCCTGCCTCACCATAGGCATCACGGGCTCCGACGGCAAGACCACCACCTCGTCTATAATCGCCGAGCTGCTCAAGGCCTCCGGCCGCCGGGTGCATCTGGGCGGGAACATCGGCCGCCCCCTGCTCGACGCCGTGCCGGAGATGGACGCCGGCGACATCGCCGTGCTGGAACTCTCCAGCTTCCAGCTGCACAGCATAGACATCCGCCCCCACATCGCCGTGGTCACCAACATCTCCCCCAACCACCTCGACAAGCACGTGGATTTTGACGACTACGTCAACGCCAAGCGCCGCATATTCACCAGCCAGGCCCCCGGCGATGTGCTGGTGGTGAACGCCGACAACGCCTACACCGCCCGCTTTGGCTCCGAATCGCGCAGCCGCGTGCGGCTCTTCTCCCGCCGGGAGACGGTGGCCGACGGCGTGTTCTGCCGCGACGGCACCATCTACCGCGCGCACGGCTACGAGGTGGAGCCCATAATCCCGGTGACCGAGATAAGGATACCCGGCGTGCACAACGTGGAGAACTACATGGCCGCCTTTGCCGCCGTTGACGGCATGGTCTCCCCCGCCGTGTGCCGGGCCGTGGCCCGCAGCTACGGCGGCGTGCGCCACCGCCTGGAGTTCATCCGCGAGCTCGACGGCGTCACCTACATCAACGACTCCATCGCCACCAGCCCCACGCGCACCATAGCCGGGCTGCGCGCCATGCGCGCCAAGCCCATACTGATAGCCGGCGGGCACGACAAACACGTCTCCTTCGACTCCCTGGCCGACGAGATTTCCGAGCGGGTCAAGGCCCTCTACCTCACGGGCGACACCGCCGGGCAGATTGCCGCCGCCGTGAGGCACAGCGTGTTCTACGACCCCTCCCGCCTGCCCATACACATAGTGCCCGACCTGCGCGCGGCCGTGGAGGCGGCGCACGCGGCCTCCATACCGGGGGACATAGTGCTGCTCTCCCCCGCCTGCTCTTCCTTCGACAGGTTCACCAATTTCGCCGAGCGCGGCGACAAATTCAGAGATATAGTGATGGGACTGGGAAAAAATGAGACTGAGTGAGATACCGGAAAGCGTCGAGCGCCTGGCCGCCGAGTGCGAGGGGCGCCTGGCCGGGCGGTTCGCGGAGATAGACCGCGTCGCCCGCGCAAACACCCGCCGCGTGCTGGAGGCCTTCCAGGAATACCGCGTCTCCGAGCCCTGCTTCGCCGGCACCACGGGCTACGGCTATGACGATTTGGGCCGCGAGACGCTGGAGAAGGTCTGGGCGCGCGTGTTCGGCGCGGAGAGCGCGCTGGTGCGGGTGAACTTCGTCAACGGCACCCACGCCATAGCCACCGCCCTCTTCTCCGCCCTCCGCCCGGGGGACACGCTGCTCTCCGTGATGGGGGCGCCATACGACACGCTGCGCACGGCAATCGGCATATCCGGCAGCGGGCACGGCTCGCTGGAGTTCTACGGCATAGGCTACGCCCAGGTGGACACGCTCTCCGGCGGGCCGGACATGGAGGCCATAGGGCGCGCCGCCGCCGAATTAAGGCCCGCCGCCGCCCTGGTGCAGCGCTCCCGCGGCTATGACGCGCGCAGGGCGCTCACGGTGGACGAGATTGGCGAAATCTGCCGGGTGATAAAGTCCGCCTCCCCCGCCACCCGCGTGATAGTGGACAACTGCTACGGCGAGTTCACCGGCGAGACGGAGCCCACCATGGCGGGAGCCGACCTGATAGCCGGCTCGCTGATAAAGAACCCCGGCGGCGGGCTGGCCCCCTCCGGCGGCTATGTGGCCGGGGCGGCCGACCTGGTCGAAAACGCCGCCGCCCGGCTCACCGTCCCCGGCATAGGCGGCGAGTGCGGAGCCACCTTCGGGCTCAACCGCCAGCTCTACCAGGGGCTGTTCCTGGCCCCCCACACCACGGCCCAGGCCCTCAAGACTGCCGCGCTCTGCGCCGCCATGCTCGAGAGCCTCGGCTACGAGACCTCCCCCGCCAGCGGCGAGCCCCGCTCCGACATCATCCAGACCGTCACGCTGCGCAGCGGCGAGAATCTGCTGCGCTTCTGCCGCGGCATCCAGTCGGGCTCCCCGGTGGACTCCTTCGTCACCCCCGAGGCCTGGAAGATGCCCGGCTACGAGGACGAGGTGGTGATGGCCGCCGGTGCCTTCATCCAGGGCTCCTCCATAGAGCTCAGCTGCGACGGCCCCATGCGCGAGCCCTACTTCGCCTTCCTCCAGGGCGGCCTGACCTATGAAGCCGGCCGCCTGGGCGTCATGGCGGGCATAGCGGAGATGCTCTCCTGAGCGCGGCATAGCGGCCGTGCCCTCCCCCATATGCTCTCATATGGGGGTGATGTCATGCCTCTCCGCCGCCGGCCGCGCCGGCCCGTCTACCTCGACGTGCACCTGCCGCGGATGCGCCGCCGCACCAGGCTCATGCTGGGCCTCGTCTGCACCCTGGCGATACTCCTCGCCATATTCATCCGCAGCGTGGCCTATCTGCGCGAGCTCTCCTGCGACATGGTGCTCTCCGACGCCGTCGATTTGATGACGCTCTGCATCAACGACACCATCAGCCGCAAACTGGCCGCCGAGGACTACGACTACGACTATTTCGTCACCATAGACCGCGACGAGAGCGGCGCGGTCACCGCCGTAAAGGCCAACATGTCCCGCGTCAACGCCCTCAGCTCCGAGCTGCTCTCCGACATAGTGGAGGCTGCGGACAAGGGCCAACTCAGCCTCGCCATCCCGCTGGGCAACATCCTGGGCTCCAGCCTGCTGCTGGGCAAGGGGCCCCACATACCCGTGGACATCACGCTGCTCACCTCCTCCAGGGTGGACTTCAAAAACGAGCTCAGCGCCGCGGGCATAAACCAGACCAAGCACGAGATGAAGCTGGACGTCGTGGTGGACATAGACGTGGTCCTCCCCTGGAGGACGGTCTCCACCCAGGTCGTCACGGAAATACTGATAGCGGAGACCGTCATCGTGGGCGAGGTGCCGCAGACTTATCTTGACATGGAGCGATAAAAATGGACGTTAAACAGGAGATAGAGGCCCTGCGGGCCGAGATACGCGAGCACAACCGCCACTACTACGACGAGGACGCCCCCGTGATATCCGACTTCGAGTACGACGCGCTCATGCGCCGCCTGGAGGAGC
The DNA here is from genome assembly GCA_944385765.1 of uncultured Oscillospiraceae bacterium. Taxonomy (GTDB): domain Bacteria; phylum Bacillota; class Clostridia; order Oscillospirales; family Oscillospiraceae; genus Scatomorpha. The sequence continues at coordinate 4,993 of CALWYL010000041.1, forward strand.
TGGAGGCCGCGCACCCGGAGTTCTACGACCCCGCCTCCCCCTCCCAGCACGTCGGCGGCACCGCCAAGAGCAGCTTTGAGCCCGTGCGCCACGAGGTGCCGCTGGAGAGCCTGACGGACGTGTTCTCCTTCGAGGAGCTCACGGCCTTTGACGAGCGCATGCTCGCCGCCCTGCCCGAGGGGCGCGAGTACTGCGTGGAGCCCAAGATAGACGGCCTCTCCATGTCCCTGGAGTACGAAAACGGCGTTTTCGTCCGCGGCGCCACCCGCGGCGACGGCGTCACCGGCGAGGACGTGACGGAGAACCTGCGCACCGTGCGCAGCCTGCCGCAGCGCCTGCGCGGCGCCTTTCCGCCGCGGCTGATTGTCCGCGGCGAGGTCTACATGTCCCGCGCCGTGTTCGAGGAGCTGAATGAGCGGCGCGCCGGGCGCGGCGAGCAGCTGCTGGCCAACCCGCGCAACGCCGCCGCCGGCTCCATGCGCCAGCAGGACCCCCGGGTGGCCGCCTCCCGCAAGCTGGACATCATAGTGTTCAATATACAGATGGCGGAGGGCCGGGAGTTCTCCACGCACATCGAGACGCTGGAGGCCCTCTCCGAGTACGGCTTCGACGCCGTGCCCCACACCCTCTGCCGCACTATCGGCGAGTGCCGCCGGCGCATAGAGGAGATAGGCGAGGGCCGCGACGCCTTCCCCTACGGCATAGACGGCGCCGTGGTAAAGATAAACTCCCTGGCCCAGCGCGAGCTGCTGGGCAGCACGGCCCGGGCCCCCCGCTGGGCCGTGGCCTACAAGTACCCGCCGGAGCAGCGCGAGAGCGTGGTGCGCGACATCGTGGTCCAGGTGGGCCGCACGGGCGTGCTCACGCCCAAGGCCGTGATAGAGCCCGTGCGCCTGGCCGGCACCACGGTGACCAACGCCACGCTGCACAACCAGGACTTCATCGCCAAGCTGGACGTGCGCGTGGGCGACACGGTGCTCGTGCGCAAGGCGGGGGAGATTATCCCCGAGGTCGTGGCCGTGGTGCGGGAGAAGCGCCCGCAGGGCGCCGAGCCCTTCCACATGCCGGAGAACTGCCCCGAGTGCGGCTCCCCCATCGTGCGCGACGAGGACGGCGTGGCCATGCGCTGCACGGGCGCCGAGTGCCCCGCCCAGCGCCTGCGCAACATCATCCACTTCGCCTCCCGGGAGGCCATGGACATCGAGGGCCTGGGCGTCTCCCTGGCCGAGGCCCTGGTGCGCGCCGGGCTGCTCACCAGCCCCGCCGGCATCTACTACCTGGACGCCGCCGAGGTGGCCAAGCTGGACCGCATGGGCAAAAAATCCGCCGCCAACCTGATGGCCGCCATAGAGCGCAGCAAAAGCGCCGGCCTTGCCCGGCTGCTCTGCGCCTTCGGCATACGCCAGGTGGGCTCCAAGGCCGGCAAGGTGCTCGCCGCCCACTTCGGCACGCTGGACAAGCTGATGTCCGCCACGGAGGAGGAGCTCTGCGCCGTGCCGGAGATAGGCGCCGTCACCGCCGCCTTCATCCGCGAGTGGCTCGACAGCCCCCAGTCCCGGCACCAGATTTCGCTGCTGCGGGACGCCGGCGTCTCCTTCGAGAGCCGCGAGCAGCTGCGCGACGCCCGCTTCCGCGGCATGACCTTCGTCCTCACCGGCACGCTCCCCACATATACCCGCGACGAGGCCGCCGCCGTCATCGAGTCCTTCGGCGGCAAGGTCTCCGGCAGCGTGTCCAAAAAGACCAGCTATGTCCTGGCCGGCGATAGCGCCGGCAGCAAGCTCACAAAGGCCCGGGAGCTGGGCGTCGAGGTGATAGACGAGGAGCGCTTCAGGGCCATGATACGGGACGAATAGGCGCGGCGCAACCGCGCCCGGCAGCTCCCGGGCCATACCCGCTGAGATTGAAAAACGCCACCGGCGCGGCCGGTGGCGTTTTTATTATTTTTTCCATTCAAAGTCTCTCCACAGTCCACCCTGGGCCCTGTGCATCTCCTCCGTGGCCATCATCCACAGCTCCGCGCTCTCCCTCTCCGGGTAGAACTCGTTGAACTCGCCGTCCACAAAGGTGTAAAAGCGGGAGACGTCGGTGCACATGCCGTAGGTCGGCAGGTGCTTTATCGGCACGAAGAAGCTGTAGGGCCTCCCCTCGTTCGTGCCCTCGAAGTGCAGCCCGTCCCTGTCCAGCTTCAGCTCGCCCTCGCCGGTGAGCTCGGAGGTCTTCTGCTGCTTCAAAAAGCCGTGTTTCGGCAGCGTGCCGAGCCTGACATGCTCGCGCAGCTCAAAGCCCTCCTGCCGCACCAGCTCGCGCACCCGCGCCCTCTGGGCGTCGAACCAGAGCCTCTGCGTCTCCGGGAACTCGCTGCCCGGCTCCGGGATGAGGTCGTAGTACTCGTTCACATGGGCGGTGTTGCCGCAGTTCCGGCAGCGTATGGTGTCGCCGGCGCTCTCCATGCACAGCATCTCCCCGCAGCGCGGGCACCAGAAGAGCAGCTGGTGCATGTTCTGCGCCATGCGCCCGTGCCCGTCGAACTTCACGCGCGCGGTCTTGTTCCACTCGTAGTCGTCGTGCCAGAGCTTCTCGTCCAGGTATCTCTGTATCTCCTCCGCCGTCATGCCGGCTATCTGCTCGGCCGTCAGCAGCACGCCCACCGTCACGTCCACGCGCCCCGGCCTGTCCTCCAGGTTGTACTTGGGGGCGGTGAGATAGCCGCCGGCTATCTTGGTGTAGAGCACCGGCACGCCCAGATGCTTGAGCAGGTGCCCGCTGCCCAGCGCGCAGGGCTGGTTGGCCCCGGAGATGGAGCTCATGCCCTCCGGCAGGATGATAAGCCTGCCCCCCGCGCGTATAATGCGTATCATCTGCCGTATGGAGTAGGGCTGCTGGACGAAATTCTTCTTCGGCACCACCTGCATGGCGCGCAGCACGGCCGCCAGGTGGCCGCGGAAGAACTCGTTGTAGCCCACGACGAAGTTGAAGGTGTCCGGCCAGAAGGCCGGCGCCGTGAACACGTAGTCTATGCGCGAGGCGTGGTTGGACACCACCACATAGCTCGTGCCCAGGTACGGCTTAATGTCGTCGGCGTAGGTAAAATTGACGCCGTATTTCTTTTTGAACAGCGCGTTGGCCACATGCACCAGGGCGCGGAAGGCGGTCTTGTTCACCGGCTTGAGCGCGCGTTTTTCCAGCTTCTCCTGTTCCGTCAGCTTCTCCGACATTGTCCTACCCCTTCTCCGGCTGTTTGGGGCTATTATAGACGGCTATTTAAAATTTTTCAAGTACCTCAGGCCATCTTCTCCTGCTTCACCTTGTGGTCTATGATGTGCCGCTTGGCCAGCTCCGCGCGCACGTCCCCGGGCGTTATGCCCATGTCGGCCATCAGCACCAGCGCGTGGTACGCGAGGTCCGCCAGCTCATATACCGCCTCAGCCCTGTCGTCGGCCTTGCCGGCGATTATCACCTCGGTGCACTCCTCCCCCACCTTCTTGAGTATCTTGTCCCGCCCCTTCTCAAAGAGGTAAGTGGTGTAGGAGCCCTCGGGCCTCTCGCTCTTCCTGCCCAGCAGCAGCTCATAGAGCCCGTCCACGGAAAAGGGCCGCTCCCCGCTGTCGCATATTCCGTTGAAAAAGCAGCTCACCGCGCCCGTGTGGCAGGCCGGGCCGGACTTTACGACGCTCACGAGCAGCGCGTCCGCGTCGCAGTCGGCGGTGACGGACACTATGCGCTGCCTGTTCCCGCTGGTCTCGCCCTTGCGCCAGAGCTCTCCCCGGCTGCGGCTCCAAAAGCAGGTGTAGCCCTCCCTGAGGGATATCTCCAGGCTCTCGCGGTTCATATAGGCCAGCATCAGCACCTTCCCGCTCTCCGCGTCGGTGACTATGGCGGGTATGAGCCCGCGGGAGTCGTATTTCAGCTTGTCTGTGTCGAACATCTCATGACCTCACATTTATGCCCTTTTCTCTCAGTTCCGCCTTCAGCGCGGGGATTTCCACCTCGCCGAAGTGGAAGATTGACGCCGCCAGGCCGGCGCTCACGCGCGGCACGCCCCGGAAGAGCTCCACGAAGTCCCCCGCGCAGCCCGCGCCGCCGGAGGCGACCACCGGCACGTCCACGGCCGAGCACACGGCCTCCAGCATGGGGAGGTCGAAGCCGCCTTTCACCCCGTCGGTGTCGATGGAGTTCACCACCACCTCGCCCGCGCCCAGGGACACGCACTTTTTTATCCAGGCGACGGCCTCCAGGCCCGTGTCGTCGCGCCCGCCGCGGGCGAATACGCGGAAGCGGCCGTCCACGCGCTTCACGTCCGCCGAGAGCACCACGCACTGGTCCCCGTAGCGCCGGGCGGCCTCCCGCACCAGCGAGGGGTCGCGGATGGCCCCCGTGTTCACGCTCACCTTGTCGGCGCCGCACTTGAGCACGCGGTCGAAGTCCTCCAGGGAGCTTATGCCCCCGCCCACGGTGAGGGGGATGAATATCGTCCGCGCCACCTCGCGCAGGGCGTCCGCGAACAGCCGCCGCCCCTCGGCGCTGGCCGTGATGTCGTAGAACACCAGCTCGTCGGCCCCCTGGCCGGAGTAGTGCGCCGCCAGCCGCGCCGGATCCGAGACGTCTCTCAACCCCTCGAAATTCACGCCTTTCACCACCCGGCCGTCGCGCACGCCCAGGCAGGGTATTATGCGTTTGGTTATCATCTCGCCACCTCTATAGCCTCGCGGAGGTCCATGTCCCCCGTGTAATAGGCCCTGCCGACTATGGCCCCGTGCAGCCCCAGCGCGCGCAGCGCGCGCACGTCCTCCAGGGAGGACACGCCGCCGGAGGCAATCAGGTCCACGCCGAAGCCCCGGGAGAGCCGCCGGTAGAGCCCGGTGTTCGCCCCGCTCATGGCACCGTCGCGGCTGATGTCCGTGCATATCACGGTGCCAATGCCCAGGGCCGCTATGCGCGGCATGAACTCCTCCGCCGTGAGGGAGCTGGTCTCCGTCCAGCCGCGGACGGCCACGAGGCCGTCGCGCAGGTCCACACCCACGGCCAGGCGGCTGCCGAACTCGCGCGCCGCCGTCTCCAGCAGCTGCGCGTCCTCCACGGCCGCCGTACCCAGTATGGCCCGGCCCGCGCCGGCGGAGAGCACGGCCTCCACGGCCTCCAGGCTCCTCAGCCCGCCGCCGCACTCCACGAACAGCCCGCTGGAGCGCGCTATCTCCCGCACCGTGTCCAGGTTGGGTGTCGAGCCGCCGCGGGCCCCCTCCAGGTCCACCACGTGCATGTGCGTGGCCCCCTGGCGGGCGAAGTCGCGCGCCACCTCCACCGGGTGCGCGCTGTACACCGTCATCCTGGCGTAGTCGCCCCGATACAGCCTGACGGCCTTCCCCTCATAGAGGTCTATGGCCGGATATATCAGCATGGCCCGCCCCCCAATTCGCAGAAGGCCCGCAGTATGGCCAGCCCCGCGCGCGAGCTCTTCTCCGGGTGGAACTGGCAGCCGTATATGTTCCCCCTCTGCACGGCCGCCGTGACGGGCGCGCCGTACTCGGCGGTGGCGCAGAGGCTGTCCTCACAGCCCCAGGCGGCGTAGCTGTGGACAAAATAGACGCACTCGCCCTGGGAGACGTACTTCAATATGCCCCCCGGGCGGACAATGGAGAGCGCGTTCCAGCCCATGTGCGGTATGGGCAGCTCCGCGGGTATCCTCCCCGCCAGTGGGGCCACCACCCCGCGCAGCAGCCCCAGCCCGGCGTGTTCGCCGTACTCATAGCTGCGCTCGAAGAGCAGCTGCATGCCCAAGCATATGCCCAGCAGGGGCTTGCCGCTCTCCGCGGCGGAGAGCACCGCGCCCTCCAGGCCGCTCTCGGAGAGCTTGCGCCGCGCGTCGGCAAAGGCGCCCACGCCCGGCAGTATCACCCGCTGGGCGGCGGCTATCTCCCCCGCGTCGCGTGTGACCGCCGCCTCCTCCCCGATGGCGGCCAGGGAGGAGCTCAGGGAGAAGAGGTTCCCCACGCCGTAGTCCACGATGGCCGTCATCAGAGCACCCCCTTGGTGCTGGGTATACCCTCTCCGACCACCTCCACGGCCTCGGCCAGGGCCCGGCCCAGGGCCTTGAACATGGCCTCTATTATGTGGTGGGAGTTCTCCCCGTCCAGCTGGCGGATGTGCAGCGCCATGCCGGCGCTGTTCGCCAGGGCCTGCATGAACTCGCGCACCAGTTCGGTGTCGAACTCGCCCACCTTCTGGCTGGGTATCTGCGCCGCATAGCGCAGGCAGGGCCGCCCGGAGAGGTCCACGGCGCAGAGCACCAGCGCCTCGTCCATGGGCAGCGCTATGCCGCCGTAGCGGCGGATGCCCCTCTTGTCCCCCAGGGCCTCCCTCAGGGCCTCTCCCAGGGCGAGGCCCGTGTCCTCCACGCTGTGGTGGGCGTCCACCTCCGTGTCCCCCCGGCAGCTGAGCCGCAGCCCAAAGCCCGAGTGCCTGGCAAAGAGCTCCAGCATGTGGTCCAAAAAGCCCACGCCGGTGCCCACGGCCTCCGTCTGCAGCGGCCCGTCCAGGCAGAGCTCCACCTCCACCTCGGTCTCCGCCGTCTTCCGGTTGATTTCCGATCTTCTCACGTCCGTTTTCCCCCCTCCAGGGCCCCTCTCAGCTCCCTCAGCAGCGCCTCGTTCTGCTCTGGAGAGCCCACGGTTATGCGCAGGTAGTCCGCCAGCGCGCCGCCGGCGAAATAGCGCAGCAGTATGCCCCGCCGCCTGAGCTCCAGGAACAGCTCCTCCGCGCCCACGCCCTCCGGCGGGCGCGAGAGCAGGAAGTTGGCCATGGACGGCGTGGAGCTGAAGCCCAGTTTCTCCAGTTCCAGCTTCAGTTTTTCCCTCTCTTCAGCTATTATAGCGCACTTTTCCGCGTAATAGCTGTCCTCCGCCAGCGCGGCCTCCCCCGCCGCCAGCGAGAGCATGCTCACGCTGTAGGGGTTCGTGGAGTACTTTATGCGCTCCAGGTCGGCTATCAGCCCAGCCTCGCCCAGGGCGAAGCCCAGCCTGGCCCCCGCCAGGGAGCGCGACTTGGAGAATGTGCGCACCACCAGCAAATTTTCGTATTTTCCCAGCAGTTTTGCCGCGCTCTCGGCTCCGAAATCCACATAGGCCTCGTCCACCACCACCAGTTCCCCGGCGTTGGCGGCGACGATGCGCTCTATGTCGGCGAGCGGCAGGGCGATGCCCGTCTGAGCGTTGGGGTTGGCCAGCACCACGGTCCTCCCCAGGCCCTCCCAGGCTGCGATGTCAATGGTGAGCCCCGGGCCCATGGGTATCTCCCGCCTGTCCACGCCGTGCAGCTGGGAGAACACCTCGTAAAAGCCATAGCTCACGGCCGGATAGGCCACGCCGTGCCGGCAAAGGCCCAAAAAGCAGAAGTTCAGTATGTCGTCCGAGCCGGCGGTGACCATCACGTTCTCCGGCCCCACGCCGTAGCGCCGCGCCAGCGCGGCCTTCAGCCCCCGGCAGGCGGCGTCCGGGTACAGGTTCATCCGCCCGGCCAGGGCGGAGACGGCCCTCAGCACGCCGGGCGAGGGCGGATAGGGGGACTCGTTGGCGTTCAGCTTGATGTACTCCCTGTCGTCAGGCTGCTCGCCGGGCACATAGGCCTCCAGGGCCTCCAGTCTGCTGTCGAGGAAGCTGCTCATGCCTCTCTCCCCTCCCCCCGCCTTATGGTGGCCGAGACCGCGTGCCCGTGCAGCCCCTCGGTGTCGGCAAAGAGGGCTATGTCGTCCGCCGCGGCCTCCAGGGCCTGCGGCGTGTAGTAGGAAAAGCAGCTCTTTTTCACGAAGTCGTCCACGCTCAGCGGGCTGGAAAAGCGCGCCGTGCCCATCGTGGGCAGCGTGTGGTTGGTGCCGGCCAGGTAATCGCCCACCGGCTCGGGGCTGTGGCGCCCCAGGAAGATTGACCCGGCGTTTTTCACCCGCCCCAGGTAGTCGAAGGGGTTGTCCACACAGAGCTCCAGGTGCTCCGGGGCGATGGCGTTGGCTATGTCCAGCGCTTCCGAGAGGTCGTCCGTAACTATGATTTTCCCGTTGTTCTCGATGGACGCGCGGGCTATCTCCTCCCTCGGCAGGGCCGCGAGCTGCCGCTCCAGCTCCTGCTGCACGCCCACGGCCAGCTCCGCACTGTCCGTTATCAGTATGGCCGTTGCCAGGCGGTCGTGCTCGGCCTGGCTGAGCATGTCCGCCGCCAGCCAGCCGGCCGGGGTGTTGGCGTCCGATACTATCAGTATCTCGCTGGGCCCGGCTATCATGTCTATGGCCACCTGGCCGTAGACCTGCCGCTTGGCCTCGGCCACGAAGGCGTTGCCGGGGCCCACTATCTTGTCCACCCGGGGCACGCTCTCCGTGCCGTAGGCCAGGGCGGCCACGGCCTGCGCCCCGCCGACTTTGAACACCCGGTCCACACCCGCCACCCTAGCCGCCGCCAGTATGGCCGGGCTCACCTGCCCGCCCGTGGCCGGGGTGACCATGACTATCTCGTCCACGCCGGCTATCCTGGCGGGGATACAGTTCATCAGCACCGAGGAGGGATAGGCAGCCGTGCCCCCAGGCACATAGAGCCCCACGCGCTCCAGAGGTATCACCCTCTGGCCCAGCACGGAGCCGTCCGCGCCGGCGACTATATAGTCGTGCCGCACCTGGCGGCTGTGGTACGCGCGGATGTTGGCCGCCGAGCGCTCCAGCACCTCCACCAGGCGCCGCGGCACGGCCGCCAGCGCGGCGTCGAGCTCCCCGCCCGCCACCTCCAGCTCCTCCGTCACGGCGTGGTCGAACTTCTCGTTGTACCTCTTCAGCGCCGCGTCGCCGTTGGCGCGCACGTCGGCTATGATTTCCGCCACCACCCCGGACACGTCGCCGGAGTTCACCTTGCGGGCGAACAGCTCGCTCTCGCTGACCTCGCCCCGCCTCATTATCCTTATCATTTCGCGCACACTCCCTCCGCCGCCCCGGCGGCGTCCCCCGCCAGGGCCATGATGTCGCGGTATTTGAATTTACAGCTCGCTTTGTTGGCTATCAGCCTGGCCGATATGCCCAAAAACCTCTCGAGCACCTGCAGGTCGTTCTCCCTCAGGGTCGAGCCCGTCTCCACGAGGTCCACTATGACGTCCGATAGGCCCAGCAGCGGCGCCAGCTCTATGGAGCCGTTCAGTTTGATGATGTCTATGGGCCGGCCGCGCCCCGCGTAGTGCCGGCGGGCTATGTTGGGGAACTTGGTGGCCACGCGCAGCGTGCGCTCCCCGCTGTCCCGGAACCCCTTCGGCGCGGCCACGCACATCGAGCAGCGGCCTATGCCCAAATCCAGCAGCTCGTAGACGTCCGGCGAGTGCTCCAGCAGTATGTCCTTGCCGGCTATGCCCAGGTCCGCCGCCCCCCGCTCCACATATATGGGCACGTCCGAGGGCTTCACCCAGAAAAAGCGCACCCCCGCCGCGGCGTTTTCAAACACCAGGCGCCGCCCCGGCTCCAGTATCTCCGGGCAGCCGCGCCCGGCGGCGGCCAGGATGGCGTGGGCCCTTTCGCCCAGCCTGCCCTTGGGCAGGGCAATGTCAAGCATCCCTCTCTGCCCCCTCTCCCCCGCCTGCCCGGCGGCATACGCGCACGCTGCGCCCGGCGCCGCGCAGCTCCCGCACCCTGGCGGCCAGCTCGCACGGGTCCTCCGTGCCGTCGCAGAGCAGCTGCACGTCCACGTCCTCCGCGTCGTCCCCGCCGTCCAGATGCTCCAGCATGTTGAGATATACGGCGAAGCCGATGGCCCCCGCTGGCCGCCCCAGCTTGCGCATAAGCGCGTCGTAGCGCCCGCCGGAGAGCACCGCTCCCGGCGCGCCCTGCACATAGCCCTTGAACACCAGGCCGTTGTAGTACTCCATGTCCGCGGTTATCGAGAGGTCCAGACGCACGTCGTCCAGGCAGCCGAAGCCCCTCAGGGCCTGCGCCACGCCCTCCAGCGAGGCGCAGGCAGCGCGCATGCCCCCGTTCACGGCGGCGGAGGACAGCTGCGGCAGCAGCTCCGAGAGCGGCGCGTAGGCCGCCGCCAGGCGGCAGAGATTGTCCGCCGGCCCCGCCGGAGCACCCGATGCGTCGAGCAGCGCGCGCAGCTCCGGCACATTCCGCGCCCCCAGGGAGCGCAGGGCGGCCGAGGCGCCCTCCCCGGCGAGACCCAGCTCCGGCAGCAGCGACTGCACATAGCCCATGTCCGAGACGTCCAGCGCAAAGACAGGTGAGATGGCCCGCAGGCTCTCCGCCGCCAGATAGAGCACCTCGCCCATGGCGTAGGCGTCCACCGCGCCTATGCACTCCAGTCCGGCCTGCGTTATCTCCTGGAACCCGGCCTGGGGGTCCGGCGCGCGGTAGACGCTCTCGTCGTAATACACCTTCAGCGTCCCCTCGCCGGCGGCCGCTCCGCGGGCTATGGAGAGCGTGACGTCCGGCTTGAGCGCCATCAGCCGCCCGGTGGTGTCCGTGAAGGTCAAGACGCCGCCGCTCTGCAAAAACCGCTTGTTCGCGGCGTAGAAGTCGTATTCCTCGAACTTGCCCATCTTGTACGGCCTGTAGCCCATGGCGGCGTAGAGCCCGCGCAGCCGGAGCGCCGTCCGCTCCTCCCGCCTCAGGATGTCCCCCATATCTGTCCTCCGCTCAGCTTTAGTCTGCTAATGTGGTAGCGCGCTAATATATTACCACATCTGCCGCGTATGTCAATTGTTTTTATACCGGTATCTCTATTATCTCCAGCCCCCGGCGCAGGGCGTAGAGCATGGTGGCCATGGTGCCCCCCGGCCGCCCGTCGTAGGCGGCTATGAGCACGCCGGAGGCGTCCACCATGTAGCGGTTGCGCCGCTGGTAGCAGCCGGGGGCGTACTCGCGGGAGACCAGGGTGTAGTAGTCGCAGCTCTCCAGCAGCCGGGCGTACCGCCGCCTCAGCGGCTCCTCCCAGCGGCCCGCCTGCTCCTCAAAGGGCACGGCGGCCTCCAGCGTCACCTCCGGCCGGCGCGCGCGCAGCTCCAGCACCGCCTCGCCGAAGTACATGTCGCAGCCGTTGGCCATGCCGCAGATGAAGTGCCGCACGCCGGAGCCGTACACGGCCTCCACCGCGTCGGCAATGCGCCGCTTCAGCTCCAGGCACCGCGCGTCCTGCTCATTGTCGCCCCAGGGCAGCTTGGCCGCCCGGTGGCCCGTGAAGCAGCAGCTCCTCTCCCTCTCGGCCATCCTCTCACCCCCGGTGTTTTTTCCCATACTAACCCCTGCGGGTGGAAAAGTCAAATTTCCGCTTGCATTGGGGCGCGCGCGGTGTTATCATAGGGGCGACAAGCGAACAGATGTCTTCAGGGCAGGGTGAAATTCCCGATCGGCGGTATAGTCCGCGAGCCGCGCAGCGGCATGAATCGGTGCGAGTCCGATACCGACAGTTAAAGTCTGGATGGAAGAAGATGCGTATTTTGCACCTTTGCAATAATTACGCCCGCAGGAGACATTCCTTCGGGCGTCAAATTTTTGTGAGAGGTGTATTTTCATGGATGCAAGGAAACACGCGCCCGCCTTTGCGCGCATCGACTCAAAGAAGCTGGCCACGCTGGGCATGCTCACCGCCCTGGCCTACGTGGTGATGTGGATATCCAAGATTCTGCCCAGCGTCAACGACTTTCTGGACTTCGACTTCAAGCACGTCGTCATATGCATCGGCGGCTTCATCTACGGCCCCATGGCCGCGGGCATGGTGACCGTCGTGGTCTGCCTCATCGAGATGATAACCATCAGCGGCACGGGCCCCTGGGGCTGCCTGATGAACATCATCGGCACGGCCAGTTTCTGCTGCGCCGCCTGCTGGGCGTACAAGAAAAACCACACCATGAAGGGCGCCATAGCCGGCCTCATCTCCGGCGTCGTGCTCATGACCGCGCTTATGCTGCTCTGGAACTACCTCGTGACCCCCATTTACATGAAGATGCCCCGCGAGGCCATAGCCGACATGCTGGTGCCCGTGTTTTTGCCCTTCAACCTCGTCAAGGGCGGCATGAACGCCGCGGCCACTCTGCTGCTCTATAAGCCCGTGGTGGGCGCGCTGCGCCGCGCCAAGCTGGTCCCGGAGTCGGAGAGCCACGCCGCCCCCGTGGGCGGGCGGAAGCACCTCGGCTTCGTACTTGTGGCGCTCTTCCTGCTGGCCACCTTCATTCTGCTGGCCCTGGTCCTCGCCGGCGTGCTGTAAAATACAGAATACGGCCCGGAGCTCGCGCTCCGGGCCGCTTTTTTGTCCTCTCACCAGAATTTGTGCCAGTCCAGCCTGGGGTAGGCCTCCACGTCCAGCGGTGTGGTGGCGAACACATAGGCCCTGGGGGAGTCGGACTGGTAGAGCACCTCCACCCCCGCGCCCTCCGGCACGTAATAGCGGTTGTTGCCCATGGACTCGTCCCCAAAGACATTGGGCACATGCTGGCCCGTCGAGGTGTGCGCGAGCACCAGCGTCACGCCGCCGTACAGCTCGCCAAAGCGCCCACCGTACTCCTCGAGCGTGTCCAGATACATCACGCGCTGCTCGTTCTCCACGCTGTAGTTGTTGAAGAGATAGGAGCTGAAGTCCACTATGCAGTACTTCCCGCCGTACTTGATGTAGTTGTATACATGCCCGCCGGCGCCGTTTATCTCGTAGGCGTGCTCGATGAAGCCTATCTCCTCGTAGTCCCCCTCCAGCAGGTAATTGGCCAGGTTGGCAGAGGCCCCGCAGTTGGCCACCTTCAGCTCCATGACCTCTCTGGCCGTGTAGTTGTAGTGCCAGGTGTAGCCGTCGGGCAGCGTGAGGGAGAAGTCGCTGCACAGCTGGATTTGGCTGGCCAGCATGTACATCAGCAGGTCTCCGGCGGTCTTGACCCGCTCCTTCACCACCTGGGGCTCGGCGTCCACCAGGGCATAGGCCTCCTCCGCGCTCAGCGTCAGCCCGCCGAGCTCGCGGGAGAGGTCGTACTTCCCGATATTCTCGGCCCTTATGTGGCCCATTGCCTCCTCGCGCAGGCTCTCATCGGCGTAGATTGGCTCGACAGCCGGGCTGAGTATGCGCGTCATGTAGCCCTCGTCCTCGGCTTTTATCTCCGCTCCGCCCCCCACGGAGTAGAGCGAGGCCAGGCTGTCCATCCCGCCGCGCGCCAGGTCGGCGTACTCCGCCAGCGAGCTCACCTCGGCCTCAGGCAGGATATAGCCCTCGCCAAAGTCGGTGCCCTCGGCGCTCTCCACACCCTCGGCGGGGTCAAAGACATGTATCTTCCCCCCGGATACCAGGCAGCTGGCGGCCGCTATTGTGAGCTCGCCGTTGTTGTAGCAGAAGGCGTATATGCCGCGCATGTCGCAGTCGTCGCCCAGCAGGTAGGTCATGGCGGCGGGGATATCGGTGCGTCCGGCGGCGGGGCTCTCCGGCGAGAGCACCTCGGCCCCCGAGCGGAGGACAAACTCACCGCTGTTCTCCCCCAGCCACATGTGGTAGGACATCCACAGGCTGGGATAGCGCGCGTCCAGCAGCGCCTGGGCGTCCGCCACCGTCCCTATCGCCGCGCGCATCTCGGCGGCGCTCTTCCCCAGCAGGGCGGATATCTCGCCGTCCGTCAGCTCCCTGCCGCCCAGGACGTCCTGCTCGCCCCCGGCGGGCCCTATGGTGGAGAGCAGCGGCGTCTCCGTGCCCTTGAGCGGCACGTCGAGCGCGGCGGCGGAGACCACGGCCACGTCGCCCCGGGTGAAGCCGCCGGCCGGCTCTGTTTCAGCCAGCCCCAGCTCCCCCGCCAGGCCCCACGGGTCGTCCCAGCTGAAATCGCCCTCCCGGTCGCTGTAGCCCAGCGCGCGCAGCACCAGCGTCACATACTGCGCGCCGGTGACGGGCG
>CALWYL010000042.1 GCA_944385765.1 uncultured Oscillospiraceae bacterium
GCCGGCATATCTGAGGCCACCTGGTGGCGCTTCCGCCGGGCCAGGGCCTATCCCTCCGGGGCCCTGGCGGAGAAGCTGGCCCGCGCCCTGGGCCTCACTCCCGCCGAGGAGGACGAGCTGCGCGGCCTCTTCCTGCGCGGCAAGTTTGACGACGCCGGCCCCCTCAAGTCCGCCATACAGCGGGGCATAGCCGCCCGCGGCCTCACCGTCACCGCCTTCCGGGAGGACGCCTATATCTCCCGCAAGGCCTGGAGGCACTTCGAGCCCGGCGGACGCGGTCCCGTGAGCCAGGGCACGCTGCTCAAGCTGGTGATAGCCCTGCGTCTGGCCCCGGAGGAGGGCTGGAATTTCCTGGCGCTCATAGAGAGCGGCTTTTACATGGAGTGCGACCTCGTCTTCCTCGCCTATATGCACCTCGCCTGCGCGCAGCGCGAGGGCCGGGCGCAGTATGTCCCCGAGCAGCTGGCCTCGCTGCTGGAGGAGTTCTCCCTCGACTCCGCCACCGGGGAGCGGTATTTTGGCAACCCCTATCCGCCCGAGGCCTGTTACGCCCCGCAGGCATAAAAATTTTCCGCTATCCCGATATTTTTCACGCCGGGATACATACGCCCTCCGCAGTATCTGGTATCCTGTACTCACGAAACGGGCCAACAGATTTTTTCAAGGAGGACATATCAATGGATACTGCGAAATCCGGCATTCTGAACACCCTTGACCACACCGGGATTTACTCCGCCGTCCTGCGGAGGGAAGACGGCTGGTCCCTGGACACCGTCATGGCGGAGATGCCGCTGAAGCTCGGCCGCTCCGACCTCAGCCGCGAGGAGGCGGAGGACCTGGCGGAGCAAATCAGGCACCAGGTCTCCCGCTACACCGATTTGCGCGACGGCATCCGCTCCGACAGTGTCTGCTGCGTGAACGCCTTCCTGGACCGCATAGACAGCTACGGCAGCCGCGAGCAGATAATGAGGGACGCCCTGCGCGGGCTGAGGCTGGTCGAGGACGGCGCCCTGCCCCTGGAGCTCGAGAGCAAGAACGGCAGCTCGGTCTACGCGGAACTCTACGGGGTGGACGACAAGTACTCCGCCATGTCCTACTCCGAGCTGCGCAATGAGTTCATCTCCCGCGTGGGCAAGTCCGGCCTCTCCCCCAGGCTGATGGACCGCGTGCTCAAGGGCCTCGGCGATTCCGGCGACTACGTGGCCACCGCCGCGGCCTACGGCCAGAAGGGCTATGAGCTCAAGTGCCTGACGGCCTTCCACATGTACCTCACCCGCAACGACATGACCGTGGAGCAGGCGGCCATCAACACCTGCCTCAGCACCGACCTGCAGGCGGTGGGCGACGCCGTCCGCCTGGGCAAGCTGGGCGCCACCGCCGCCAGGGCGCTGGTTCTGGCCGGCACCTTCGCCTTTATCATCACCGCGGCCGAGCTGCTCATGGCCTCCACCACCATGGCCGCCTTCCTGTTCTCCTGGTGCTACATCGCCCTGGTGGGCAGCGGGCTCTGCTGGCTCTACGAGCGCTCGCCCGAGTACGCCGGCGAGGCCGCGATAGTGCTCGGGCAGCTGATACGCAGGGGCGCCGACGCCTCCCTCCAGGCCTGGCAGTCCCTCAAAGACCGCCTCGCCTGCTGCCGGTACGACTACGGCGTCTATGTGGACTTCGACGAAGAAGAGGACGAGGAGCGGGAGGCCGACCACCTGGGCCCCTCCCCGGACTCCCCCTTTTAAGGAGGCCGCAGAATGTCACTGACCCGAGATTTTAAGGACCTGGCCTCCCGGGCCGCACGCGCCGGGGAGCGCCTGCTGGAGGACGCCTCCGACGCGGTGAGCTCTCTCGACCTCCCGGTCTGGGTGAGGCGCAGAGCGCAGTGGAGGCGCTATCTGGAGCTGAAAATGCGCCACGAGCGCTGCCTCGCCCGATTGCGCAGGCACTGCCCCCAGCTGCTGGCTTTCAAACAGGTGAGCGCCGCGTGCGAGCTCATCGTCCGCAAGCAGCGCGCCGTCTCCGACGCCTATTACGGCGAGTGCGGCATCGCCTTCTTCGCCGGGCAGCTCGTCGAGTTCTGCGGCGGCCTGCCGGAGGGACCCTGTGAGGCGAAATACCTCTGGGCCGGCGGCTACATTGGCGGGATTGGCCCCATGCTCAGGCTGCTCGACGAGCTGGACGGCACGCTCGGGCGCCTGGACGCCGAGCTGGAGGCCCTGCCCGGCAAGCTCTCCTCCTTCGGCGACGCGTACAGGGCCGCCGGATTGGCGCCCCTGGGCGCCTATTACGAGTCCCTGCCCCGCATGCTCCGCTCGCGCTTGGAGGAGGGGAACACCCTGCCCGACAGCCTGCTGCGCGTGCTGGAGCACAGGGTGGCGGGCAACGAGAGGGCTTTAAACCGGGCCGTCGCCGAGGCCGGCCGGCAAATCAGCCTGAGGCGGATGGAAAACGAGGGCCTGCTGGAGGATTTGCGCTTCACTCTGCGCAAGCCCTGGGTGCAGGGCCTCGCGCAGCCCGGCTCCATGCAGGCCGGGGAATATCTGAACGCACTGCGGGATTATGCCCGCGACGTAGAGCGCAATCTGCTGGACAAATACGGGCGGACAGACGGAGAGGAGTGAGTGACATGGCGCCCGATACGGCAAAAAATGGGCGGAGGCACAGCTGCTATTTTCTCAACCGCGAGTATGAATACGGCGTCCTCTACGACTTTCTGAAGGACCTGCGGCCCGGGCTGCTCATCGTGGGCCTGGATTTCGGGGCCGCCGAGACCCAGGCCTACAAGTGCTCCCTCAGCCAGACGGGCGCCACAGTCTTTGAAAAGCTGAAGCTCTCCAGCAACAGCAACACCATCCCCACGTTTATCTGCTACCGGGACGGCCAGGCGTTCATCGGCCCCGCCGCCAGGAACGACCCCAACCTCATCGAGAACTTCAAGGTGCCCCCCAAGT
The DNA here is from genome assembly GCA_944385765.1 of uncultured Oscillospiraceae bacterium. Classification (GTDB taxonomy): domain Bacteria; phylum Bacillota; class Clostridia; order Oscillospirales; family Oscillospiraceae; genus Scatomorpha. Next base: position 2,943 of record CALWYL010000042.1, read on the forward strand.
ACTGGGATGAGCCCTGTTCCACCAGCCGGAACTACGGCCAGGTCGTGGGGGACTACATAGCCGAGCTGTGGAAAAACGCCCGGCGCTTCGACGAGCTCCTCAGCTCCGCCGCGGAGGGCGGCGACGTGCTGCTGGTGGTCGGCTGCCCCGCCTCCCCGGACTGGACGGGCACGGAGGAGATGCGCCGGTTCGCCGAGCTGGTGCGCGCCGCCACCGGCTGCGCCAACGTGGCCATCCTGCCCGAGTCCAACGCCGCCATGATGAACGCCGCCTGCAGCGACGCCGCCGGCTCCGGCGGCGCGCCGGACCGGCCCCTGGACATAATGGGCGGCATACTCATCTACGACGCGGGCTCCTCCACCATCGACGTCACCTACGTCCTCATGGGCAGGCTGATGCTCATCATGAGCCTCGAAACCGGCGGGCACGACCTGGACACGGCCATACGCCGGCGCGCGCTGCTGGATAACGGCCTCACAGGCGGCGAGAGCGTGAAGTCCACCAGCCAGGTGGCCGTCCGCTTCTCCAAGGAGAGCTTCTACGTCGGCGGCTGCCAGGAGATGGACCCGCCGCCCATCGTCCTCTCCGACGGCCGGAGGTGCCCCTATGTCCTGAACGGCGGCTTCATGGAGGAGGCCGTCTGGCACACCCCCATATCCTACGCCGACGGGACGGAGGGCGTCTGCTGGGGCGAGCGCGTGAGGGAGTTCGTCGCCGGCTCCATGGAGCGCGTGAGAAGGCGCTCCGGCCCCCCGGGCGTGCGCAGGGTGATACTCACCGGGGGCACGAGCTATGTCACCCAGTTCCGGCAGATTGTCCGCGACTTGGCGGCTGAGCTCCTGGGCCTGGGGCCGGACGATGTGGAGACAGACCAGGACCCCTCCGCCGCTGTGGCCAAGGGCCTGTGCAAGATGTATCTGCGCATGTCCCAGGCCGCCGGCGAAATAAACGCCTCCCTCAGCGGGGTGATAAAGCCCCTGGTCAGCCGGGAGGGCGACAAGTTCCTGCGCGGCCTCTCCGAGTCCGTCTACGTGCGCGCCATGGACAGGGCCTACGAGCGGCTGCTGCCCGTGCTCTGCGACAACCTGCCCCACAGCCGCCTCGCCATCCTCAGGGCGGCGGAGGAGGCCATAGAGGACGACCCCGGCGCCGGGGTCGCCTTTGAAAAGACGCTCCGGGACAGCTTCCGCGCCCACAGCTCCGTCATCCGCTATGAGACCATAGTGCAGCTCAACGGCCTCACCCAAAAGCTCTACGGCGCCCGGCTCACCGAGGACCTGCCCCTGCCGGAGCTGGAGTTCGAGCTGCCGGAGGGCTTCCTGTCCGGCATATCCTACAACGGCCACCTGCGCTCCTCCCTGGGGCACTCGGCCATGTCCAGCTCCATCTACGCCGGCGTGGTCGCGCTGGTCACCGTGGGCACGCTGGGCCTGGGGCCGCTGATATTCGGCGAGGAGTTCGACAACATGCGCTACAGCCACGAGTGCGAGGACAGCGAGCTCTCCAGCGCCAAATGCAACAAGATACTCTCCAACCTGCGCGGCCTGCGCGACGGGAAATGGTACAGCAGATGGGACCGCCTGCGCGGCGCCCCCAGGCGCAAGCAGGCAATACAGGAGATAGAAAACCAGCTGGACGGCGACAGCTCCCCCATGGGCCACACCCTCCTGGGCTCCTTCTATCAGTCCATGTTCGAGATTTTTGAGCGCGCCCTCGGCTGCATACTGCTGCTGATATTCGAGGACGCGGGCGAGGAGCGCATCGCCTCCTCCACAAACCGGTAATGAGCGCCCGCCAGGGCGGAAAGGGGTGACAGGCATGGGCATATTCAGCATGGGCGGCGCGCAGATAACGGGCCCCCTGGCCTTCCGCGAACACTTCGACGCGCTGGACTTCCTCTCCCAGCTCGAGCTCGCCGCCGGCTTCGCCGTCCTGCAGCTGGGCTGCCTCTCCGCCTGGGACAAATACAACAGCGAGGTGCTGTACCAGTCCGTTTTCCTGGGCCGGGAGTGTCTGGACTCCCCCCTCTCCCGCCCGCAGGATTACCTGGAACTGGACATGTTCCTCGATGCGCGCGAGGAGCGGGCCGTGCGCTCCATGCTCGGCGACGCGCGGGTGCTCGGCACCCTGCGCGCGGTATGGGACCTGGCCGAGTCCGCCGGGGACGCCCTGGCCGCGCCCGGCGCGGACCCCCAATGGGCCCGGTCGCGCTTTTTCCTCGCCCTCTCGGCGGGCTGTCTCCTGGCCCGCCGCTCCCTTGGAGAACCTGTGCCGGAGCCGGCCTGCGCCGCCGCGGCCTATCTCAAGCGCCCCCTCGCGCGCGACGCCGGCCGCTGGCTGCAGCTGCCGGACGGCGGGCGGCTGACGCTGGAACCGCGCGCGGAGCCCTACCGCGTGCTGCTTGACGCGCGGGGCATACAGCGCCTGCCGCGCGGAGAGCGCCTCTCGCTCTGCCGCCTGGCGGCCGCCCCCGGCGGCGGGGCCGTGGAGCTCGAGCTCTACCGCGGCGCGTATGACGAGCACCCCCATAGAGAGGCCGTGGCCCCGGGGGATTACCTCTACATCACCCTGGCGGGCGGCAGGCCCGTCTTCCTGCACCCGCTCGAGGTGCAAAACGGCTACTGCCGCATGTCCCGCCGCGGTAACAGGCTCTTCTGGCGCATGCACAGCCTCCCGGAGCAGAGCGCGGAGCTCCCGGGCGACGTCGTCAGCTTTGCGCCCGAGCCGGACGGCAGCGGCTGGGCGGCCGTACTCCCCGGCGGGAAGCTGGATTTGAGCCACTGCTCCCTGGGCGCCCTCCCCTATGCGGCCAGGCGCCTGCGCTCGGCCGGCGCCGTACAGGTGAGCATGCGGGGCGCCGTCTGCCTCGTGCTGCAGAGCAGCGGGGCCGTGGTCTCGAACCTGGCCGACATACACGCCGAGGGTCTCACGAACCTGGACAGCGCCGAATTCAGAGAGTTAGGAGGCAGACGCTGATGGACAGAGCTGAAAACCGCTCCGTGATGGAGCGGGTGATGGATGACTGCCGCCGGGCCTACCAGTCCCGGACGCCGCTCATCATGATAGACACCATGGAGTACGAGCTGGTGGAGGATGTGGCGCTCTCCGGCGAGCTCGTGGCCCTGGTGCGGCGCCCAGACGGCTATCTGGACAAGGAGCTGGCGTATTACGAGTTCATCCGCTCGCGCCCCGACCGGCTCTCGCGCTGTGAAAACCTGTTTTTCGGGCCCGACAAGCTGCATCTCGCCGCCGCCATGGACGGCGACCTCGAGCGGGCCGGCCAGCCGGGCATATACGTCGTCGCCCTCGAGCGGGACTCCCCCAAGCCGAGGCAGGGCGAGCACGGCGCCATACCCGCCCTGCGCAGCTATGTCCGCAGCTACCTCTCCTGCCGCGACAACAGCTCCCCCCTGCGCTGCAGCTGCGTGCTGCTGTACGGGGACATCTCCCTGCTGCCCGCCGACCTCCAGCCCTATACGGAGCTCGTGGAGGTGCCCTTCCCCAGCAAGCGCGAGCTCATGCGCCTGCTGGAGACGATGTGCGCAGAAAACGGCCACGAGCCGCTCTCCGGCGACGACATGCAGGAGCTGGTCTCCGATTTGGCCGGGCTGGGGCTGTACGACGCCCGCAGGCTGGTCTTCCGCCTCTTCAACGCGCGCACGGAGCGCGGGGTGCGGCTGATAGACGACCCCCCCAGGCGCCGCCGCACGGTCATGGACATGAAAAAGCAGTCCCTCCTGCGCCACGGCGGGCTGCTCACCCTCTGCAAGCCCAAAAAGGGCGCCCTCGCCGGCATGAACGCCTACACCAGGTGGGTGAACGACAACAAGTCCGGCATGCTGGCCCCGGAGGACTGTCTCCTGGAGCGCGGCACCCCGCCCCTCAACGGCGTGCTGCTCTGCGGCGTGCCCGGCTGCGGCAAGTCCGAGGCGGCCAAGATACTGTACTACCAGTGGGACGAACAGCTGCCGCTCCTGCTGCTGAGCGTGGACCAGCTCATGGGCGGCTATGTGGGCGACTCCGAGCGCAACATGCGCCTGGCCCTCAGCCAGGCGGAGGCCATGGCCCCCTGCATCCTCTGGATAGAGGAGCTGGACAAGGGCTTCAGCGCCGCCTCCAGCGGCAGCGACAGCGGCACCTTCAAGCGGATGTTCGGCCGGCTGCTGGAGTGGATGCAGGACAAGGAGCGCGCCTGCTTCATATTCGCCACCGCGAACGACATCAGCCGCCTCCCGCGGGAGTTCTTCCGCAGCTGCCGCTTCGACGAGCTCTTTGCCGTGTTCATGCCCACATACGCCGAGTGCCTGGACCTGTTCCGGGAGCAAATGCGCCGCGCTGAGCGCAGCCGCCTGGACGAGGCCAGGAGCCGCGGCCTGTCCCTGGAGCAGCCGCTGCTCTTCGACAACGGCGTCTCCCGGCCGGAGGACGACTGCTACAGCGCCGGGCACTGCCTCGACGCCATAATGGCCGCCTTCACCGAGACGGGCAAGTTCCTCACCGGCGCGGACATATCCAAGGTGGTGGTTTCCGCCCTGCGCGGCCTGGGTTCGCCGCTCGATTTGCCGATAAAGGCCGCCGACTGGGCGGAGAGCGTGTGCCGCCTCGCCCGCTCGGCCACCCTGTCCACCTACGGCAGCAGCAGCGAGAACCTGGACAGCATAGCCGCCTGTTACCTGCGGCTGCTGCGCGGCAACTTCGTCCCCGCCGCCGACGGCGCCCTCTTCCGCCGGGAATACCTCCACCGGTACGAGGGGGAGGACGGCCGCCTGCACGTCAAATACGAGCTCCCCCAGGGTGTGGAGCCGCCCCAGGCGTCCTATGACCGCGCGCTCTATGACGAGCTCTCCGGCCGCTTTCCCCGCATCGCCGACCGCCTGGAGAACAACGCCCTGGACCGCCTTTGCGCCGGCTGAGGGGAGGCGCGGACATGGAAAGCTCAGCCACCCGCCCCAGCGGCGCCGTCATCGAGCGCCTCTCCTACATCGTCGCCCGGAGCGCCGAGGGCCTGGACTGCTCCGAGGTCCTCAGCCGGACATACTGCGAGTTCAGGCCCGGCAAGTCCCCCGCCCAGGGCCGGCTGATGGCCCGCGCCGTGCTGGACACCGCCGAGCGCTTCGCCGCCTGGTCCTCCCTGGCGGAGGAGGACCCCCGCGCCTTTGCATCTGAGTACGCGCACACCCTCTGCCCCGGCTCCCCTCCCCGCGAGAGGGGCGAGGCCCTGTACCGCTTCTCGGGGCTGCTGCCCCTGGTCTCCTCCGGGGCGGCGCCCGGCGCACCCGCCGCCGGCGGCGACTTGCCGGGGCTGGAACAGCACGCCCTGGAGGCCCTGCTCTCCCTGCCCGAGCCGGAGCTGCCCGCGGCGGAGGCCGCGGACGCCGCCGCGGCGGCCTCTCTCAGGCGGCGCAGCGGGGAACACAACCGCTCCGCCTGGGAGGCGCTCGCGCTCTACACCGCCGCCTGCAGCGAGGGCGGGGACGACATGCCCACCCTGGAGCAGTACACGGCCGCCGTCTGCGCGCAGCAGTCCGCCCTCAAGACGGCCTGTTTCATCCGCCGCCTAACCTCCGCCCAGGCGCGGCGCCGCCTGCGCGCGGCGCAGCTCGTGGGTTCCGCCATGCTCTGTGCCGCCGCCGCGCCGGCTCTGGTCTTCAACGCCCTCTTCGCCGGCAGCCTCTCCGTGGCCGGCAGCGCCTGCCGGCGCGCGCTCACCCAGTCCGCCGCCCAGACGGCCCCGTTCAACCGCGCGGCGGCGGAAATGCTGGAGGCCCTCTCCGCCGAGGCGCTCCCGCTGGAGCTCGACCCGGAGCGGGCGGCCATCCCCCGCCCCCACGCCTCCATCGAGCGCCCGTCCCCCGAAACGGACACCCTCGAGGACACGCAGGGCGACGCCGACGAGGACACCGACCGCCTCAGGGACGATTTCTGAGCCGCCGCGGCCAGCGGGCCGCGCAGAAAGGAGACACCTATGCCATTCCGTTTGTTCCGCGCTCTGCTGTCCGGCACCCGCGACGACATGGTCCTCATCTCCCCCGGTCCGGGCAAGAGCCTCAAAACCTCCCTGGGCCGGAGCGCCTCCTACAAATTGCTCTGGGTGAGCCGGGAGCTGGACGGCGAGGGCCGTCCCCTGCGCCAGCGCGAGCCCTCCGGGCAGCGCTTCAGCTTTCCCGTGAAGAGGGGCTTCATCGCCGCCGGGCGGCGCTACGGGCACATCCGCCAGCTGCGCCGCAAGGTGGTCCGGGACTGCGGCTTCAAATGCGACCTCTGCCGCGATGTCTACGGCCGCGAGGTGCTCTATATCATCGAGCGCTTCCCCTGCTTCGACTCCTACGACTACCTGTACGACAATCGCTGTGAGCGCTGGTTCCTCATCTGCTCCGGCGGGGCCCTCACCCGGGTGAAGTACACCGACGGCACGGACTACGTGGAGGTCTGGGAGGACCCCCCGGAGCTGGAGTTCAACCTCTGGGAGCAGATGCTGAGCCTGGGCTGGCACGCCCAGAAGGGGGACGGCAATGGCTGACGGGCGCGGCCGCGCCGACCTGGAGCGCGCCCTGAAGTCGGTGGAGAGGCGCGAGGCCTGGCTCTCCCGCCGCGCCGATGCTCCCGGCCCCGGCGGCTGGAAGGCCAGGCTGGAGAGCCGCATCCCCCCCAAGGCCGCCGACGGGCTCAAGGCCGCCTTCTCCAGGGCCTTCTCCCTGCTCTTCGAGAGCGGCTCGGGCTGGATAGAGCGCGGCTGCCGCCCGGAGGAGCTGGCGGCGCTCTACGCCGTGCGCGACTCCGCCGTGGACCGCCGGGCCGGGCGCGCGGAGCTGCGCCGGATGTACGGCGGCGCCCGCCGCTCCAACGCCCTCAACACCGCCCTCAGCGCGCTGGAGGGCCTGGTGCTGGGCGCGCTGGGCATCGGGCTGCCCGACATAGTCATCTTCCTGGGCCTGCTGCTGCGCGGCATATACTCCACCGCCATGAGCTACGGCTTCAGCTGCTCCGGCGCGCGCGAGCAGCTGTTCATACTCAAGCTCATGCACCTCTCCCTCAGCTCAGGTGGCGAGCGCCGCCGGCTGAGCGGGGAGCTGGACGCCCTCATGTCCGACCCGCGCTGCCCGGACGCCGCGGAGCTGGAGAGGCAGATGTCCCGCACGGCCTCGGCCTTCGCCGTGGACATGCTGGCCATAAAGTTCGTCCAGGGCCTGCCCCTGGTGGGCATCGTGGGCGGCGCCGCCAATCCCATATACTACCGCCGCGTAACCGCCTGCGCCGAGCTCAAGTACAAAAAGCGCTATCTCCTCGGCAAGCTGGGGCGCATCCCCCTGCCGCCGGGGCCGGACGCCCAATAAACCGCTGCCGGGAGGCCACAGGGCCTCCCGGCAGCTTCTCTGTTCATTTTCAGGCAAAGGCAAGCGAAAAGGCCAGGGAGGAGAGGAAAACGGCAAACCAGGTGCAGCCCCCCAGGGCTATGGGCCGCAGCCCCTTGGTGAACAGCTCGCGGAAGCTAATCTTAAAGCCTATGGCCGAGAGGGCCACCGTCACCATGAACTTGTAGGCCTGGGAGAATAGGGGCTGCAGCGCCTCCTCGTAGAGCTCCGCGCCGGCGGCCAGATTGGCGAGCAGGGTGTTGGCGACTATCATCAGGAGAAACACGGGGATGAACTTCGGCAGCGCGCCCCAGAAGGAGGCCCCGCGCCCGCCGGCGAGCGCCGCGGCGCCCTCGCGGGCGCGCCTCCTGGCCGTGACGGCGGAGAATATGAGCGTCAGCACGATTATCATGGTCGTGCGCACCACCTTGATGGTCGTGGGCAGGGCATAGTCCTGCAGGCCGTTCAGCGCGGCGTAGGTCTCCTGCGCCGCCACCACGGAGGAGGTGTCGTTCACCGCCGAGCCGGCCAGGAAGCCGAACTGCTCGCTGTTCATGCCTATGAGCATGGCGAAATAGGGGTATCCCAGGCAGGCGAGCATGTCGAAGAGGAAGATGGCCGTCATGGCATAGGCCGTGTCCTCCTCTTCCGCCCCGATGACGGGCGAGATGGCGGCGATGGCCGTGCCGCCGCACACGCAGGTGCCGCTGCCCACCAGGGTGCAGACATTGCCGGAGACGCCCATCAGCCTCCCGCCCACCAGATAGGCCACGCCGAAGGAGAGCAGCATGTTAAAGACTATCAGCGGCAGGGCGTAGACCGCGTTGAAGAGGTCCTCAAAGGAGAGCGTGGCCCCCAGCAGCACTATGCCGAAGCTGAGATAGGTCTTGCCCATGAAGGCGGAGGCCCGGCGGTAGTCGGAGCTGAACCAGCCCGCCGGGGCCAGGTTCACCAGCAGCATGCCCATCAGCAGCCCCAGCATGGGCGCGCCCACATAGCGCTGCGCCCTGCCTATCAGCGTGGCCGCCAGCGCCAGAGCCACGCAGACGAGCACAGCCGCCCGGGACGCCCTGCCCTCGGGCATCTCCCGGCGCCTTATCAGGGCGTATAGCAGCGCCGCGGCGGCACATACGGCCAGCAGCAGCCAGCTGAAGGCACTCGATGTCAAAAAGCCCAATTTTTCCGCCCCCTCTTAGCATTTTAATGTAAAACAAGAATAACACTTGACATCATATATGTAAATTATTAAAATACTCATAAAGTTAATAACATAATACTAATGCATAGGGTGATTGTCATGACATCGAGAAATCTGCAGATATTCGTCACCGTGGCCGAGCTGGGCAAGATGACCGAGGCCGCCCGCGCGCTCTACATCACCCAGTCCTCCGTCAGCCAGGCCATCGCCTCCATCGAGCAGGAGTACGGCGTGGTGCTCTTCGAGCGCCTCTCCCGCGGCCTCTTCCTCACCGACGCCGGCAAGGAGCTGCTGTCCTATGCCCGCAGCTACTTCTCCGTCAAGTCGGACATGGAGGAGTTCCTGCTGGGCAGCGGCGAGCGGCACAGGATAAGGGTGGGGGCCACCATCACGGTGGGCACCTGCGTGATAAGCCCCCTGCTGCTGAGGCTGAAGTCGCAAAACGCCGAGCTCAACGCCCAGGTGCTGGTGGAGAACACCCGCGCGCTGGAGGGGAAGCTGCTGAAAAACGAGATTGACGTGGCCCTGGTGGAGGGCAAGATAACCAACCCCGAGCTCTACACCGAGCACGTGATAGCGGACAAGCTGGTGCTGGCCTGTCCCCGCGGGCACAGGTTCTGCGGCCGGGACAGCGTCTCCGCCCAGGAGCTGGGCGACGAGCCCTTCATACTGCGCGAGCCCGGCAGCGGCACGCGCACCCAGTTCGAGTCCGAGATGGCCGGCAAGCACCTGCCCATCAACGTGAGCTGGACCTGCTGCAACTCCGAGGCCATAAAGAACGCCGTGGCCGACGGGCACGGCGTGAGCGTGGTCTCCGAGCGGCTGGTGCGGTCCGAGGCGGCCTCCGGCCGCCTCTGCGTCTGCACCATCAGCGACCTGCGCCTGGACCGCTATTTCGACGTCGTCTATCACAAGGACAAGTACATATCCAAGCCCATCCAGAGCTTCATCGACGCCTGCCGGGATTTTACCAGATATGAACAGCAAACCTAAATTCAGGCTCTTGATATAAGTAAACGCTTATTGTTGCCATAAGTAGTTTGATGTTTAACAAAGCCGCCTGTTTGTGATATAGTGTGGTCGAAAAGCTGTAATTATAAATACAGTGTAATAGGTAAATAGGGAAGTGAGCTTTATATGAAAATCCTGATAGTCGGCGGTGTCGCCGCCGGCACCAAGGCCGCCGCCAAGCTCAAGCGCGAGATGGGTGACGCCGCCGACGTGACGGTCATAACCCTGGGCGACTACATATCCTACGCCGCCTGCGGTCTGCCTTACTACATCGGCCAGGTCATCCAGGACAAGGAGACCCTGCTGGAAAACACGCCGAAGAGCTTCACCGAGCTCACCGGTGCCGAGGTGATAACCGGCATCAAGGCCACGAAGCTCGACCGCGAGGCCAAGGTGGTCTACGCGACCAACGTCAAGACCGGCGAGGACCTGACCTACGGCTACGACAAGCTGGTGATTGCCACCGGCGCCCGCCCCGTGAAGCCCAATCTGCCCGGCATCGACCTGGAGAACATCTTCACGCTGCGCGACCCCGACGACGCTGACGCCATCAAGGCCGCAGTGGCCGCCGGCGGCATCAAGCGCGCTGTCATTGTCGGCGGCGGCGCCATCGGCCTGGAGATGGCCGAGAACCTCACCAAGCTGGGCGTGCGCTCCAGCATCATCGACATGGCCCCCCACATCCTCCCCGGCTACGACGGCGACTTCGCCGCCTTCGCGGAGAACGAGCTGGCCGACCACGGCATCCCCACCTTCCTCAACGACGGCATCGTCGGCTTTGAGGGTGAGGGCAAGGTGCAGAAGGTCCGCACCGGCAGGCGCGCCATCAAGACCGACATGGTCATCCTCTCCATCGGCGTGCGCCCCAACACCGAGTGGCTCGAGGGCTCCGGCCTCAACTTCGTCGAGGGCACCCGCATCCTCGACGTGGACGGCAACATGCGCACCAACGACGAGGACATCTACGCCGCCGGCGACTGCGCCATGGTGAAGAACTTCATCACCGGCAAGAACAACTGGACCCCCATGGGCTCCACCGCCAACATCGCCGCCCGCCTCTGCGCCAAGGCGATAGCCGGCACCGCCACCCACACCTTCCGCGGCGTCCTCGGCACCAACGTGCTGCAGCTGCCCGGCGTGAACGTGGGCAAGACCGGCCTGGGCATCGAGGCCGCCCGCGCGGCCGGCTACGACGCCGAGCACGTCACCATCACCTGCTATGACAAGGCCAAGTTCTACCCCGACATGGAGCACTTCAGCATCCGCCTCGTGGCTGAGAAGTCCACCAGGAAGCTGCTGGGCGTCCAGGTCCTGGGCAAGGGCACCGTGGACAAGATAGTCGACATCGGCGTCACCGCCATCTCCCTCGGCGCCACGATTGACAAGTTCGACGACATGGACTTCGCCTACTCTCCCCCCTTCTCCTCCGTCATCCACCCCTTCGCCATCGCCGCCGAGGCGCTGGAGAACAAGATGGACGGCAACCTGGAGGGCGACACCTTCAAGGCCCTGAACGTGGACGGCGACTGGTTCCTGCTGGACGTGGGCAAGACCCCCGTGATACCCACTCTGAAACACGTCGACGTCGGCAGCATCAACGGCGAGATTGACGGCCTGCCCACCGACAAGAAGATTGCCCTCATCTGCCTGGAGGGCAAGAACAGCTACATGGCCCAGAACCGCATGAAGCGCTACGGCTACAGCGACGTCAACGTGGTCGAGGGCGGCACCATATTCAACTTCGAGCTCAACCAGAAGATAGACATCTGAACTAAACTATAGCGGAGGGAAAACAAAATGCTCAACCTTAACGACGACCAGAAGAAGGCCCTCAAGGCAAGAGGCATAATCCTCACCAACGACGGCGAGCACTTCATCGAGCGCGTCATCTCCCCCAACGGCGTGTTCAACGCCGAGCAGATGCAGATGCTCACCGACTGCGCCAAGAAGTACGGCAACGGCAAGATAGCCATGACCACCCGCCTCACCGTGGAGATTCAGGGCATCCCCTATGAGAACATCGAGCAGTGCTTCGAGGACATCCAGTCCGTCGGCCTGTACGTCGGCGGCACCAGCTCCCTGGTCCGCCCCGTCGTCTCCTGCAAGGGCAGCGTCTGCGTCCACGGCCTCATGGACACCCAGGCCTTCTGCGAGCGCGTGTTCAACGAGTTCTACGTCAAGTGGCACACCGTCCGCCTGCCCCACAAGTTCAAGATAGGCATCGGCGGCTGCCCCAACAACTGCGTCAAGCCCGCCTTCCACGACTTCGGCATCATGGGCCAGAGCGTGCCCGAGTACGATCCCGACCTCTGCAACGCCTGCGGCAAGTGCTCCGTGGTCGACAAGTGTCCTGTCGGCGCCACCACCAGGGATGAGGACGGCAACCTCGTGCTCGACCACAGCAAGTGCACCAACTGCGGCAAGTGCATCGGCGAGTGCCCCTTCGACTGCATCGAGGAAAAGGCCCGCGGCTACAAGGTCTCCATCGGCGGCATCTTCGGCAAGACCCAGCGCTACCCCGACTACCTCCCCGGCATCTACAGCGAGGACGAGGTCATGAAGCTCATCGAGAAGTGCATCCTCCTCTACCGCGAGCAGGGCATCACCGGCGAGCGTTTCGGCCGCACCCTCGACCGCATGGGCGCCGACAACTTCATCGCCCAGCTCCTCTCCGACGACGTCCTCGAGCGCAAGCAGGCCATACTCGACGCCCAGCTGCACCTCGTCGGCGGCGCCACCTGCTAAATCAGCTTACTTCCGGGCCCTGTTTCCTATTTGGTCCCCGGCATCGCCTCGGCGGTGCCGGGGATCCATAATTCTCTCCCAAATTGGGAGCGCCCCCACAGGTTTTCCCTGTGGGGGCGCTCTTTTTTCGCGTGTGTCCCGCTTTATCGGACCGCCCGGGGCCGGGCCCCGGGCGGCTGACGATTTTCAACTCAAATTTCCAGTCTCAGTCCTGCATCCAGCGGCGGTAGTCCAGGTGCGCGTACTTGTCGAGGTACCTGGTCGGCATCTGGAAGGCGTCACGCCTGAACGGGGGCGCCAGCTGGGTGCCGTCCACCACGAACTCGAGCACGGTGGTGACGTCGGACTTCAGCGCGCGCTCGAAAGCGGGGCCGATGTCCTCGGGCTTCTCTATCCTCTCGCCGTTCGCACCCAGGGCCTTGGCCACGGGGACAAAGCTCACGGGGTTGGGTATGTCCACGCCTATGAAGCGGCTGTTGAAGAAGTCCACCTGGTTCTTCTTCTCGGCGCACCACGCGCCGTTCCTGAACACGCAGGCTATCACCGGCAGCTTGTGCTCTATAGCCGTGCTTATCTCGTGCAGGCTCATGCCCCACGCTCCATCGCCGATGATGCACACCACGGGGTCCTCCGGGCTCGCCATCTTCGCGCCCAGGCCGGCCGGATACGCAAAGCCCGTGTTGCCGAACGTCAGCGCAGCTATGTGCTTCTTCGGCTTCGTGAAGCGGAAGTAGCTGTTCGCCGTCGAGGCCACGTTGCCGATGTCCGTGCACAGTATCGCGTTCTCCGGCATCCTCCGGCTCAGCTCAAGCAGCACACGCCTCGGGTTCATCGGGTTGCCCGGAACCATCGCCAGGTCCTCTATCTCCTTGTCCCAGTCCGCGCGCAGCTTCTCTATCTCCTTCACGCGCTCCGCGTTGACTTCCTTGCTCCCCAGGGCCTTCAGAGACTCCAGCAGCGCCGCCGCGGTCTTCTTCGCGTCGCCCACCAGAGCCACGTCCACCGGGTGCTTCCTGGCTATCTGCTTCGGGTTGACGTCGATCTGTACTATCTTCGCCTCATCGGGGAAGTAGTTGATGTCGTACTGCGGCAGAGTTCCGAACACGCTCAGCCGGCTGCCTATCGCCAGAATCAGGTCCGAGTCCTTCAGCGCCAGCATAGCGCTCTTGGCTCCCATGTACCCGATCGGCCCCACCCAGTACGGGTGATCCGCCGGGAAGGCGTCGTTGTGCAGGTACGACAGCGCCACAGGCGCGGTCAGATACTCCGCCAGCGCCTTCACCTCGTCGAACGCGTCGGAGTCCACCACGCCCCTGCCGGAGATGATGACCGGCTTCTTCGCCGCGTAAATCATCTCAGCCGCGCGCTTGATTTCCTCCGTGTCCGCCACTCCGTGCGGCACCAGCGCCCTGTACTTGTACGGAGGCATGATCTCCTCATCAACCTCGCCGTACAGGTAGTCCCTCGGGATGTCCACAAACACCGGCCCGCGCTCGGCGTACGCTATCCTGAACGCCGTCCTCAGCACGTCTCCCGCGCGGCTCGGATGCGGCACGCGCAGAGAGGCCTTGGTTATGGGCTTGAACAGGTTCCACGTGTCGCACTCCTGGAATCCGTCCCAGCCGACCGTAGAGCTGCCCGCAGAGGGCCCGATGATGACCATCGGGGTGTGCGCCATGTTCGCCGCCGCCACCGAAGTCACCATGTTCGTCAGTCCGGGGCCGTTCTGCGCCGTGCACACGCCCGCCACGCCGGTGATGCGGGAGAAGGCATCCTCCATATGCGCCGCAGTCTGCTCATGGCGCACCGGTATGAACTTTATCCCCGCGTCCGGGAACAGGTCCAGCATGTCCATGAATGCCGAGCCCACTATTCCCGTCACGTGCTTAACGCCCTCCTGCAACAGTACCTCTACCATCGCCTCGCTCGGCGTCATCTTTACCTTGCTCATCTCTTGCCTCCTGTAAAATTATCAATATTATCGACTCTTGCGCGAAATGGCTCTCCGCGCGGCGTCGACGATATCCTCGGTTGTCATGTGGAACACCTGGGCCAGCTCCTTGGCGCTGCCGACCTGTCCGCACACGTCCTGGAAGCCTATGGCCTCCACAGGCGCGGGGCAGCCGGCCGCCGCCGCCTCACAGACGGCGGAGTGCAGCCCGCCGATGACGTTGTGGTTCTCGCAGGTCACGCCCGCGCCCGTCCTGGCGAGGGACTCATTCACCGCCTGCACGTCTATCGGCTTTATCGTGTGGATGTTTATGACCTCGGCGCTCACGCCCTCGGCCTGCAGCTCCTCGGCGGCGGCGAGCGCGTTGTTCACCATGATGCTGCCGGTGGCGAAGATGCTCACGTCGCTGCCGCGCCTGAGCACATCGGCCTTGCCCAGCTCAAAGGCGTAGTCCTCGCCGTGGAGGTCCTTGACCTCTTTCCTGTGCAGGCGGATATACACCGGGCCCGGGCGCTCGATTATCTGGGGCAGGGCCTTTATGAGCTCCGTCTCGTCGCAGGGCTCGAAGAGCACGATGCCGGGGATGCTGCGCAGCACGCCCAGATCCTCCACCGCCATGTGCGTCCCGCCGTTGAGCTCCGCGCTTATGCCGGGATCCGTGCCCACTATCTTCACGTTCTGCCTGGCGTAGGCGCAGGAGATGGCCACCTGGTCACAGATTCTCCTGGAGGCGAAGCAGGCAAAGCTGGTTATGAAGGGCACAAAGCCATAGGAGGACAGCCCGGCCGCTATGGAGGCCATGTCCTGCTCGGCGATGCCCACGTCGAAGGCCCGCTGGGGGAAAACCTTCCTCAGCGGCAGCGTCCCGTCGGCGTTGCCCAGGTCCGCGTCGAGCACGCACAGGCGCTCGTCTTCAGCCATGGCTGAAAGCATGTAGTTGCAGAATGCCTTTCTCATCTCCATGACCTTCACCTCGCTAACTCGTCCATCGCGGACTCATACTGTTCTTTTGTCACGCTCATGCTGTGGCAGCCCACGCCGGCCTCGATGGCGAAGCTGACGCCCTTGCCCTTCACGGTGTTGAGTATGATCATGGAGGGGCGCCCCTTCTCCGCCTTGGCCTTGGCTATGGCCTCGTGTATGGCCTCGCAGTCGTGGCCGTCTATCCTCTGCACGTGCCAGCCGAAGGCGCGCCACTTGGCGTCCAGGTCGCCCAGCGAGCAGACCTCGTCCACCATGCCGTCTATCTGCATCCTGTTGGCGTCGGTGAAGGCTATGAGGTTGTCCAGGCCGCGGTGGGCGGCGAACATGGCCGCCTCCCAGATTTGGCCCTCCTGGCTCTCGCCGTCGCCGATGATGGTGTAGATGGTGGCCCCGTCGCCGGAGAGCTTGGAGCCCACGGCCACGCCCACGGCGCAGGAGAAGCCCTGGCCCAGGGAGCCGGTGGTCATGTCGATGCCGGTGGTCTTGTTCATGTCGCAGTGGCTGGGCAGGTTGGTGCCCACCTTGTTGAG
>CALWYL010000043.1 GCA_944385765.1 uncultured Oscillospiraceae bacterium
CGCACCATTAGCTCAGCTGGTAGAGCACCTGACTCTTAATCAGGGTGTCCAGGGTTCGAGTCCCTGATGGTGTACCACAGTTGGTGCTTTTAACGGTGAGGGTCCACCCGTTCCCATTCCGAACACGGAAGTTAAGCTCACCTGTGCCGAAAATACTTGTCTGGAGACGGACTGGGAAGATAGGTCAGTGCCAACACGAAAGAGACACAGCTTATGCTGTGTCTCTTTTGCTATTGAGAAACGGAGGCGCGGCCATGCGGGAGACGATAAAATACATAGTGGCGCTGCTCATATTCGGCTCGAACGGGGTCATAGCCTCCTACGTGCCGCTGCCGAGCGAGGAGATAGTGCTCATGCGCACGCTGATAGGCGGTTCGGCGCTGATATTGGTGCTGCTCCTGAGCCGCTCAAAGCTGGACAGGGGCGCGCTGCGCCGGGAAGCGCCCAAACTGCTCTGCGCCGGCGTCTGCCTGGGGGCCAACTGGGCGCTGCTCTTCGAGGCATACAAGCTGATGAGCGTCTCCCTGGCCACGCTGCTGTACTACACCGCGCCGGTGATGGTGCTGCTGCTCTCGCCGCTGCTGCTGCGCGAGCGCCAGCCGCCCCGCGCGTACCTGGGCATGGCTGCGGCCGTGCTGGGCCTGGTGCTGGCCGTGGGCCTGGGCGACTCGCCCGTGAGCGCGCGCGGGCTGCTTGTGGGGCTGGGCAGCGCGGTGTTTTACGCCGGGCTGATAATTTTCAACAAAAAGATAAGCGGCGTGGGCGGCCTGGGCCTGACCACCGTGGAGATGGCGATAGCCGCCGCGGTCATGCTCTGCTATGTGCTGCTCTCGGGGGGCAGTGTGCGCTTCCCGGACGACGCGCGGGGGACCGGCGCCCTGCTCTTCCTCTGCCTGGTCAACACCGCGCTGGCCTGCTGGCTCTATTTCTCCAGCATGAACCGCCTCAGCGCGCGCACCGTGGCCCTCTTCGGCTATGTGGACCCCGTGTCGGCCCTCATTTTCGCCGCAGTGTTCCTGCACGAGAGCATGACGCCGCTGCAGCTGGCCGGCGCGGCGCTGGTCCTGGCGGGCGCCGCCTGGGGACAGTCCCGCCCGGCTTCCGCGCGGCTTTGACAAACCGCCCCCGACTGATATATAATGGGGGCGAGGTGCGATATGAAACGCTGGCGGGACATAATTTTTGACAACAACGTGGAGGAGCACTACCACATCCATGTGGGTATGCGCATCATAAAGACCGTGATTGCCGTATTCATATGCGGGCTCATAGGCTGGCTGCGCGACCGCGATGGGCTGAACTTCTTCTCCATGATTGCGGCCGTTATCTGCATACAAAAGAGCACGGAGGCCACGATAAAGAACTCCTTCAACCGCTTCGCGGGCACGGCGATAGGGGGCGTGTTCGGCGTGGCCGTTCTGTTTATGGAGACAAAACTGCACACCCAGCAGTTTATGCCGCTCTATTTGCTGATACTCGCGCTGCTGCTCATACCCATCATATTGGTCACGCTGGCCATACACAAGCCCAGTGTGAGCAGCTTTACCTGCATAGTCTTCCTCGGCGTAACCGTCTACCACGTGTCGGACGCCAACCCGTACACGTATGCGGTGAACAGGCTGCTGGACACGGTGATAGGCGTCATAGTGGCGCTCATCATCAATCTGGCGCTGCCGGGACACGCGCCGCTGCGCGCCGCGGAGCAGAGCGCCACGCCTGAACCGCCGGCCCCGGACGAGAAAAGCGAAGAGACGGCAAAGAAGCCGTGAAAAACAGCCGGCCCTCCGGGGCCGGCTGTTTTCTATTTCAGCAGCTTCGCCCGCTCGCGGTAGTCGGGGAGCACCGAGGCCACCAGGGCGTAGAAACGCGGCCCGTGGTCCATATACACCAGATGGGCCAGCTCGTGCACCACCACGTAGTCGATGGCCGCCTCGGGATAGCGCATGAGGAGATAGGAGAAGCAGAGACGGCCCTTTGAGCTGCAGCTGCCAAAGCGCCGCCTGGCCCCGGTGACAGTGATTCCGGCGTAACGCAGGCCCATTATCCCGGCGTATTTCTCCACGCGCGGCGGCAGCTCGCGCCGCGCCCTCTCGAGCAGGGCGGCGGCCTCGCCCTCGTCAGGCGGGGGATACCGCTCCAGACGCCGGCGCTGGATGGCCAGCTTCTCTGCTATCCAGCCCTCGCGGGAGGCCACAAAGCGGGCTATCTCAGATTCCGGGCAGCGCTGGGGGGCGCGCACGAGCACGCGGCAGTCCGCCGTCACCTCCAGGCCCAGGCTGCGCCGGGCCGAGCGTATGACCTGATATTCCACGCCGTCACTCCCCGGCGGGGAGGGCGATGGACGGCGCCGCGCCCTCCTCCCAGCGGGAGGCGTAGCCCTCCTCGTCAAAGCTGCGCTCCGCCCCGCCTATCTCCGCGCTGCCGCCGGAGATGAAGCTGCCGTCGGCGCGGCGGTAGCGCCAGCCGGTATCGTCGGCCACCCAGCCCTCGGCGGAGAGGCCGTAGTAGAGATAGATGTCCAGGCCCAGGGCGTCGCGGGTCTCGTTGTCCTGGAAGTGCCACCACTCGCTGGTGAGCCCGCCATAGCCCGCGGCCTTCATGTAGCCGTCGAGCAGCACGGCGTTGGAGTTGTTCTTGTAGATAACGGAATACCAGCTGAGGTCGTGCATGTCGGTCTGCATCTCCAGCTCGCCGCCGCCGGGCACCTCCAGCGTCAGGTCCAGGGCGATGCCCATGTTGTGCGTGGAGCCGGAGCGGGCCAGGAAGTTGGCCAGGGTGTAGGTCCCGTCGGTCACCAGGCGGCGGTAGGTGAGCTGCTCGCCCTCGGCGGTCTCCGGCAGGTCTTCCGGCACCTCGCCGTAGAAGTCGGTCTCCGGCAGGGGCTCGTCCAGTATGGCCTCGGTGATGTCGTAGATGGAGCGGGTGGCCATATTGGGCCTGTAGGAGTCGTATATCTTTAGCCTGTAGCCGTCCACGCGGGCGGCGGAGGCGGCGGAGAGCAGTTTCTCGCAGCAGGGGTAGAGGTAGGGCACCAGGTACTGCCCACCGGAGAGGCGGACGTGCTCGTAGCCGGCGACCACGGTGTCCGTCACCTCCGGTATCTCATAGCCGTGCACCATGTATTTGGAGGCGTAGCTGTTGGTGATGTCGTAGGAACAGAGCTCGTTGGCGTACTCGGCGAGGTTTATGAGGCAGAAATCGCTGTCGATGTAGCCGTAGGTCCCGTCCACGCAGACGCGGAAGCGGCCGTTCTCCTCGCCCAGGACGCAGTAGGCGGCGGCCGTGTGGGCCGTGCCCAGGACCTCGTCACCCTCGGCGTCGGAGTAGAGCTCCAGGTCCTTCATGGGCCAGATGGTGCAGTAGAGGGGCGAGGCCTCGGTGAAGAAGCTCAGCTCCGCCGGCTGGGCGGCGAACTCGGCCCCCGCCGGCACGTCCCCCCCGGTGGTGACCACGCGGAAGCTGTATTCCGCGCAGCTCTGCAGCGTGGGCGTGACGAACTCCCGCTCGCCGTCGCGCGGCACGCTGGCGAGAGTCTCCCAATTGCCGCCGCGCAGGATTTGGAACTCGTAGCCGTCGCCCTTGGTCTCGTTCCAGGTGAAGCGGCAGACATTTTTGCTCAGGTTCTCGCACTCGAGCTCCAGCGTGCGCCCCAGGAGGGCCTCGCGCTCCACGGTGATGGTCTCCGAGGGCGCGCCGGTGAGGGTGAAGCCCTCGCCGCTGAGCACGCTGCGCAGCACGAAGCGGTCCGGCGCGCCGTACTCCGGCAGGGGCAGGCCGCCCCCGGCGCCGAAGCTCACGGAGACCTGCCCGCCGTCCGCGCGGGAGACGGCGCTATCGTCGCCCTGCGCGCCCAACAGCCGCAGCTCGTAGCTCAGGCCCTGGCGCTCCGTGGCCCTGAAGCCTATCTCCAGCCGCTGCCCGTCCTCGTCTATCTCGTACTCCAGGCCCTCCACGGTGAGGTCCGCCAGGGGCACGGAGACGTCTATGGCCCCGGACCCGCGGCGGGCGAGCTCCTTGGCCAGGACGCGGAAATGCTTGAGCGGCGTCACCCGTATCTCCGCGGTGGAGCCCAGGCCCCCGCCGGGGATGGCGCACCGGGCCGCGCCGCACTCCAGCGAGAACAGCGGCTCCTCCGCGCCGGGCTCGAACACCTCCACCAGATAGCCGTCGGCCCGCTCGGCGGCGGGCCAGGAGGCGTCCAGCTGCACGCCGTCGGCGGTGGAGAGGCTCAGCGCGGCGCCCTCGGGCAGCTCGGAGCCCGCCAGCAGCCAGGGCAGCGCGGCGAACAGGAAGCCGAGCAGCAGCAAGAGCAGCAGCGCGCCGCCGCAGGAGAGCCATATGGTTTTTGCCTTTCGGGACATGTTATCAGCCTCACTTAGTATAGGGCCAGGGCGCACGGGAGCGGTTCATGTCGAAGAAGTCGAAGTCGCGGCCCTTCTCGCGCCAGGCCATCTCCAGCTCGGGGTCGAATATCTGCCAGCGGCCGTCGAGCTGCATCTCCACCCAGCCGTGGGGGTCGCCGTCCGTGCCCACGCGGCCGCTGATTATGATGCAATTATAGCCCAGCTGCCGCGCCAGATAATAGAAAACGGCGGCGTAACAGTAGCAGTTGCCCCGCCCGGTCTCGAACATGGTCATGGCCTCGTCGTGGGCCCAGCCGGTCTCGCGGAAGAGATAGTAGTTCCGCCGCAGGTAGCTGAAGCTGTCGCGCGTGTAGTCGTAGGCCGCCCGCAGGGCCTCCCAGCGGGTCATGCCCGGCTCCAGCAGTCCGGCCAGGGCCTCCTGGACATAGGCGTCCAGAGCGTCGTCGCCGCTGGTGTAGGCGCCGTCCTCGCCGAAATAGAGCTCGCCCACATAGCCGCCGCGCAGCGGCTCCAGGGTGGCCGGGTCGATGTAATAGAGCTCGGTCCCCCGCAGATTGAAGCCGGTGGCGTAGCCGGGGTCCTCGCTCCAGGCCCAGACCTCGCCGCCGGCGAGGCGCGGCGAGTGCTCCACGGCGGCCTCCAGCAGCTCGTAGTAGGCCGGGTGGCCGTAGGGCACGTCGTCAAACAGGGGGAAGACGTAGTCCTCCGCCGCCTGAATGTCCGCACTGCGGCCCAGGGCGCGGTTTATCTCCCCCACGGCCTGGGCGCGGGTGACGTATGAATCCGGCGTGTACGCCAGGGAGACGGCCCGGCGGCGCGCGCCGCCGGTCAGGCGGCCCAGCAGCTCGCGCAGGGAGGCCAGGCCCACCGGCTCATCCGGGCGGCCCAGGCCGTCGCCGTCCGGCTCCATCAGCCCCAGGGCGCGCAGCACGGCCATGGCCTCGCCGTGTTCGCTGCCCTCCGGGGCGTCGGGGAAATACTCCCCCGGGGCAGCGGCGCCGCCCAGCAGCCGGGCGATGAAGCCGGCCAGCTCGCCGCGCGTGAGCAGGTCGTCCGGGCGGAACTCGCCGCCGGCGTCGACATAGCTGCGGTGGCGCCCCCAGGAGAGCTCCGGCAGCGGCGCGCTCGCCTCCGCGGCGGACTGCGGCGCGTCGAGCCCGGCGGCCGGGGCGGCGGAGGTGGTGACCAGCAGGGCCAGGCAGAGCGCGGAGAGCGCCAGGGAACCGAGACGCAGCGCGCGGCTACTCGACATAGTTGACGACCTCGGTGCCGTCCACGTCCCTGTAGGTGTAGACGGTGAAGCCGTCGTAGTAGAGGTTGCCGTCCTCGCCCTCGCCCAGGCAGCTGGGCGCGTAGTCGCTGCTCTGCGGCTCGCCGATGGCGGCAATCAGGTCCTCCAGGTTCGCGCCCTCGAACTCCTTGGCGGTCTCCAGCGGGCTGGCCTCCTCCGCGGGCGCTTCGCTCTCGGCGACGGGCTCCTCGCTCCCGGTGAAGGGCGCCTCGCTCTCGGTGACGGACTCCTCGCTCTCAGCGACGGGCTCCTCGCTCTCGGCGACAGGTTCTTCGCTCTCGGCGACGGGCTCCCCGGCGTCCGCGGCGGGCTCCCCGCCGCAGGCGGCGAGGCAGAGCAGCAGCGCGAGCGCGAGCAGCAGGCAGGTTATCTTCTTCATCCCAGTTTCCCTCTCTTTTCCTTGTTTTTGCGCGGGTCCTCTGTATCTCTATATCGACGCGCCGGCGGAGCGCAGCGCCCCGTCCTGGTACCAGCAGACGGTGTAGTCCCCGCCGCCCTCTCCGGGCAGGCAGGCGGTGAAGCCGCCGCCGCTGAGCAGCGAGGCCTCGTATACGGCCCCGCCGCGCGCGATATATACGGGTGAATCCGCGTCGCAGGCGGCGCCCAGGCGGCCGCTGACGCGGTGCACGCCCTCCGGCGCCTGGCCGGAGCTCTCCAGCTCGCAGGCGGCGCCCTCCGCCGCGGCGGAGAGGTCCAGCTCCCGCTCCGGGGCGGGAAAGACGGCGCTCTGCTCCACGAGCCAGCCCAGGTTGCGCTCCACAATCTCCACCACCACGGCGGTGGAGCCCAGCTGCGCGGCCATGGTCAGGTCGTAGGCCGTCTGGCGGGAGAAGCGGGCGGAGGCGAAGCTGTCGGCCAGATAGGGGTAGAGCAGCTCGCCGAAGGAGTCGCGGAACATCAGCAGCGAGCCGCTGCCGCCGCCTGTGGTGTCTATAGTTATGCTGTCGGGGCGCACTCCCTCGCCCTGGGTGAAGCTGAGGCCCTGGGGAGGGGAGTCCGTCTCCGGGTCGGCGGCGGCGGGGTAGAGCATCTCGAAGAGGTCCCCCGAGTGGGCCTCGGCGGGGCCGAACTGCCCGCTGAAGTAGCCGCCGGGCAGCTCCAGGGCGGAGCAGACGGCGTCCGCGGCCAGGGCCGCGCCGCGGGAGTTCCAGTGGGAGTCGTGCGCGAAGTAGAGCTCCTCCTCCCGGGAGATGAAGAGCCCGAAGAGGTCGAGATAGTCCACGCCCTGCCGCTCCAGCTCCCCGTGCAGCAGCTCCGCGCGGCCCGCGGACAGCGCGCGGGGGTAGGACGAGGGCATGTGGCCGGGGTAGAGCGAGCTCTTGTTGGGGGCGATGAAAAAGAGGAACTCCGCTCCCATGGACTCGCAGTATTCGCGCATGAGCGCCAGGTTGCGCGCGGCGGCGAAGGCCTCCCGCGCCCCCAGGGCGGCCGTGCCGCTGTAGTCGCCCAGCTCGTCGGCGTAGTAGAGCCAGCCGTCCTCGCCCAGCACCACGTCCTCCTCGGCCGGGCGGCCGAAGAGGGCCAGGGCGCGGGCGTAGAGCGTTATCAGCTCCTGCCGCAGATAGAAGCTCTCGCCGGCGTAGTCCGCCAGCTGGGAGAGGTAATCGGAGTTGAGTTCGCCGTCGCGCCCGGTGAGCTCGGGCAGCCGCGCGGGCACCTCGTTGGCCCCCGCCTCGGACGGGCCGGCGATGAGCAGCCCCAGCCCCGGCGTCAGGCAGAGGGCGAGGGCGAGCAGTATGTATATCCAGGCAGCGATGCGCTTTTTCATGCCCTCACCTCAGAACTGGAAGTAGATGAACGGGGCGAAGCCGCCGCTGGCGAGCGCCGCGGCGCAGAGGACGAGCAGCACCAGCGAGGCGGCGCCGCCCAGGGCCTCCGCTCCGGCGGAGAGCCGCTCCCCACCGCGCGCCAGGCGAGCTCTCAGGGCGGGCAGCAGCGGCGCGGAGACGAGCAGCGCGAGGGCCGAGGCCAGCAGCGTCCAGCCGTCCAGGGAGCGCGCGAGCAGCAGCTGCCCGGCGGGGCTGAAGTCCCAGCCGGTGAACATGGCGCCGATAAAGGCGAAGCCGGCCTCCACGCTCTCGGCGCGGAACATCACAAAGCCCAGCGTGACGGCCAGCAGCGTGTACACCCGGGAGAGGACGCGCCCGGCGGCCGTGCGCCGCCAGCGCTCCACGTCCAGAATCCTCAGGCTCTCCAGCGCGGAGAGCAGCGCGTGCCAGGCGCCCCAGAGCACGAAGGTCAGGCTGGCCCCGTGCCAGAGCCCGCAGAGCAGGAATACGGCGGCCTTGTTCGCCGCCGTGCGCCACCTGCCGCGCCGGCTGCCGCCCAGGGGGATGTACACATAGTCCCGGAACCAGAGGGAGAGCGAGATGTGCCAGCGCCGCCAGAAGTCCGCGATGGAGACGGCGGCGTAGGGGTAGTTGAAGTTCTCCGGGCACCGGAAGCCCAGCATGGACCCCAGGCCCACGGCCATGTCCGAATAGCCTGAGAAGTCGAGATAGAGCTGCAGCGTGTAGGCGACGGCGCCCAGCCAGGCGAGGCGCGCGTCCAGGCCGGAGCCGGCGGAGAAGGCCGCGTCGGCTATCACGGCGGCGCCGCCGGAGAGCAGCAGCTTCTTGGCCAGGCCGGCGATGAAGCGCCGCGCGCCGCGCGCCGTGAGCTCAGCCGAGCGCTCGCGCGCGCCCAGCTGGGCGCGGAAGTTGCTGAAGCGGGAGAGCGGGCCGCTCATCACCTCCGGCAGGAAGGAGATATAGAACAGTGCCTCGAAAAAGCTCCCGGAGGCGTTCTCCGGGCGTTTATAGGCGTCGGCCACGTAGGAGATGCCCTTGAAGGTGAAGAAGCTCACGCCCGCCGGGGCCACGAGCTGGGGCAGCGAGAGCCCGACGCCCAGCAGGGCGAGCCCGGAGCCGAAGAAGCCCAGGTATTTGCACGCGCCCAGCAGCGCCAGGTTGAGCGCGGCGGCGAGCGCCACGGCCCACTTCCTCCCCCGGGAGGCGAGCGCGCCCAGCAGCCAGTTCACCAGGGCGGAGACGGCGAGCAGCGCGAGGGCCCACAGCTCGCCAAAGGCGTAGAACACCAGCCCGGCGAGGCAGAGCAGGGCGTTCTTCGCCCGCACGGGCCTCACCAGGGCCTCCAGTATCAGCAGGAGCGGCAGGAAGAAAAAGAGAAACGCCGCGCTGTCGAATGACATGTCTTGTCCTCCCCCTCAGAAACTGCGCTCAGCCGCGGCGCGCAAAGAGCCCCTGCGCGGCCCATGCCGCCGGCGCCGCACAGCGGAGCGGGGCGGCCGGCATGGCGGCGAGGAGCTCTCTTTTTCCATTCTTCACCTGACACCCTCCCCGGGGGCCGGACTGCGGCTTTCCTGGGCTATATAATAATAGCCGCCGGCGCGAAATTCAAGCATAATCTGTAAAAACGGACACATTTCCCGCCAGTGCGCCCGCCCCCGCTGCGCGGCTGCTCAGACCAGGAGGGACATGCTCAGGGCGTTGATGAACATGTGGAAGGCTATGGGCACCCAGATGCAGCCGCTGCGCTCGTAGCTGTAGCAGAGGGCGACGGAGACGGGGACGTAGCTGAGCATCTGCAGCAGGTAGCGCCAGTCCTCGAAGATGAACAGGTACTGCCAGACGTGGTAGAAGCCGAACATGAAAACGGAGACGACGTACGCCGCCGCGCGGCTGTGCCGGCGCACGCCGCCGAAGAGCAGCCCGCGGAAGAGGGGCTCCTCCGCCATGGGGGCCAGAAAGACGGTTATGGCGAACATGCGGTTGTGGCCCTCGAGCGCCAGGCCGACTACGGCGTCGTTGTTGGCGTTGGAGCCCAGCACGATGCCGAAGAGGGCCAGCACCAGCGAGAGCAGCCAGCTGAGGGCGAAGTCCATCGCCAGGGCCGAGAAGAGGGTGAGCACGCACTGGGAGAGGTTCTCCGCCAGCACGTCGAAGCTCCGGCGCAGGAACTTGTGCAGGAAGAGCAGGGTGAACAGCGTCCCGGCGGAGTACATTATGGCGTTGAGCGTCAGGTTGTCCAGCGCGCCGGCGCTCATGACGGACAGGGCGCTCAGCACGAGCGGCATGAGCACGGAGTGCACGGGCAGATAGACGCCGGCCGCCAGGCGCTCCCCACGGGTCATCAGGTCCTCAAATTCGCGCGGTCCGCCGCGCCTCACAGGTCTCTCGTCCATCAGCCCTCCAGCTTTCTCTTCAGCTCATAGAGCAGGTTCATCGCCTCTATGGGCGACATGGTGTCCAGCGGCGCGGAGCGTATCCGCTCCGCGGCCTCGTCCTCGGCGGCGGAGCCCAGGGTCAGCTGCCCGCCGGGCGCGGGGGCGGCGGCCTCCCCCTGCGGGCGCTGCGCGCCGGAGCGGCTCAGCTCGTCCAGGTATTCCCGCGCGCGGGAGACCACCTGCTCCGGCACGCCGGCCAGCTTGGCCACCTCGATGCCGTAGCTCTCGTCGGCCGCGCCGCGGACTATCTTCCGCAGGAATATCAGCTTACCGCCCTGCTTGCGGGCGGTGATGTAGTAGTTCCTCACGCCCTGCACCCGGCCCTCGAGCGCCGTGAGCTCGTGGTAGTGCGTGGCGAACATGGTCTTGGCCCCCAGCCGCCGGCCGGCGCAGTACTCGAGCACGGCGCGGGCGATGGCCATGCCGTCGTAGGTGGAGGTGCCGCGGCCTATCTCGTCGAGGATTATCAGGCTGTTCCTGGTGGCGCAGCGGAGGATGGAGGCAACCTCCGTCATCTCCACCATGAAGGTGCTCTGCCCGGCAGAGAGGTCGTCGGAGGCCCCGATGCGGGTGAAAACCCGGTCCACCACGCCGATGGAGGCCGACCTGGCCGGCACGAAGGAGCCCATCTGCGCCATGAGCACTATCAGCGCCGTCTGGCGCATGTAGGTGCTCTTGCCCGCCATGTTGGGGCCGGTTATCACGGCCAGGCGGTCGTTGGCCCCGCCCAGCAGGGTGTCGTTGGGCACGAAGAGCACGTCCTTCTGCGTCAGCTCCACCACGGGGTGCCGCCCCTCGCTGATGGCGATGGTGCCGGAGAGGTCCACCTCCGGGCAGGTGTAGTTGTTGCGCGCCGCCACCTCGGCGAGGGAACAGAGCGCGTCCAGCTCTGCCACCGCCTCGGCGCTGGCCTTGATGCGCTGGACCCTGCGGGCCACGCTCTCGCGCAGCTCGCAGAAGAAGCTGTACTCCAGCTCGCATATCCTGTCCCGCGCGCCCGTGAGCTCGCTCTCCAGCTCCTTGAGCTCGGGGGTGAAGTAGCGCTCGTTGGAGACCAGGGTCTGCTTGCGGATGTACTCCGGCGGCAGCTCCACCGCCCCGGCGGAGTTCGGCACGTCTATATAGTAGCCGAACACCTTGTTGTAGCCCACCTTGAGCTTTTTTATGCCTGTGCGCTCCCGCTCGCGGGACTCCAGCTCCGAGACCAGCCGGGCGCCGTTGTCGCGCACGTCGCGCAGGCGGTCCACCTCCTCGGAATAGCCGGGGCGGAGTATGCCCCCCTCGCGCACGGAGAAGGGGGGCTCGTCGCAGATGGCGCGAGCGATGTCGGACCGCACGTCCTCCAGCGCGTCCAGCTCCGCCGCCCGCCTCAGCATGGCGGACGAGCAGCCGGCCAGCAGGCGCCTGAGCTCCGGCAGGTGCGCGCAGCACTCCCCCAGCGCGGCCAGGTCGCGCCCGTTGGCGGAGCCGAACACCGCCCGGCCCACCAGGCGCTGCATGTCGCCTATGCCGTCCAGCTCCCGCCGCAGCTCCTGCCGCAGCACCAGAGCGCCGTGCAGCTCGCTGACGGCGGAGAGCCGGCGCTTGATGGCCACGGGAGAGAGCAGCGGGCGCTCCACCCAGGAGCGGAGCGTCCGCCCGCCCATGGGCGTCTTGGTGCGGTCGAGCACCCAGAGCAGGCTGCCGCGCTTTTCACCCGTGCGCATGTTCTCCGTCAGCTCCAGGCTGCGCCGGGCGGAGTAGTCCAGCTCCATGTACTTCCCGCCCTCGAAGAGGTCGAGGGCGTTTATGTTCGAGAGATCGCACTTCTGCGTCTCCTGTATATAGGCCAGCAGGGCTCCGGCGGCCTTCACCACCGCGCTGGAGCCGCCCAGCCCCAGCTCGTCCACGTCCTGCGCGCCGAACTGCTCGCAGAGCCGGGCCGCCCCGGCCATGTAGTCGAAGCGCCCCCCGTCCGGCTCCAGCAGGCAGCCCAGCCGCTGCCGCAGGAAGGAGCAGACGCCGGGGTCCTCCGCCGCGCCCCGGGAGAGCACGGCCTCCCGGGGCGAAAAGCGCGCGAGCTCGTTGCCGATGTGCGACACGCAGTCCTCGGAGAAGGCCGCGGCGCAGAACTCGCCGGTGGACACGTCGCAGAAGGCCGCCGCGCCGGACACCGCGTCCAGATACACGGCGCAGACGTAGTTGGAGCGGCCCTCCTCCAGCATGGAGCTCTCCGTCACCGTGCCGGGGGTTATCACACGTATGACGTCGCGCTTCACCAGGCCCTTGGCCAGGGCGGGGTCCTCGGTCTGCTCGCAGATGGCCACCTTGTAGCCCTTGGCGATCAGCCGGGCGATGTAGGCCTCCGCCGAGTGATAGGGCACGCCGCACATCGGCGTCTGCTCGTCCTCCGGCTTGCCGCGGTCGCGGGTGGTGAGGGCGAGGTCGAGCTCCTTGGCCGCCTTCCTGGCGTCCTCGTCGAACATCTCGTAGAAATCGCCCAGCCGGAAGAACAGCAGGCAGTCCGCGTAGCGGCTCTTTATTTCGTTGTACTGCTGCTTCATCGGCGTCAGGTCGGCCATATATCTAACCTCTTTCTATATCTCCCCATAGAGCGCCCAGGTGTTCCCGTCGGTTATCTTCACGTCCAGGAAGCGGCCTATGTTCTCCCTGTCCCCCTTCAGGTGGACCAGCCTCCCGCCGTTGGTGCGGGCGGTGAGGTTGCACTCCCCGCGCCGCCCCTCGCCGTCCACCAGCACGCGCACCGTGCGGCCGATGTACCCGGCGTGTTTCTCGGCGGAGATGGCGTTGGCCCTCTCCACCAGCTCGTCGAACCAGACCTGCTTCTCATCCCGGCTGACGGGGTCCGGCATGCGCGCGGCCGGCGTCCCCTCGCGGGGGGAGAAGATGAAGGTGAACATGGCGTCGTAGCGCACCTCTTCCACCAGGCTCAGCGTGTCGGCGAAGTCCTCCGCCGTCTCGCCCGGGAAGCCGACTATGATGTCCGTGGTCAGCACGATGTCCGGCATCAGCTCGCGGGCCAGGCGCACCTCCTCGAGGTATTTCGCGCGGTCGTAGTGCCGGTTCATGGCCTTCAGCACGCGGTCGGAGCCGCTCTGCACGGGGAGGTGGATGTGCCGGGCGCACTTTTCACACTCCGCCATGGTGCGGAAGAGCTTCTCCGTGGCGTCGCGCGGGTGGCTGGTCATGAAGCGTATCAGGAAGTCGCCGGGGATGTCGTTTATGGCCCGGATGAGGTCGGCGAAGTCGTGCCCCTCGTCCAGGTCGCGGCCGTAGCTGTTCACATTCTGCCCCAGCAGGGTGATGTCCCTGTAGCCGGCTGCCACCAGCTCCCTTGCCTCGGCGAGCACGTCGTCAAAGCGCCGCGAGCGCTCGCGCCCGCGCACATAGGGCACGATGCAGTAGGTGCAGAAGTTGTTGCAGCCGTACATGATGCTCAGCCAGGCCTTCACGCTGTCCCCGCGGCGCTCGGGCAGGCCCTCGGCCACCACGCCCTCGCAGGGCGAGACCTCGAACACGCGCTTTTGGGTGCTCCGCGCGCGCTCATAGAGCTCGGGGAAGCGCCAGAGCTCGTGCGGGCCGAACACCAGGTCCACCACGCGGAAGCTCTTTTTCAGCTTTTCGGCCATCTGGGGGCGCTGGGCCATGCAGCCGCAGACGGCCACCAGCAGATGCGGGTTGCGCGCCTTGGCGTGCACCAGCGCGCCCACGTTGCCCAGAACGCGCATCTCGGCGTGGGCCCGCACGGCGCAGGTGTTCACCACTATCAAATCGGCCTCGTTCTCGTCGTCCGTGAAGCCGAAGCCCATCAGCTCGATGTAGCCGCGCAGCGCCTCGCTGTCGGCCTCGTTCTGCTGGCAGCCGTAGGTGTCCACGAGGGCGAGCGGGCGCTCTCCGGAGCTCTCCAGGCGCGCGCGTATCCGCGCGCATATCTCCCGCTGCCGGTCTATCTCGCCGGCGGGTATTTCAATCCTCTTGTATGCCATGCCGCTCCTCCGGAGTTGAAGTCTCTGTTCCCCGCGCGGCTTTTGCGCACGGGTCAATTCTGCATTTTAACATTTTATTGTGGAAAGTTCAATGTCTTTGATATATAATGTCTTTCCACCCAATACCCCGGAGGTGCCCTATGCCCAAAATAAACATCCTCTCCCCCTTCGTGGCGGACCTCATCGCCGCCGGCGAGGTGGTGGAGCGCCCGGCCTCGGCGGTGAAGGAGCTCGTAGAGAACTCCCTGGACGCCGGGGCGCGGAACATAACGGTGGAGATACGCGGCGGCGGCGCGGAGTACATCCGCGTGGCGGACGACGGCTGCGGCATGAGCCCGGAGGACGCGGGCGTGGCCTTTTTGCGCCACGCCACCAGCAAGCTGCGCGACGAGCGGGGCCTGGAGGCCATAGGCACCCTGGGCTTCCGCGGCGAGGCCCTGGCCGCGATAGGCGGCGTGTCGCACATTGAGCTGCTCACGCGCGAGCGCGGCGCGCTCAGCGGCACCTATCTGACGCTGGACGGCGGGGAGATAGGCGAGATGCGGGAGGCCGGCTGCCCGGAGGGCACGGCCATGACCGTGCGCGGCCTCTTCTACAACACGCCGGCCCGGCTCAAGTTCATGAAGTCCGACCGCGCGGAGGGCGCGGCCTGTGTGCTCTCGGCCCTGCGCTGCGCCCTGGGGCATCCGGAGGTGTCCGTCCGCTGCATAAAGGACGGCCGGGAGGAGTTCTTCACCCCCGGCGACGGCCGCGCGGAGAGCGCGGTGTACGCCCTGCTGGGGCGGGAGCTGGCCGCCTCGCTGCTGCCCGTCTCCGCCGGCGGCGAGGGCGAGGTGCGCGCCTCCGGCTTCACCAGCGCGCCGGGCACGGGCCGCGGCAGCCGCACGGCCCAGTATTTCTTCTGCAACGGCCGGTTCATCCGCTCGCAGCTGCTTCAGGCCGCCGTGGAGCAGGCCTACAAGAACTCCCTGCTCACCGGGCGCTTCCCGGCCTGCGTCATCTACCTGGACATCAACACGGCCGCCGTGGACGTGAACGTCCACCCGGCCAAGACCGAGGTCAAGTTTTCCGACGAGCGGCGCGTGTTCGACGCCGTGTACTACGCCGTGCTGGGGGCCATAGAGCGGGGGGCGGCACCCGCGCGCGATGAGAGTGCCGTCGAGGTCTCCGCGCCGAAGCTCTACAACCCGGGCGCGGGGGCGGAGCGGCACACGCTGCGCGTTTCCGGCGGCGGAGCCGCCTACCAGACCAGGCTCGACCTCTCGCCGGGGAGAGAGGCCCCGCCGCCCTCCGCCGCGGAGGGCGCCCCGCCGTCCGCGCGCCGCGCGGACCTCCCCCCTGCGCCGGCCCCGCAGGGCCGGAGCGCCCCCGCAGAGCTCCCGGCATCCCCCCTGCCGTCTGCCGCCTGCCGCCGCTCCGCCGCCGGCTCCGCCCCCTCCGCGCCCCGCCCCGCCGCCGCGCAGCCCGCGGACGACGAGCCGGTGCGCCTCATCGGCGAGGCCCTGGGGCTCTACATCCTGGCGCAAAAAGGCGACGCGCTCATCATAATAGACAAGCACGCCGCCCATGAGCGGATAATATTCGATAAGCTGGCCGCCAGGGGCGCCGGGGTGATGAGCCAGACGCTGCTGGAGCCGGTGCCCGTCACGCCCGGCAGGGAACTCGCCGGGGTGATGTCGGAGCAGCTGGAGCTCTTCTCCTCCCTGGGCTTTGAGCTGGAGCCCTACGGCGAGGGCTCCTTCATCCTGCGGGCCGCGCCCTGCGAGCTGGACGCCGCGGAGGCCGCCGCCTCTGTGGAGGAGATAGCGGACAATATCGCCCGCTCTCACCGCATATCCATACAGTCTGTGCGGGAGGAGGCCCTGAAAACCGTGGCCTGCAAGGCGGCGATAAAGGCCGGGCGCTCCTCCGAGCCGGCGGAGCTGCTGCGCCTGGCGCAGGCAGTCTGCCGGGGGGAGATAAGCGCCTGCCCCCACGGCCGCCCCGTCTCCTGGACGCTGACCCGGCGCGAGCTGGACCGGCAGTTCAAGCGCATAGTGTGATAGCGGCGCTCATTTGTGGTAGTAGAGCACGCCCATGCACCAGGGGCCGCAGTGGCCGCTTATCGTGCAGCCGGCGCGGTTGTTGCGCACCTCCTCAAAGGGCTGGCAGGCGAGCACGGCCTCTCTCAGGCGCGCCCTCACGTCCTCGGGCAGGCCGGAATCGGTGATGAACACGCGGCGCAGGTCTATGTCGTCGCGGCCCTGCAGGCGGTCCTTTATGTACTGGATATAGGCGTTTTCTATCTTCCCACGGTACTTTTTGCCCACGCCCATCTTGCCCTCGTGCACCTCGATGCAGGGCTTGAGGCCCAGCAGGTTGGCGCCCAGGGCCTGCACGGCGGTGCAGCGGCCGCCCTTGCGCAGATAGTCCAGCGTGTTGAGCACGAAGCTGACGTCCATCTTGGGCACCAGGCGCTCCAGCTCGGCGACTATCTCCTGCGGTTCGGCCCCGTTCTCGGCCATGATGGCCGCGTCGAGCACCAGGTGGCCGAAGCCGGTGGAGAGGTTGAGGGAGTCCACCACGTAGACGTTCTCGAAGTCCCCGGCGGCCAGGCGGGCGTTGGCGCAGGTGACGGAGAGCTCGGAGGAGAAGGCCACATGCACCACGGCGTCACAGCTCTTCAGGCACTCGCGCCAGCCGTCGGCGTAGTCGGCCGCGGTGCTGGCCGCGGTGCCGCAGAGCTTGCCGGTCTCCCTGGTGTACTGGTAGAGCTCGTCGGGCGTGATGTCTATGCCGTCGCGCAGGGAGACCCCGTCGCGGACGATGTAGAGCGGGAATATCTTTATGCCGTATCTCTCGATATAGTCCTGGGGCAGGTCGCAGGTGCTGTCGGCGGTGATTTTTACTTTCAAGGCACAGTCTCCTTTCGTAAATCGGCAACATCTTATCACATAGTTTCGGAGAATGGAAGTGCATTTGGACATGCAGCCTAAAATTGTAGTCATAACCGGGCCCACGGCCACGGGCAAATCCCACCTGGGCGTGCTGCTGGCGCGGGAGCTGGGCGGGGAGATAGTCTCGGCGGACTCCATGCAGCTCTACAGGGGCATGGACATAGGCACGGCCAAGCCCACGGCGGAGGAGCTCGCCGCCGTGCCCCACCACCTGATAGACGTGGCCGACCCTCTGGAGAGCTGGAGCGTCTCCCGCTGGACGGAGGCGGCCGACGCGGCCTGCCGGGACATCCTCGCGCGCGGCGCGCTGCCCATAGTGGTGGGCGGCACGGGGCTCTACATCGACTCGCTGGTGCAGGGGCGCAGCTTCGCCGAGCGCACGGAGGACGGCGGCGAGTGCCGCCGGGAGCTGGAGGAGCGGTATGAGGAGATAGGCGGCGCGGCCATGCTGCGCGAGCTGGCCCAGCTGGACCCGCAGAGGGCGGCCAAGCTGCACGCGCGCGACAAAAAGCGCATAGTGCGGGCCTACGAGGTGTATCTGCTCACGGGCAGGACCATGACGGAGCACGACGAGGAGACGCGCCGCCGCGCGCCGCGCTACGACGCGGCTGTCATCGCCCTCGACTTCTCCAGCCGGGAGGAGCTCTACCGGAGGATAGACGCAAGGGTGGACGCCATGGCGGAGGCCGGGCTCTTCGGGGAGGTGCGCTCGCTGCTGGAGCGCGGGCTGGACGCCGGCTGCACGGCCATGCAGGCCATA
This sequence comes from uncultured Oscillospiraceae bacterium, assembly GCA_944385765.1. Classification (GTDB taxonomy): domain Bacteria; phylum Bacillota; class Clostridia; order Oscillospirales; family Oscillospiraceae; genus Scatomorpha. The sequence goes on from CALWYL010000043.1 coordinate 17,563, forward strand.
GGCTACAAGGAGGCCGCCCTGGCCGTGCGCGGCGAGCTGACTCGCTCTGAGGCCCTGGAGCTGATAAAGCGGGAGACCCGCCGATACGCCAAGCGGCAGCTCACCTGGCTGCGCGGCAGGCCGGACATACACTGGATACGCTGGGACGCCGAGCCCGATTTTGCCCGGGCGCGGCGGGATTCGACAATTTTCCTTGCCGGGCGCGGTATAAGATAGTCGGGCAGGACACGCCGGGAACCGGGAGAAGGGCGCGTTTTGTTCAAAATCACTATTTAACGGAGCGCCCTGATGTGGTATTATGTAAATCAGCCGCTCCGGCAAGGAGCGAGAGAAATGGAAAAACAGAAGAATCTTCAGGACACCTTCCTCAACCGCGCGAGGGCGGAAAAAGTGCCGGTGACGCTGTTTCTGATGAACGGCTTCCAGCTGAGGGGCGTGCTCAGGGCCTTTGACAGCTTCACGGTGGTGCTGGACTCGGACGGGAGGCAGCAGCTCATCTACAAGCACGCCATCTCCACCATAGCGCCCTCCAGGAGCCTGGAGCTGGGCACGCTGGAGGAGGCGGATACATAAGCCGGCGCGCGGGGGGCTTCTCCTCGGCGGTCCTGGGCGTCCTCGCGCTGGCGGGGGCCGCGTACATGGGCGCGGGGCTGCTGGACGCCGGCGGCGGCGATGTGCGCAGCTTCACCGTGAGGGAGGAGAGCGTGAGCTTCACCGCGCCGGCGGAGGGGTTGGTGCTGAGGGAGGAACGGGCGCTGTACTCGGACTCAGCCTATCTGCTGGTCACCGCCGCGGAGGGCGAGCGCCTGCCGGGCGGCGCGGCGGCGGCGCTGGAGTTCACGGACGGGGAGGCCTACGCCCGGGCGCTGCTCTCCGCGCCGGGGGAGGCC
>CALWYL010000044.1 GCA_944385765.1 uncultured Oscillospiraceae bacterium
TGCGTGGCGTCCTCATATACCTCGGCGGAGCGCAGCAGGGCCTTCGTGGGCATGCAGCCGCGGTTGAGGCAGGTGCCGCCTATCTTGTCCTTCTCCACCAGCGTGACCTTGGCGCCCAGCTGGGCCGCGCGGATGGCGGCCACGTAGCCGCCGGGGCCGCCGCCCAGCACCAGGACGCTGCCGGAGACGGCCGGCGCGGCCGCCTCCGCCTGGGGGGCGGGGGCTGCGGCCGGGGCGGCGTCGGGCACGGCCTCGCCCGGAGCGCCTATCACGGCCACCTTCTCCAGGCACTTGGCCGAGCCGCCGGCGGGGACGTAAATCTTCAGCAGGGCGCCGGAGGCGCTGGCCTCGATGGTGTTGGTGAGCTTGTCGGTCTCGACTTCAAAGAGGGGCTCGCCCTCCTTTACGGTGTCGCCCTCGGCCTTCAGCCACTTGCTGACTGTGCCCTCGGTCATTGTCAGGCCCAGTTTGGGCATCACTATCTCTTTCATGTCCCCCTCCTTACGCGAGCAGCAGCGCGGGCTTCTCCATCAGCTTCTTCACCCGCTGCAGGAACTGCGCGGCCACGGAGCCGTCCACCACGCGGTGGTCCGCCGTGAGCGAGAGGTTCATGATGGGGCGCACGCAAATCTCGCCGTCCACGACAACGACTTTGTCCTCCATGGTGTTGACGCCGAGGATGGCCACCTCGGGCTGGTTGATGATGGGCGTGAAGCTCTCAATGCCGTACATGCCCAGGTTCGTTATCGTGAAGGTGCCGCCCTTCAGCCGGTCCATGGGCAGGCCGCCCTCGCGGGCCAGTTTGGCCAGCTCCTTGACCTCGGCGGATATCTCCGTGAGGCTCTTCTTGTCCGCGTCCGGGATGTTGGGCACCACGAGGCCGTTGTCCAGCGCCACGGCCACGCCCATGTTCACGTAGTGCTTGTAGATTATCTTGTTGTCCTCCACCGAGCAGTTGAGCAGGGGGAACTCCGTGAGCGCGACGGCCACCACCTTGACGAGTATGTCGGTGTAGCTGACCTTTATCTCTTCGCCCTTGAGCTGCTCGCGCAGGCGCTTGAGCTCCGTCATGTCGATGCCCAGGTTGAAGGTGACGGTGGGGCTGGTCATGTGGGAGTTGAGCATGTTGCGGGCTATGGCCTTCCTCATGCCGCTCATGGGCACGGTCTCCTCCCGCGGGGCCTCCTCCGCCGGGGCGGAGCCGCCCTTCTGCACGGCGGCCAGGATGTCGGCGGCCAGCACGCGGCCATGCGCGGGGACATCCTTGAGGTCCAGGCCTATGTCCGCGGCCACCTTGGCGGCGAGCGGGCTGGCCTTGACGGCGGGCTCGGCCGGCGGGGCCGGGGGAGCCGGAGGCGGGGCGGATTTGAAGTTTTTCACGTCGTCCTCGGTGACGCGGCCCTTGGGGCCGGTGCCGGGGACCAGGGCGAGGTCTATGCCCAGCTCCCGGGCCAGTTTCTTGGCCGCCGGGGAGGCCAGGACGCGCTCGCCGGGGGCCCTAGCCGGGGCGCTTGCCGCCGGCGCGGCGGCGGCCGGGGCAGCGGGCGCCGGAGCGGCCGCTCCGGCGGCGGGGATGACGCCGATGAGGGCGGACACGTCCTCGCCCGGCTCGCCTATCACGGCCACGGGGTCCAGGCACTTGGCCTCGCCGCCGGCCGGCACGGCTATCTTCAGCAGCGTGCCGGAGGCGGAGGCCTCTATGGTGTTGGTGAGCTTGTCGGTCTCAACCTCGAAGAGGGGCTCGCCCTCCTTTACGGCGTCGCCCTCGGCCTTCAGCCACTTGCTGACCGTGCCCTCGGTCATCGTCAGGCCCAGTTTGGGCATCACTATTACTTTAGCCATTGCTGACCTCCTTACTTTATCTTGTACATTCCCAGCTCCGCGGCGCGGGCCAGGATTTTGCGGGGGACGACGCGCCAGGGGCCGTCGCGGTTCACGGTGAGCGAGACCTCGTCCCCGGGCTGGACGCGCACCTCGCGCTCGCCGTCCAGGGCTATCATGCAGCGCGTCTCCGCCGTGAAGCGGTACTCCTCGCCCAGGGCCAGCCTGCGGGCTTCCGAGACGCGCACCGGCGTGAGCACGCCGGCGGCTATGGGCGCCAGCACGCCCTCGCCCTCGCTGCCCAGCGAGACGGCCAGGCCGTAGTCGTCCGTGTCCTCAACTATCTCATACGCGCCCGCGACGGCCGAGAAGCCTATGGTTGCCGGGTGGCAGCGGGAGACCACTATGCGCTTTATGCGCTCCGGGTCCCAGATGGCGCGCGCGCCGGCGTAGAAGTCGTCCGAGACCACGGCGTCTATCAGGGCTATGTCGCGCACCTCGCCGTTCACGCGCACGGTTATCTTCTTGTCGTGTATGCAGCATTCGCGGGGGTCGTCCATCAGCGCGGCGGCCGCCGCGGCCATGCCGGCCACGGTGCCCTCCATCATTGCGGGGTAGACGTTGTTCGTGCCGGTGGACACGCTGAGCAGCGGGGTGTCCGTGATGCCCTTCACCGCGGCGCGGGAGGTCCCGTCGCCGCCGAGGACCACCAGGCAGCCCACGCCGTGCCGCTCCATCATCCGCGCGGCGCGCACCGTGTCGTCCATCGTGGCCTCTATCTCGAAGTCGAGCAGGCCCAAAGCCAGGCTGAGCACGCCGTCGTTCTCCAGCGAGTCCTGCACCGCGCAGCCTATCATGAAGGTGTCCGGCATGAACAGCGCCTCGTCCACGCCCATGCCCTGGGCGGCGAGGACTATGCGCTTGCAGATGTTGACCTTCTCGTTGTTGTCAATGGTGGTGGCGTAGGACACCAGACGGCGTATGTCCTTGCCCGACGCCGGGTTAGCTATGATGCCGATCGAAGTCATGGGGGACCTCCTGTGTCGCCGCCGGGGCGGCCCTCTATCATAAAAGGCCCGCGCAAGAGGCGCTCTTGCGCGGGCCGCGCCTGGGGCGGTGTGTGTTTACAGTATTTTCTTCGCGCCGACTATGATGTCCTGCGCGCTGGGCATGTAGTACTGCTCAAGCACGGGGGCGAAGGGGACGGGGGTGTCCAGCGCGCCGATGCGCACCACGGGGGCGTCCAGATAGTCGAAGAGCTCCTCGCCTATCATGGCGCTTATCTCGCCGCCGTAGCCGCCGCGCTTGACCTCCTCGGTGACCACCAGGGCCCTGTGGGTCTTGCTGACCGACTCGGCTATCAGGGCCTTGTCCAGCGGGTAGAGGCTCCTGAGGTCGATGACCTCCACGGAGACGCCCTCCTCGGCCAGCTTGCCGGCGGCCTCCAGCGCGTCGTAGACCTGCTTGCCGTAGGTGATGACGGTGAGGTCCTCGCCCTCGCGGCAGATTTTGCCCTTGCCCAGCGGGATGGGGTCGAAGCTGTTGACCTCGCTCTTCATGCCGAGCAGGACCTTGTTCTCAAAGTACATCACGGGGTTGTCGTCGTCTATGGCCGTGAGCATGAGGCCCAGGGCGTCCTCCGCGCAGGAGGGATAGACCACCTTGAGGCCGGGGACGTGGGTCAGCCAGGCCTCGAGGCTCTGGGAGTGCTGGGCGGCGGCCCCGGTGCCCGCGCCCGCGGGGAGACGGACGACCATCGGCAGGGAGATTTTGCCGCCGAACATATAGCGCATCTTGGCGGCCTGGTTGACGAGCTGGTCCATGCCCACGGTGAGGAAGTCGCAGAACATGAGCTCGGCTATCGGCCGGAGGCCCGTGGCGGCGGAACCGACGGCGCAGCCGATTATGGCGCCCTCGGAGATGGGCGTGTCGCGCACGCGCTCGGGGCCGAACTCGTCGATCATGCCCATGGAGACGCCGAAGCAGCCTCCGAACTTGCCCACGTCCTCGCCAAAGAGTATGACGTTGGGGTCTTCACGCATCCGGATGCTCATGCCCTCGCGGATGCCCTCGGCATAGGTCATCATCTTCATCTGTCACGCACCTCCTCAACGATGTCGGAATACACGTCCACGACCGCGCTCTCCACGGAGGGGAAGGGCTGTGCGTCGGCAAAGGCGATGGAGTCCTCAATCTCCTGGGCCACCTGAGCGTCGACCGCATCGACCTCTTCCTGGGTCATGACGCCGTTTTCAACAAGGAATTTCGCGTAGCGCGGCATGGGGTCCTTCTCCATCCACGCGGCCTGTTCCTCCTTGGGCTTGTAGATGGCGGGGTCGCCCTCGAAGTGGCCGTGCTGGCGGTAGGTCTTGCACTCCAGGAGCGTGGGGCCCTTGCCGGCGCGCGCCCTGGCCACGGCCTCCGCCGCGGCCTCGTAGACGGCCAGCGGGTCGTTGCCGTCCACGGCTATGCCGGGGATATTGTAGGCCGCGCCGCGGTCGGCGACGTCCTTTATCGCCTGGTGGCGGTCCTGGCTCATGGATATGCCGTAGTGGTTGTTCTCGCAGACGAAGATGACCGGCAGCTTCCAGATGCTGGCCATGTTCAGCGACTCGTGGAAGGTGCCCTGGTTGGTGGAGCCGTCGCCGAAGAAGCAGACGCAGACCTGGTCCGTGCCGCGTATCTTCGCGCTGAGGCCCGCGCCGCAGGCGATGCAGTGGCCGGCGCCGACGATGCCGTTCGCGCCCAGGATGCCCTTGTCGCGGTCGGCGATGTGCATCGAGCCGCCCTTGCCCTTGCAGTAGCCCGTCTCGCGCCCGAAGAGCTCGGCCATCATCAGGTTGAGGTCGCCGCCCTTGGCGATGATGTGGCCGTGGCCGCGGTGCGTGCTGGTGATGAAGTCGTCATCGCGCAGGCACTCGCACACCGCGGGGGCAATGGCCTCCTCACCCAGATACAGGTGGACAAAGCCAGGTATCTTGCCCTCTGCGAACAGCTTAGCGGCCGTGCTCTCGAAGTCACGTATGCGGCGCATCTTCACATACATGTCCTTCATCTGCTCTTTGCTGATTGCCATTCAATAACCTCCTTTGGTTGAAAGTTCAAAAAAGTTCCGTGCCTCTCCCATGAGCGGCGGCGCCCGGGGCCGCTCAGTCCCTTACGTACACTTCCACGGCGGCCACCGCCGCCTCGATGCTCTTGTCGCAGTCCCCGAAGGCGGGGATGCAAAGTCCGTCGCACCTGAGCCCGCCGGACACGGGGACCACCTCCACGGTGCCGACGGGGAACTGCTCCGCCACCTCTTCGCACCTGACCTCCTCCGGGCGGGTGACCGCCACGGTGGCCCTGATGTACACCTGCTGCTTGAAGTCCCGCAGCTCCAGGACCTCCTCCAGCCCGCACAGGCAGCTGCGCGAGATGGCGTCCTTCACGGCCTTCTTGGCGGCCTTGGTCACGTCCTGCCCGTGGAAGTCTGTGCCCAGGCCGAACTCCACGATGAATTTTCTCAAAATCCTCACCTCCGGCTGAAAGCGCAAGTCCTTACGCGATACATTATAGCTCAGGGCACATTAAATCTCAATATTGGGCGGTAAATTCTCATAATTTCAGCGTTAGCCATAAAATAGAAATGGAGCGCTTGTGATACATACACAAATAGTCAGCAAAATAACAAGCCCGTGAGATAAATTTCGACAAATTTATCTCACGGGCTGAGAATTTACTGTGATTTTCTCAGTTGCTATTGAGATTTGAGACGGAGGAGCGGGTGCCTTTGACGTCTATGCCGTGGCGCTTGATGCGCCTGTAGAGCGTGGCGCGGCTGACGCCCAGGCGCTCGGCGGCCCTCTCCACGTCGCCGCCGCAGAGCGTGAGGGCGGAGAGTATCTCCCCGGCCTCCACGTTGGGCTGCGGCTCCTCGGTGGGGGCGGGGGATGCAGAGACGGCCAGGGGCAGGCACTGCGCGCCGAGGACGCTGTCCGTGCTGGAGTAGAAGGCGCGCTCGATGCCGTTTTGCAGCTCGCGGACATTGCCCGGCCAGTCATAGGCCATCAGCCCCTCGAGGAAGTGGGGGGACATGGTCTTGTTCTGGCCGTCGGAGCGGTTGAGGCGCTCGAGGAAGCGCTCGGCGCAGATGCGTATGTCGCCAGGGCGGCGGCGCAGGGGCGGAATCTCCAGGCGCAGGACGTTCAGGCGGTAGTAGAGGTCGCCGCGGAAGCTGCCGGCGGCGGCCATGTCGCCCAGGCGGCGGTTGGTGGAGGCTATTATGCGGATGTCCAGCTCCATCTCCTGTGTGCCGCCCAGGCGGGTTATCCGATGGGTCTCCACGGCGCGCAGGAGCTTGGACTGGAACTCTATGGGCAGTTCGCCTATCTCGTCCAGGAAGAGCGTGCCGCCGTGGGCCAGCTCGAACTTGCCGGGGCCGCCGCCGCGGGCGGCCCCGCCGGGCAGGGCGCCGGACTCGTAGCCGAAGAGCTCCGACTCGAGCATGTCGCGGTGGAGGGAGGCGCAGTTGACCGCCACGAAGGGCCCGGAGGCCCTGCTGCCGGCGTTGTGTATGGCCTGGGCCAGCAGCTCCTTGCCCGTGCCGCTCTCGCCCTCTATGAGTATGTTCCCGTCGTAACGGGCGTAGCGCGCGGCGAGGGAGATGGTCTTTTTCATCTCCGGGTCGGCGGTGAAGATGTCGTCGAAGGTGTAGCTGGCGCGGTTGCCGATGAGCTTGTTCACCGAGGCTATCAGGTGTTTTTGCTTTTTGAGCGTGACGTTGAGGGTGCGCGAGCCGAGGGCCGGCGACTGGGTCACCGCCGCGCTGCAGCGCACCACGCCCTCGGGCGTGGGCACGCGCACGTCGTCGGCGAAGCTGCCGCCGCGGGTCCAGCCCTGGCCGGCCCAGTCCAGGTCCGGCAGCAGGGCGCGGAAGTCGAGCGCGGCCAGCGCGGCGCCGTCCATGCCCAGGAGCTTCCTGGCGGCGGTGTTGGACCAGACGGGGCGGAAGCCGCCGTCCAGGAGGACGATGCTGTCCGCGCTGCCCTCCAGCGCGGAGCGCATGAGCTCGGCGTTGTGCATTATGGAGAGCTTGCCCTCTATGCCTATGGCGGCGGACAGCACCACGGCCAGGGTGTGGTCATGCACGTCGGCGGCGTCGCCCGACATGTTCAGACAGCCTATCACCTCTCCGCTGGTGCCGTGTATGGGCGCGGCGGAGCAGGTCCAGGCGTGGTGGGTGCGGCAGTAGTGCTGCGCGCCGGCCATCTGGATGGCCGTGTTGTAGTCCAGGGCCACGCTTATGGCGTTGGTGCCCACGCTTGCGTTGTCCCACAGCGCTCCGGGGACGAAGCGCAGATCGCCGCTCTTGGCCAGGATGCGCTCGTCGCCCATGGTCTCCAGCACGTAGCCCGCGCCGTCGGTGAGCACCATGAGGAAGCCCGTGCGGCGCACTATGTCGAAAACGCTCTGCATTATGGGCATGGCGGCGTCTATCAGCGAGGCGTTGGCCTCGCGTATGCTGCGGAACACCTCCTCGTCCACCCGGCGGCCCCGGCCCCCTATGGGGTTGACGCCGGATGCTTTGCAGCGGCGCCAGCCGTCCGCCACCGGCGGCGGCACGGAGGGGTCCATCTCCCCCTCGTAGACGAATTTTGCCCATATCTCCTCCAGAGCGCGCAGGTCCTTCATCCTGTTTTACCCCCTAAAGATGCGAAGCGGGCGCGCCGCAGATGGGCGCGCCCGGCTGAGACTATTATAGCCGCTGGGGGCTGAAGTATCAACGATATCGGATGATTTCTCAAATTTTCGGCGATAATGCCAAAAATACGGGGACAAAACTATGCTTTACGGAAAAATTCTCAGGAGAGCAGAGACAGGTGAGACTGAAATGTCAGTCGAACACGGCCGAGAGGAACTCATCAGCCGTTATGGAGCCGAGCATGGGGGACAGCTCGAGGCGGGACAGGGCGGCGCGGAGGGCCTCCGGGGTGAAGGGGAGTCCGCAGAGGGCCGACTCCAGGGGGGAGCAGGGCAGAGAGGCCATGAAGTCGCCGCGCACGGCGGCCGCGCGGATGACGCCCCCGCTGACATCCAGCGAGAGCTGCAGCACGCCTCCCGGGAAATGGCGGCGCACATTGAAGCCGAAGTCGGGAGAGCGGCCCCAGGTCCAGTCCCAGGAGCGGTATTTCTCCCGGGCCAGGCGCTCCACTTCGGCGAGCTCGGGGGCGGACAGGCTCTCGCGCGCCAGGCCGGAGCGGGTGAGCGCGGCGAGCAGCTCCGCGCGGAAGTCCTGCAGCGTGGTGCCGGGGGGCAGGAAATCCCTCAGCTGGCCCACACGGCTGCGCACGCTCTTGGCGGCCTTGGAGCTGAACTTGTCCGGGTGGGGGCGCAGGGCGGCGGACATGGCCGCGGCGTCCGTCTCAAAGAGCAGCGTCCCGTGGAACAGCACCCGGCCCGCGCTGAGGCGCTGGGCGGTGCCGGAGACCTTGCGGCCACACACGGTGATGTCGTTGCGGCCCGTGGCCTCGGCGGGGACGCCGAGGGAGGCGAGGGCGGAGCGTACGGGCTCGATGAAGCGGCTCAGGCTGAGCCCGGCGGCCTCGCCGGCGTCGGAGAAGAGGGAGAAATTGAGATTGCCCAGGTCGTGGTACACGGCCCCGCCGCCGGTGGCCCGGCGCACTACGGCCACGCCGTGCGCCTCGGTCCAGGGCACGTCCACCTCCTCGGCGGCGTTCTGGTTGAGCCCCAAAATCACGGAGGGGGCGTTCTGCCAGAGCATGAGCCAGTCGCCCTCGCGCCGCCGCTCCAGGACGTGCTCCTCGAAGGCCAGATTGTAACAGGGGTCGTTGCTCCCCGTCTCCAGATAGTGTATCATGCGCCACCTCCCGCTGTCTCTGGGGACAGTATAGTGAAAAAAACCCGCTCTGGCAAGCCCCGAACACGCGAAAACGCCCGGCCGCTCAGGGGCCGGGCGCTTTCAGCATTAAAGAGAGGGGAAAACTATGAGAGGGGTTGGAATGAAAACTGTCATGCTTGGTCCTGCAATCTATGTGAACTCCCGAGAGAGGGGAGGGCTCAGCCCAGGTAGTTGCCCCAGCCGAAATCGAAGCTGTTGGGGTAACCGCTGCCCTGCGCGGGCGTGCTCTGCGCATTGGGGTCCTCCGCCGGGCGCTCGCCGAAGGTGACGCTCAGCGTCAGGTATTCGCCGCTGCGGTAGACCACGATGTCCGCGGTCTCGCCGGCGGAGTGGAAGTTGAGCTCGTTGGACAGGTCGTCGCGTCCGCTGATGGAGAAGCCGTCCAGCTCGGTTATCACGTCGCCTATCTTGAGCCCGGCCGCCTGGGCCGCGCCGCCCTCCTCAACGGAGGCGACATATGCGCCGGAGGGGAAGCCGTAGTACTGGGACATGATGACCTGCACGTCCTGCACCGTCACGCCCAGATAGGCGTTGCCCAGGGTGTCGCTGACGCCGGTCTCCGCCTGCTCGATGATGTTGTTGGCGATGCGGGCCGCGTCGTCGATGGGGATGGCGAAGTTGAGGCCCTCGGTGCCGGCGGAGGAGGCACTGTCGCCCGTCTTGGCGGTGACCACGCCCACCACGTGGCCGTAGGAGTCGTAGAGCGGGCCGCCGGAGTTGCCCTCGTTGACGGCGGCGTCGAACTGGAACATGTTGATGGAGGTGCTCACATCGGTAGCTATGACCCTGTCGGTGGCGGAGACTATGCCGCTGGTCATGCTGTAGGCCAGCTCGCCCAGCGGGTTGCCCACGGCATACACCGTGTCGCCCACGTTGAGGTCGCCGCTGCTGCCCAGAGTGGCGGCACTGAGGTTCTCGGCGTCTATCTTGAGTATGGCGATGTCGTTGTTGCGCTCGAAGCCCACAATCTCGGCCGCGTAGGTGGTGCCGTCATGCAGCATGACGCTCACGTCGTAGCCGCCGGTGTAGGCCTCCTCTATCACGTGGTAGTTGGTCATTATATAGCCGTCGGCCGTGAGGATGAAGCCGCTGCCGCTGACGGCCCCGGAGACCATCTGCCCGAACCAGTTGGTGGTGGTTATCTCGGTGGTGACGCCGACCACCTGCTGGCAGGCCAGCTGGTAAATCTCATTGCCGGTGAGGACGCCGCTGGGGGAGACTCCCTGAGTCTCCGCGGGGGCCGGCGTGGCGGTGACCTGGGTTATGGGGGATGTGGAGGCCGGCTCGGCCTCGGCCACGGGGCTGAAGGCGTAAACCAGTCCGCCGCCGGCCGCGCCGCCCAGCAGCGCGCAGCACAGGCAGATGGCCACTATCTTGGAGGCGGTCAGCCCGCTCTTCCTGTGCGCCTTTTCCTTCTTCTCGCCGGAGTCTTTGGTGTTGGGCACGTAGTAGCTCTGCGGCCCGGTGGCCTCGCTCTGCGGGGTGTAGTTGGCGTCCTGGTAGTAGCTGCTGTCCTGGCGGGGCTTGGCTATGCGGTAGCTGCCGTCGCCGGACTGGGGGGCGTCCCCCGCGGGGGCGCTGTTCTCTGAGGCGTCCTGGCCGTCTGAATACCAGCCGGAGCCCTTTTCTGTTCTGCTGTCGTTCTCGTCGTTGTATGGATACATGGTTCTTACCTCCATGGTAGCTTGTGTGGGGCCTTCGCGGCCTTCCTCTTGTTTACGTGCGCTATCATAAGGCGCAGTTATGAAGCTGTCATGAACAAACAGTCAAAAAAATTTTAAAAAAATGGGTACGGACCGTGAATGGGGGAGAAGAGCCCCGCCCGGAGGTGCCGGGCGGGGCTCAGACGTGCTGTCAGGACGCGTCGGAACGCGTGACGCTGTTTATCCACCTGCCGCTGCGCAGATGTGGCAGGCAGAGGATGGTCTTGGCCAGGTCGTCAAAGGCTATGCAGAGGTAGACCACCTCGATGCCGAGGCCGAACACCAGGCCGCAGAGGGCGGCGGAGGGCACGCAGATGCAGTAGAGCGGCCCGATATCCACTTTCAGGGCGTAATTCACGTCGCCGCCGCCGCGGAACACGCCCACCACGTTGCACACGTTGACCGCGCGCAGGGGCGTGACCAGGCAGACTATCAGCAGCATGTACTTGGCTATGGAGCCGGCCTCGCTGGAGATGTCTATCAGCGGGAAGATGAAGCTGTCCAGCAGCGTGGCGCGCACGACGAGCAGTATGCACATGCTGACGAGGCCGGTGATGAAGCAGACGAAGTTGAGCGACACGCCCTTGGAGTAGACGCGCTCGCGCTCCGCCCCGCGGCCTATCTCGCGGCCGATGATGATGGCGGCGGTGTTGCCGGCGGCCATCAGGGCCACGGTGCACATCTTGTCCACATTGCCGGCGATGGTGTAGGCCGCCAGGATGGGCGCGGAGCCCTCCATGTGGCCCATTATCACGGTGTAGAGCGTGGTGGCCAGGCTCCAGAAGCCCTCGTTGAGGACCACGGGCAGGGAATAGCGCGTGAAGTCCGCGGCAATCTGCCGCCCGGGGCGCAGGAGCATGGACACTGAGAGCTTCAGCCGGCGGCTGCGCGTGGCGTAGACCCCAATCACTGCCACCTCGAAGGCGCGGCTTATCAGCGTGGCCAGGGCTGCCCCGGCGCAGCCCATGGCGGGCGCGCCCCACTTGCCGTATATCAGCATGTAGTTGAGCACGATGTTCATCGCACCGGAGACGGTGAGCAGCACTGCACCCAGGCGGGGGTTCTCCATGCTGCGCTGCACGGCTATGTAGATGCCGCTGGCGGCCATGCAGACGTAGGAGAAGCCGGCTATGCGCGCGTAGTCCGCGCCGGGCTCCCAGAGCAGGGGGTTGTTGGTGAGCACGCGCATTATCTGCCCCGGGAAGAAGAAGGAGGCGAGGGCGACCAGCGCGGTGGCCGTGAGGCTGACGTAGTAGCCCATGCCCATGACCCGGTTTATGGCCTCGGAGTTGCCGCGGCCGTAATACTGCGCCACCAGCACTCCGGCGCCGCTCTGGATGCCGAAGATGATGAGGCTCACCACATAGAAGAGGCTGTTGGCGCTGGAGACGGCGGCCAGCTCCACCTCGCCCAGGGCACCCACCATGAAGGTGTCCGCCAGGGCCATGAAATTCGTGACGATGTTTTGCAGGACGAGGGGCAGCATGAGCATAAGGGCGTCACGGTAAAAGCCCCTCTCCTGTTTTAGCAAGTGCATGTCATTCAGTCCTTAGAGCCTCGACGGGGTCCCGCCGCGCCGCGAAGCGGGAGGGAATCAGTCCGGCTATGAGAGTTAAGAACATGGAGATGATGACGAGCGCCACGGCCCCTCCGGCGGGCAGTATGGCGCGCAGGGTGGCGATGCCGGTCAGGTGCTGCACTATGGCGTTTATGGGGATGATAAGTATCAGCGTGACGACTATGCCCAACAGGCCGGAGGAGAAGCCCTCGATGAGCGTCTCGGCGTTGAACACGTTGGCCACGTCGCGCTTGCTGGCGCCGATGGCGCGGAGGATGCCAATCTCCTTGGTGCGCTCGAGGACGGAGATATAGGTGATGATGCCTATCATGATGCTCGAGACCACGAGGGAGATGGCCACGAAGGCTATCAGCACATAGCTGATGGCGTTGATGATGGTGGAGACGGAGCTCATGAGTATGGCCACGTAGTCGGTGTAGCTTATCTGCTGCTCCTCGTCCACGGAGGCGTTGTACTCGTCTATGATGCGGGCAATCTCGTCCTTGTCGGCGAAGCTGGCGGCGTAGAGGTTGATGCTGTCGGGGCTGTTGAGGTCCACATAGCCCAGCAGCTCCAGGTTTTCCTCATAGCTGCTGTCGGACCAGCGCTCGGGCATGAGCTCGTCATAGACATATTCGTACTGCCAGTCGGAGAGCTGGGCCATGTTGAGGGCCATGGCCAGCTGCTGCTGGCTCATGGCAGAGAGCTGGGCGCGCACGCCCTCGGCGTACTGCTCGGCTATGGCCTCGCGGGCCATCTCCTCCACGTAGCCCATCAGGGTCTCGTCGTCCATCTGGCTGACATAGTCGCGCACGGCCTCGGCGTCCACGCCCATCTCCTCGGCGTAGCCCTCCAGCATCATGCCCTCGATGTCCTCGCGCGTGAGCTCGGACATGGCCTGCTGCACGGCGCTGTCCAGATAGTCGTCCGTGGGCGTGGTCATGATATCGGTGTAGAGCCCGGCCTGGGCGGCGGTGTCCAGGGAGGCGATATACTCGTCCACCGCGGAGCGCAGCTCCTCGGCGCTGGGTTCGGGCTCCTCGCCGGTGGAGAAGGGCAGGCCGCTTATCACGTCGGTCTCCGGGTCGGCCATCTGGTCGGTGATGACCTCGCTCCCGGCGGCCTGCTCAATCACCCTGTCCACCAGGGCGCCGGTGTAGCCTATGGAGCCGCCGGTCATCATGCCGGCCACGGCGTCCTCGTTCTGGCGCACGATGCCGCTTATCTTCAGCTCGACTCCCACGTCCCCGTTCTCGTAGAGGTAGTCGAGGCCGGCGGTGGTGTTGGAGACATCGGTGTAGGTGCCGGTGGCGGAGTCGTAGACATAGCGGTCGTAGTAACCCACCAGCTTGAAGCTCATGCCGCAGAGCTCCTCATAGCTCCAGCTCTCCACCTCCGCGCCCACGGTCTCGCCGTTCATGTAGGCCTCCAGGGAGCTGGTGAGCTCGTCCTCGGTGCGCAGCCCCAGGGTGTAGAGCACGAGGTCGCTGACCTCGTTGTTCTGGTCAACTATGAGGACCACCTCGTTGTAATCCTGCGGCCAGGAGCCGTAGATGACGTCGTACTGGTCGAGGAGGGTCTGGTTTATCAGCTCCCCGTTCTCGCCGGGCAGCATCTCCTGCCAGCTCTCAAAGCTGGAGTAGAAGTCGCCCATCGTGTCGAAGTAGCTGGAGAAGTCGCCGCCGTACATGTTGGCCATCAGCTCGTTGAGCAGCTCCACCACGTCGCTCTTGACCACGTTCCCGTCGGCGTCCTTGGTGTATATGTCGAAGTTGGGGTCATAGACATACTGCACGGCGCTGGTGAACTCGCCTATGCCCCCGCCGTCGGAGTCCAGGAACTCCTTGAAGGAGGCGAGGTCGTTGGTCTCCGTGTCCATGCTCATCAGGCTGTCCATCAAATCGTACATGATGACGTTGGAGTAGACGGCGTCGCGCTCGTGCTCGCCGCTCTCCGACGCGGCGCCGCTCATGGCCTCAATCATGCTGGAGAGGTCCGCGGCCTCGGCCTCGATGGTGAGCGGATAGGTGCTCAGAGTGTCCTCCTGCACCTGGTCGATGTAGGTCTGTATGCCGTTGGAGAGCGAGAGGATAAGGGCTATGCCTATGATGCCTATGCTGCCGGCGAAGGCGGTGAGGACGGTGCGCCCCTTCTTGGTCATCAGGTTGTTGAGCGAGAGGGAGAGGGCGGTGAGGAAGGACATGGAGGGCTTCTTCTTGCCGCTCTCGGAATGCTGGGGGGCCCGGGAGCCGTCATAGGGGTCGGAGTCGCCGGTGATACGGCCGTCCAGCAGACGCACGGTGCGCGTGGCGTAGCGCTCGGCCAGCTCGGGGTTGTGCGTGACCATTATCACGAGCTTCTCCTGGGCTATCTCCTTGAGTATGTCCATCACCTGGACGCTGGTCTCGCTGTCCAGCGCGCCGGTGGGCTCGTCCGCGAGGAGGATGTCGGGGTCGTTTATCAGCGCGCGGGCGATGGCCACGCGCTGCATCTGGCCGCCGGACATCTGGTTGGGCTTCTTGTTTATCTGGTCGCCCAGGCCCACGCGCTCCAGGACCTTGACGGCGCGCTCGCGGCGCTCCTCGCGGGAGACGCCGGAGATGGTGAGCGCCAGCTCCACGTTGGCGAGCACGCTCTGATGCGGAATCAGGTTGTAGCTCTGGAACACGAAGCCTATGGAGTGGTTGCGGTAGGTGTCCCAGTCTTTGTCGCCGTACTCCCTGGTGGAGCGGCCGTTTATGACCAAATCGCCGCTGGTGTACTGGTCGAGGCCGCCGATGAGGTTCAGCAGCGTGGTCTTGCCGCAGCCTGAGGGTCCCAGCACGGCCACAAATTCGCTCTCCCGGAACTCTATGGAGACCCCGCGGAGAGCGTGTACCGTGGTGTCGCCCACAGTGTAGTCCTTGGTGATGTTTTTCAGCGTGAGCAAGCGTATCCTTTCCTTTCGTCTACAATATCACATGTGCGCGATTATAACGCCGATTTGTGAACAAATCAAGATGAATAACCGCACGTTGAGGGGAAAAACCGCTGCCCGCCCCTCCTTCTCAGAGGGGCGGGCAGCGGCCTTGGACAACCGGGCGAAAATGTCTAAAAAGCGCTCACAGCGCGGCGAAGCGCCTTTCACCGCCGCGGCCGAGGTAGATGTACATGGCCGCGCAGGCGGCGGCGAGCAGCGCGGCGCAGATGTACAGATACGCGGTGACGCCGAGCAAACCGTCCAGCGCGGCGACGTAGAGCACGACCGGCGCGGCCAGCACGCCCCATGAGCCGAACATGGCTATCACGACCGAGAGGCTGTTCTTGATGACGGCGGTCTCGTTGATGTAGTCGAACTTGGGGAAGCGCAGGTTCGTGACCACGCCGAGCAGCGCGCCGAAGAGGCACATCAGCGCGGGTATCAGCACGACCGCGGCGGCGTCGGCGGCGCTCAGCGGCAGGGCGGCGATGCAGCAGACAGAGGCTATGAGCGTGGGCGGCAGGGATATGACCAGGTGGAGGTTGACCTTGCTCATGAGTATGGCGCGGGGCCTCAGCGGCAGGCTCTTCAGCAGCCAGAGCGTCTTACCCTCCAGGGATATGCTGGGCGCGCTTATCACGTCCGTGCCGCAGAGGAAGCAGAGGGCAATCACGAGGAACGCCGCCGCCCAGCCCTCGGGCAGCACCTCGACAAAAGGCAGCAGCGTGCCGCGGTAGATTATCAGCGCGACGGCGGCGGCTATGGTGAGGATAGAGCCCATGGCGGCGTTGAGGATGTACATGCCGTTGGCGGCAAAGTGCCGCAGCTCCTTCTTCAGCAGCGCGCCGGAGGCGCTGCTGACAGAGAGCTTCTGCTCGCGGTAGACGGACTTCTTTGCCGCGGGACGGCGGGTGGTGACGGCGAGGAAGCCGCGGGAGAGCACGGCGTAGACTATGGCGAAAGGGACGACGCAGCAGGCGGCAAAGCCGGCCAGATGCAGGAAATCACCGGCGGCAATCGCCTGGCCGAAGGCGTAGGCGGGATAGACCGCGGAGACAAGGCCGGCTATCGCGGCGCTGTTGGCGACGAGCGCCGTGAGCAGGTCGCTCAGGTTCATGTAGGCGTAGAAGTACGCCGCGAGGAAGATGAGATAGAGCACCATCGTGACGATGGTCTTGTTGCGCATGCGCGCGCTTATTGCCGCCAGTATCCACGCGAAGAGGCAGGTGAAGCACAGGACCAGCAGCGGCAGCAGCAGCGCGCCGGCAGCGGCGGCGATGACGCCCGCGCCCGTGAAGCCTATCTGTATGCCCCAGACGATGAGCGCAGGGAGCGTGACGATTAGCTCCAGGACGTAGTTTATCAGCAGGAGCATGACCATGCGCGAGCCGAGAATCAGCCGCGGCGGTATGGGCATGGCCAGCAGGAGCTCGTTGTCGCGCGCGGCGAAGAGCTGCTGCTGAGCGGTGAACACGCTGCCGATGAAGCAGAGGGCGAAGGCGGTCAGCGCCGCCATGGCGAAGTAGAACCAGTCGAGGCCAAGCCCGTGCATCGGCTCGGCCAGCACGAAGAACATCGCGCCGACGGCGAATACCAGCACTCCCGCGACGAAGATGAACAGCAGGGCGATAAGCGCGGCGCTCGCCGCGGAGCGCTTTTCATTCCCTTTTGACGAGCGCATCAGCGAGGCGACGACGCTCGCAAGCTGGACTCTGAGAAGGGCCTTGAACATAGCTCACTCCTCCTCCAGCTCGAGGAACACTTCCTCCAGCGAGTCGTCGCCGCGCACCTCGTCCATGGTGCCGGACTTTATCAGCCTGCCGCTCTTGATGATGGCCACCATGTCGCAGAGCTTCTCCGCCACCTCGAGGACGTGGGTGGAGAAGAAGATGGCGCCGCCGGCGTCGCAGTGCTCGCGCATGAGCCCCTTGAGCTTGTGCGTGGCCACGGGGTCGAGGCCCACGAAGGGCTCGTCCATGATAATCAGTTTGGGCGCGTGCACCAGGGCGGAGATGATGGCCAGCTTCTGCTTCATGCCGTGGGAGTAGGCGGATATGGGCTCGGCCAGGTCGCCGGTGAGCTCAAAGAGGTCGGCGTATTTGTGGATACGCGCCTGGCGCTCGGCCTGCGGCACGCCGAAGATGTCGCAGATGAAGTTGAGGTACTTTATGCCGCTCATGAAGTCGTACAAATCCGGGTTGTCCGGGATATAGGCCAGCACGCGCTTGCACTCGAGCGGCTGTGACTTCACGCTCTTGCCGTCGATGTATATCTCGCCGGAGTCGAAGCTCATGATGCCGCAGCAGGCCTTGATGGTGGTGGTCTTGCCCGCGCCGTTGTGGCCGATGAAGCCGTAAATCTGTCCGGGCTCGATGTGCAGCGTCAGGTCGTCGACGGCGCGCTTGTCGCCGAAGGTCTTGGTGAGGTGGTCGATTCTGAGCATGTTGTGGCCTCCCAATGGAAAGTTTTTGTGCGGGGCCGGAGGCCCCTGGGGCGGTAAACGGGGGCATTTCTTTTTGGCTTGTCAAAAAGAAATGTCCCCGGACCCCCAAAGAGAAAATCGCTTTGGGCGGTGGTCGAGAGGTTGCGGGCCCGGTACGGCGGCAGGTTGAGGTCGCCGAGGTCGGATGGCCTTGCCCATCGCCGACCGCGCATAACTCGCTTCGCTCGCGGCGCTACCGGACTGCGTCCGGAGGCAGAGCGCGCTCCGCGCGGGTGCCGCCCTTCAACTTTCCGCAGGCTAGCGTCGGCTCTGGTCGGTGTCGATATCTGTCCGGCAGCGCCGCGACCGCAGGGAGCAACGCGCGGCCGGCGATGCGGGCTGTTATCCGACTACGGCGTCTGCGCAACTGCTATGTTACAGCGGAATGTGCTTTCTTTGGGGCTCCACTCCCGTTTCTTTCCCACACAGGGA
>CALWYL010000045.1 GCA_944385765.1 uncultured Oscillospiraceae bacterium
AGCGCCGGCGCGTAAGCGCCAACGCGCGGCCGGCGATGCGGGCTGTTATTCGACTACGGCGTATTTGCAGCCGCCAGGTTACAGCGGAATGTGCTTTCTTTGGGGCTCCACTCCCGTTTCTTTCCCACACAGGGAAAGAAATGGGGTGGAACTGCCATGCGCAGGGCCCTCCCCTGCGCCCATCCGGCAGAGAAATGGGGTGGAATATACATGAAAGGAGTTTGTTTTATGCAATACCGCAAAGGCATTGACGTCTCCAAATGGCAGGGGGGCATCGACTGGGAGAAAGTGAAGGGCAGCGGTATCGAGTTCGCCATGCTGCGCGCGGGCTATGGGCGGGGGAACATCGACGCGCAGTTTGAGCGCAACGCCGCCGAGTGCGAGAGGCTGGGGATACCCTACGGGGCCTACTGGTTCTCCTACGCCTACACGCCGGAGATGGCGGCGGCGGAGGCCGCCAGCTGCCTGGAGGCGGTGAAGGGGCGGAAGCTGAGCTACCCCGTGGCCTACGACTTTGAGGGCGACAGCGTGGAGTTCGCGGAGAAGAGCGGCGCGGCGGTGACCCGGGAGCTGGCCTCGGCCATGGCCAGGGCCTTCTGCGGCGCGGTGAGGGCCGGGGGACGGTATCCCATGATATACACCAATCCCAGCTTTTTGCAGCGCTATTTCGACGCACAGCTGCCGCGGGAGTACGACATCTGGCTGGCCCAGTGGCCGGCAAAGCCGGATCCGGCCGCGCCGCCCGCCCCGGCCACGGGCATGTGGCAGTACAGCTCCTCGGGGAGCGTGGACGGAATAGAGGGGAGAGTCGATTTGGACGCGGCATATAAGGACTATCCGGCGCTGACGGTCGGCGGGAGCGCCCCGGCGGACACCACGGAGGCGGAGCGGGCCAGGGATTGGGTGATGAAAAAGGGCATATCCGACGGGACGTCCCCGGAGGCGCCGGCCACCAGGCAGCAGGTCTGGGTAATGCTGTACAGGATGAACGGAGGTAAATAGTGAAAGGCATAAACTGGAAGATAAGGCTGAAAAACAGGACTTTCTGGCTGACGCTGATACCGGCGCTGCTCCTGCTCGTGCAGGCGGCAGCGTCATTTTTAGGCCTCGAGCTGGAGGTGGGGGCGCTCTCCGAGCGGTTCACGGGGCTGGTCAACGCGCTGTTCTCCGTGCTGGCCATATTGGGCATAGTCGCCGACCCCACCACGGAGGGGCTCACGGACAGCGAGAGGGCCATGGGCTATTCCCAGCCCGGCCGCGGCGACTGAGAGGGGGCGCGGCTGTGGCCAGGGTGCGCACCGGCGCGGGGGAGAGCGTGTACAGGATAGAGCGCTATCTGGGCGTGAACGAGGCGCAGGAGGGCGAGGCCCGGCTGAAGGCCGGGGAGGCCGCGCTGATGCGCAATTTCCGCGTCACGGCCGGCGGCGCGCTGCAAAAAAGGCCCGGCAGCCGCAAGGTGGCCGGGCTGCTGAGCGAGTACAGCGTGGAGTCTGACAGCTCGGTGACCGAAGTGCTCAAGAGGGAGACGGGGGGCAGCACGGCGCAGTTCACCATGTACCCCACGGCGGAGGTGGACAGCGTGGGCGACATAGTGCTCACCGGGGAGCCGGTGGAGGTGAGCGCGGCCAACGCCGCGCAGTGCGAGGGCTACTACTACCGCGACGGGGGCGGGACCGTGCACCGCTTCGCCGCGCTGCAGCACAGAGGGGGGTGAGAGAGGACATGCTGCCGGAGATAAGCTCGGCCATGCTGGTGGTGACGCACGGCTGCAACCTGGAGTGCCGCTACTGCTTTGTGCGCCAGGGCGCGGAGAGGATGTCGCCGGAGACGGCCTGGGAGGCGGTGGAGTTCCTCAGCCGCAACGCGGAGAGATCGGGGGAGGTGCCGGCGATAAACTTCTTCGGCGGGGAGCCGCTGCTGATGTGGGACGGGCTCATAGAGCCGCTGGTGAGGCGCGTGAGGGCGGAGGGGAGGCCCTTCCGCTTCTCCGTGACCACAAACGGCACGCTGCTCACCGGGGAGAGGATGGACTTCATGCGCCGGGAGGGCTTCGGGCTGCTGCTGTCCATGGACGGGGTGCGGGAGGTGCAGGACGCCAACCGGCCCTTCCACGGCGGGCGAGGGAGCTTCGACGCGCTGGAGAGCGTGGTGCCGGAGGTGCTCGCGCGCTGGCCGGGGACCACGCTGCGCATGACGGCGGTACCTGCCAGCTGCCGCTGGCTGTTCAAGAGCATACTCTGGGCCGAAAGGGCCGGGTTCAGGAGTTTTTTCGTGGTGCCTAACGTGTTCGAGAGCTGGGACGCCGCCGCCTGGGCGGAGCTGGAGCACTCCGTTTTCAACTACGCCGACCTCTACGCGGCCAGACACGGGCGGGGGGAGGAGTGCATACGCTTCTCCACCTTTGAGAGGATGCTGCGCGACCTGGGGCCCGGGGGGAGGGAGCGCGCCGCCCTCAGGCGGCGGGCGGAGAACAAGTGCGGCCTGGGCGCCGGGAGATTCGCCTCCATCGCGCCGGACGGGGCAATCTACGCCTGCCAGGAGCTCTGCTCAAACGGGGGGCGGGAGAGCCCGTTTTACATCGGGAACCTGAGAGAGGGCGTGTCCGAGGAGCGGCGGCACCATCTGATGGGGCGCTACTCCGCCGAGCGCTCCCGCGGCGAGCGGGGCTGCGGCGGATGCCCCTGCGCGGAGCTCTGCGACGGGGGCTGCGCGGCCAACAACTATCTGGCCACCGGCAGGCTGAACATACTGCCGGAGGTCTACTGCCGCTGGATGAGGCTGCTGCTGAGGGCGGCGGAGAGAGTGAGGAGGGATATGGATGGATGAGTGCTCGAGCTCCTGCCAGCTGTTCTGCCAGGGCTGCGAGGGGACGGGCTGCATGACCTGCCAGAGCACCTGCCAGGGGCTGTGCCAGGACTGCGAGGGCGCCGGCTGCCAGACGTCCTGCGAGGGGACGTGCGAGTGGGCCTGCGAGGGCGCGTGCGAGACGGCCAGCCAGAGCGTGGACCACTATGAGTGGCAGTTCAACCCGGTGGAGGTGGTGTCCAACGAGACGGACACGGCGGTGAGGGCGCTGTGGTCGGGCCACGTGGGCGGGGAGGAGGTGCTCTGCGCGGCCTGCAACGGCTATCTCTGGCAGCTCACGCTGGGGGAGGACGGCAAGTGGAGCAAGACCTCCTGCGGGGCGCTGGACACGGAGAGCGAGGTGTGCATGTTCGGCTTCGACGGGAAGCTGTACCTGCTCAACGGCTCGGAGTACAAGGTCTGGGACGGCTCCTCGCTGGAGAACGTGGGGGGATACAGGCCGATGGTGGCCGTGGCGGCGCCGCCCTCGGGCGGGGGCACGGCGCTGGAGCAGATAAATAAGCTGACCGCGGCGCGGCGGATGCGCTTTTCGCCCGACGGGGCGGCCAAGTCCTTCACCCTGCCGGAGAGGGGCATCACCTCGGTGGACTATGTGAAGGATGTGGCCACCGGCGCGTCCCTGGGCGGCTGGGAGGCCGACACGGCGGCGGGGAAGGTCATCTTCTCCACCGCGCCGGCGGAGGGGACGGACAGCCTGGAAATAGGCTGGACGGCCTCGGGCTCTTCGGCCGGGGAGGTGAGGGCCATGCGCTTTGCCGAGCTCTACAACGGCGCGCAGGACACCAGGGTGTTCATCTACGGCGACGGGAGCTGCCGGGCGCTCTACAGCGGGCTCGACTTCGACGGGCAGCCGCGGGCGGACTATTTCCCGGAACTGAACGTGGCCCATGTGGGGGAGGCCAATTCGCCGCTGACGGCCATGATAAGGCACTATGACACGCTGCTGGCCTTCAAGAGCGACAGCGCGTGGAGCATAAGCTACAGCGCCATAACGCTCGCGGACGGGGGCGTGACGGCGGGCTTTTGCATCACGCCGGTGAACCGCAGCCTGGGCTGCTGCGCGCCGGGGCAGGCCGTGCTGGTGGAGAACCGGCCCAGGACGCCGGACGCGCGGAGCATACTCGAGTGGCGCTCCCTGGGGGCCTACGGCGGGGCGGACGGCGGAGAGCGCAACGCTGAGCGCGTCTCCCAGCGCGTGGAGCGGACCATCGGCGGCATGGCCCTGGAGAGGGCGCGCACCTTCTACGACAAATTTGCCCACGAATACTATGTGATAGGAGAGGACGGCACCGCGCTGGTACAGAACGTGGAGGCCGACGCCTGGTATGTCTACACCAACCTGGACGCCCGCTGCCTCATAAACTACAAGGACGAGCTCTACTTCGGCACCGCGGGCGGGGAGCTGCGGCACCTCTCGGACGGCTATCTGGACGACTGCGGGGAGGCCATAGACGCGCTCTGGGAGTCAGGGGCCATGGGCTTCGACGAGGACTTCCGCCGCAAATACTCCTCCATGCTGTGGATTGGGGTGAAGAGCGAGGACAACGGGCGGCTGGCGGTCACCGCGGAGACGGACCGGGGCGTGGAACTGGCCGAATACGTCTGCCGGAGCCCCGAGAGCGGCTCGCTGCCGGAGACGGAGCGGGTAAAGCTGCGCTCCGGGCGCTTCAACTATTACAAGCTCATACTCTCCTGCCCCTGGGCCGGCGCCACGGCGACCGTGGTGTCGGTGGAGCTGAGGGTGAGGGGGAGCGGCTATGTGAGGTGAGGGCTTTTCCGGGGGCGGGGCGCGCCGCGCGCGGCCGTGGCGGGGAAAATGCCCCGCCACGGCGCATGGGGCCGCCATGTCACGGCGGAGAGTGTTCTATTGAAAACTCCACCCCGTCTCTCCCCCGCGCCGGGAGGGAGGCGGGGCGGAAATAAATTGGGATTGAGGTGTGAATCATGCAACTACTTACCTGCGCCCTGGCGCTGGTCTTTTCCGCCCTGGCCATGGCCATGGCGGCGGCGGGGCTGGCCGTGGCGCTGTCGCGCCGCGGGGGCGGCGCATGGGGCGGCGCGGAGGAGAGCCCGCCGCCGGAGGACGAGCCGCGCGAACAGCGGCGCGTGCAGCAGGGCATAGCCAACATACTCAGCTACGGCATGGAGGAGCTGCTGGGCAGGAGGGATGAGCGTTGAGGAGGAGAGAGACGGAGCCCAGCGCGGAGAGCGTCTGGCGCGAGTACGAGGCCATGCTGGCGTACAACGACAGCATACAGCTGGACGACAACGTGCGCGTGAACGAGAACTTCTTCATCGGCCGGCAATGGGAGGGCGTGGAGAGCAACGGGCTGCCCACGCCGGTGTTCAACTTCCTCAAGCGCGTGACGCTGTTCACCGTGGCCTCCTGCACGTCGGACAACATCAAGCTGCTGGCCTCGCCGCTGGACGGGACGGCCGGCGCGCGCCGGGCGGCCGAGGCGGTGAACGCGCAGTTCGAGGAGATATTCGAGCGCAACTCGCTCACGGTGATGCTGCGCGAGTATCTGCGCAACGCGGCGGTGGACGGCGACGCGGCCACCTACACCTGGTGGGACCCGCAGGCGGAGGCGCCCGGCGGCGGGCGCGGGGCGATAGTCACCGAGGTGGTGCCCAACACGCGCGTGGGCTTCGGCAACACGGCCGACAGGCGCGTGGAGGGGCAGCCGTACATACTGGTGAAGCGGCGCGAGCTGACGGAGGAGCTGCGGGAGCGGGCGCGCGAGCTGGGCTGCGAGGACTGGGAAAAGCTGCGCGAGGACGACGACGAGCAGCGCATGGACGCCTACAAGGAGGGCGGGGGCAGGACCACCGTCATACTGCGGCTGTGGAAGGACGGCGGGAGCGTGTGGGGCTGCGAATGCGCCCGCGGCGTGATGATAAGGCGGCCCTGGGACCTGGGGCTGAGGCGCTATCCGCTGACCTGGATGTGCTGGGACAACGTGCAGGACAGCTACCACGGGCAGGCCATGCTCACGGGGCTGATACCGAACCAAATCTACATCAACAAGCTGTTCGCCATGACCATGACCTCGCTGATGATGACCGCCTATCCGAAGATAATCTACGACCGCACGCGCATCTCCCACTGGGACAACGGGATTGGGCGGGCCATAGGCGTGAGGGGCGGGGACATGTCCGGCGTGGCCCGCATACTGGAGCCGGCGCAGATATCGCCGCAGATAGCGCAGTTCATCTCCCTCACGCAGG
Source organism: uncultured Oscillospiraceae bacterium (assembly GCA_944385765.1). Lineage (GTDB taxonomy): Bacteria > Bacillota > Clostridia > Oscillospirales > Oscillospiraceae > Scatomorpha. The sequence continues at coordinate 6,094 of CALWYL010000045.1, forward strand.
AGCTGACGCAGTCCAACCTGGGCGCCACCAGCGTGGCCCTGGGCGAGGCCAGGCCGGACAACACCAGCGCCATCATCGCCCTGCAGAGGGCCGCGGCCACGCCCAATGAGCTGACGAGGCAGGCGCTCTACCAGTCCATAGAGGACCTGGGGCGCATATACATGGACTTCATGGCCGGTTACTACGGCGTGAGGGAGGTGGAGAGCGCGCCCGACGAGGCGCTGCCGCGCGAGGTGCTGGACTTCGCCGCGCCGGAGCTCGCATTGACGGCGGAGGGGAAGATACGCGGCGGCTTCGACTTCTCCTCGCTGAGGGACACGCCCATGCTGCTGAGGCTGGACGTGGGCACATCCGCCTACTGGAGCGAAATCGCGGCCACGCAGACGCTGGACAACCTGCTCGCCGGGGGGCACATCGACATCCTCGAGTACCTGGAGCGGGTGCCGGACAGCTGCGTGACCGACAGGCGGGGGCTGATGGAGGCCATAAAGAGGCGCCGCGGGGCGGAGAGTGCCCGGAGCGCGGCGGAACAGGGGACCTGACGCCCCGGGGCACGGGGGCTAGGGGAATGTCGCCGCGGCCCACGGCCGGGGCGGGAAAGGAGAGACATGGAGGAGAAAAACATCAGACAGGGCGCTAAGGAGGCGCCGGCGTGGCCCGAGGAGGGCGGGGAGACCCGCACCGATGGCGGAGGTGAGACCTATCTGCTCAGCTGGGATGGCGGCGAGCGCGAGGTGGGGCTCGAGGAGCTCATGGCCCTGGCGAGAAAGGGCCTGGACTACGACAGCCAAAGCGAGAGGCTGCGCGCGGCCCTGCGCCGCGTGGAGGAACTGGAGCGGGGAGCGCCGCTCACGCGGGAGGAGAGGCGCAGGCGCGACTGCGCGCGCTTCCTGGAGGAGTTCCCTCAGGCGGCCTCGGAGCTGCTGGCGGGCGGCAGGGGGCTGCCGCGCGAGGTGTGGGCCCGAGTGAGGGCCGGCGAGGGCCTGGCCGAGGCCTACGGCGACTATGCCCGCCGCGCCGAGCTGGCGAGGCGCGACGAGGAGATAGCCCGGCTGCGCCGCGAGGCGGAGGAACTGCGCCGGGAGAGGGCAAACGCGGAGCGCAGCGCGGGCAGCTCCCGCTCGCGGGGCGAGGGCCTGGCATACGACCCGGTGTCCGCGGGCTGGAACAGCGTGTGACGCGCGCACAACTACTTTTGAAAGGGTGGAATGAATGGCTATCAATCTGGCAAGCAAGTTTTCCAAGTATGTGGACGACGCCTTCGCGCGGGAGAGCCTCCTGCGCGGGGCGGTGAACAACAAGGTGGAGTTCACCGGCGTGAACGAGGTGTCCGTCTACGCCGTGGACAAGATGGAGATGAACGACTACCAGCTGGGCGGCACCTCGCGCTACGGCGAGGTGAAGGAGCTGGGCGACAGGGTGCAGACCTTTAAGATAGAGCGCGACCGCAGCTTCACCGGCTCCATCGATGAGGGCAACGCCCAGGACCAGTACAACGTGAAGGACGCCTCCGCCAGGCTGCACGTGCAGATACGCGACGTGGTGATGCCGGAGGTGGAGAGATACGTCCTCGGCAAGTGGGCCTGGGGCGCGGGCAAGGTGGTGGGCGGCAGCGCGCCCACAGAGGACACGCTGCTGGGCCTCATCCAGGCCGGGGCCTCTTACATGAACAACAGCTATGTGCCCAGGCGCGGCAGGGGGCTCTTCATCTCCGAGACCTACGCCGCCATGCTGCCGAACCTCTCGAACCTCACCTATCTGGACCAGCTGGGGGCGCAGGCCCTCACCGAGAACAGCCTGCCGCGCGTGGCCGGCTTCGACGTACACGTGGTGCCGGACGGGGACATGCCGGAGAACGTGTACTTTATACTGCAGCACAAGGACGCCTGCCCCTTCGCCCAGAAGCTGGCCAAGTACAAGATACAGAAGGACCCCATGGGCATAGACGGCAACGTGATAGAGGGCCGCGTGCGCTACTGGGCCGGGGTGCTGGCGGAGAAGTGCGCCGGCGTGTATGTCTACGCCGCGGCTGGCAGCGTGCAGGCCGCGCCGACCATCTCGCTCAGCGGGGCCGTGGCAACCATGACGGCCGAGGGGGCCGGCATACGCTATACGGTGGACGGCAGCGACCCCAGGTACAGCGCCAGCGCCCAGAGCGCCGTCTCCGGCGGCACGGTGACGCTGAAGAGCGGCGAGACGCTGAGGGCCTGCGCCAGCACGGAGAGCAAGTACACCTCGGACGTGGCGGAGGAGACCTACACGGCCTGAGGAAATGCCGGGGAGGGCGCGCCCTCCCCGGCGGAAAGGAGTGATGCAATTGGCGGTTGTCAGCGAGGTGTTCGACTCGGCCATGGCCCTGATGGACGAGCTGGACGAGTCCGGCGCGGCGCGCGGCGCGCGCACGGAGGACTACGCGCACAGGACGCCGGGCATAGTCAACGCGCTGCTGGCGGAGCTGAGGGCGATGACCGGCGCGCGATGGCGCTGCATGGACGTGCGGGGGATGGACGACCCCCTGCCGGGGGTGGAGGAGACATACGCGCGCTCCGCCCTGGCCTATGGCCTGGCGGCGGCGCTGCTGGTGGATGAAAACCCCAACTCGGCGGCCTTTTTCCACGAGAGATACGAGGAGCTGAGGAACCTGCACCTGGCGCGGCTGCCGGCGGAGCCGGGGCGGATACGCGACGTGTACGGCGGGATAGAGTACGGCCGGTTCGCCGGCTGGTGAGAGACGAGGGAGGAGGTAAAAATGCCGACAAGCTATGACCCCGGGGTGGACTACTCCGCGCTGATAGCGCAGGAGGCGGCCAAGGGCGTGGGCGCGGACCGCTCGCTGCTGGCGGCCTATGAGACGGCGAGGAACGCCAAGATAGCCGGGGAGGGGCTGAGCTATGCGCAGACGCACATCTACACCCGGGAGGCCGGGCGGCCGCGGCACTACTACACGGCGACGGACCAGTCGGGCTACATAGACGAGCTGTACGACGCGGCCAGGGGCCGGGCCCTCTCGGCCCTGGAGGGGGCCTATGACGCCCAGCTCTCGGCGCTGGACGCGGAGGAGTCCGCCCTGCCCGCCGCCTACCGGGCGGCCAAGAACGCCGCGGCGGGAGACGCGGCGGTGGAGCGGAGGAACATGGACGAGAGCTTCGCCGCCGCGGGATTGGGCAGCGGGGCCGCCGGCCAGGCCAGGCTGGCGCTGAGCACGGAGCTGTTGGGCTCGCTCTCCGCGCTGGACTCGGAGAGGGCGGCGCGCTCGGCGGACATCGCCGCGCGGCGCACGGAGGCCCTGGCGGAGTACCGCTCCGCCATCGCCTCGGCCATCGCCCAGAACGAGACTGCCAGGGCCCAGGCCCTGTACGAGGAGGCCGTGCGCGTGGACGAGAGCTACCGCGAGGCGGAGTATGAGCTGGAACTGCAGGAGAGCTATCTCTCTGAGCTGAGCTCCTTCACCGGGGTGTCCGGCGCGGCGGCGGGCGGAGGCCCGTCCGGCGGCGCTTCCCCGGGCGCTGCCGCGGGGAGGGGAGGCGGCGCCGTCCCCTCCAGAACCACCGGCACCGGCGGAGGCGGCGGGGGCAAGGCCCTGATAGCCGTGATGTGAGGGCCGCCCGCACGGGCGGAGAAAAAAGGGCCCCCGCGCCGGGAGGCGCGGGGGCCCTTTTGTTCTATTGGGGGGGGTCAGATGTGCCAAATCCTCTCCGCGTACTCGCGTATGGCCCGGTCGGCGGCGAACACGCCGCTCTCGGCGATGTTCACCAGACTCATGCGGGCGAACTCCTGCTTGTCGGCCGCCGCGCCGTAGAGGCGGTCGTGGCAGGCGACGTAGGAGGCGAAATCGGCCAGCAGCATGTACTGGTCGCCGCCGTAGAGCAGGTTGGAGACCAGGTCGGCGTAGCTCTTGCCGTCGGCCAGGCCGGAGCTGAAGCGCTGCAGCACGCGCTTGAGGCGGGGATCGGACTCGGCCACGGCGTTGGGGTTGTAGCCGCTGCGGCGCAGCTGCTCAACCTCGGGCGTCTTGAGGCCGAAGAGGAACATGTTCTGGTCGCCCAGGCGCTCATACATCTCCACGTTGGCGCCGTCGAGGGTGCCGATGGTCACGGCGCCGTTCATCATCAACTTCATGTTGCCGGTGCCGCTGGCCTCCTTGCCGGCGGTGGAAATCTGCTCGCTCACCTGGGCGGCGGGCATGAGCTTTTCGGCCACGGAGACGCGGTAGTTCTCCACGAAGAACACCTGCAGCCTGCCCTTGCAGGCGGGGTCGGCGTTGATGTCCGCGGACAGGGAGCAGATGAGCTCGATGACGCGCTTGGCTATGTGGTAGCTGGCGGCGGCCTTGGCGCCGAAGATGAAGGTGCGCGGCAGGAACTCCTGATTGGGGTCGTCGCGCAGGCGGTCCTGCAGATGGGCAATCAGCATGGCGCACATCAGCTGGCGCTTGTACTCGTGGAGGCGCTTGACCTGCACGTCGAAAACCGCGCCGGTGTCCAGCACGGCGCCCTGGGCGGAGCGCAGGTAGTCCGCGAAGTTGAGCTTGTTGTAGGCCTTGACCTCCTGCAGCCGCAGCAGCACCTCGCCGTCGTGCTCGAACTGGCGCAGCCTGGAGAGCTCCTCGGGCTTTTTGATGTAGTCGGGGCCAATCAGCTCGCGGACCAGGGAGTCCAGGCGGGGATTTATCTGCGAGAGCCAGCGGCGGTGGTCGATGCCGTTGGTGACATAGGTGAACTTCTGCGGCTGGAGGGTGTAGATGTCGTGGAAGAGGTCGTCCTTGAGGATGTCGCCGTGCAGGGCGGAGACGCCGTTGACCATATAGCAGCCGGCCAGGCAGAGGTTGGCCATGTGGACCTTGCCGCCGTCTATCACCGCGTTGCGGGCTATCCTGGCCCCGTCGCCGGCGAAGTGCTCGGTGAGATAGGTGCGCCAGCGGCGGTTTATCTCGCTTATCAGCTCGAACACGCGCGGCACCAGGCTCTGCACCAGGCCCTGCGGCCAGGTCTCCAGCGCCTCGCTCATGACGGTGTGGTTGGTGTAGGCCATGCAGTGGGAGACCACGTCCCAGGCCTCGTCCCAGCCCAGGCCGTCCTCATCCATGAAGATGCGCATCAGCTCGGGAATCATCAGCGCGGGGTGGGTGTCGTTTATCTGTATCACGTGGTGCTCGGCAAAGGAGCGCACGTCGCCCCAGCGGCGGCGGTGTTCACGCACGATGGTCTGCGCCGTGGCGGAGACGAAGAAGTACTGCTGCTTCAGGCGCAGCGTCTTGCCCTCGATGTGGTCGTCGGCGGGGTAGAGGACCTTGGTTATCACCTCGGCCATGGTGCGCTGCTCCAGGCTCTGCACGTATTTGCCCTCGGAGAAGCGGTACATGTCCAGGCTGTTGGGGCTGTGGGCCTCCCAGAGTCGCAGGCTGTTGACGTGGTTGCCGCCGTAGCCCGCTATGAGCATGTCGCGGGGGACGGCGAGGACCGTGTCGTAGTCCTTCAGCTCGGCGTGGCAGTTGCCGAAGTAGTCCCAGTTCTCCTCCACGCGGCCGCCGAACTTTATCTCCACGGTGTCCTCATAGCGGGGTATCAGCCAGCTCTCGGCGGAGCTCTTCCAGTCATCGGCCACCTCGACCTGACCGCCGTTCTCTATTTTCTGCCGGAAGATGCCCAGCTCATAGCAGAGCGTGTATCCGGTGGCGCTGATGTTCTCGGTGGCCATGCTGTCCATGTAGCAGGCGGCCAGGCGGCCCAGGCCGCCGTTGCCGAGTCCGGCGTCGGGTTCGAGCTCAAAGATGTCGGCCGCGCTGCGCCCCATGTCCTCCAGGGCGCCGATGAGGGCGTCGGCCACGCCTAGATTGTAGGCGTTCTTCATCAGGCTGCGGCCCATGAGGAACTCCATGGAGAGGTAGTGGACCTCCTTGGCCGGCTTCTCCGTGCGCTCGAGCGCGAGGAGGCGGCTCATTATCTCGCGTATGACCATGGCCGAGGCCTGGAACACCTGTTCGTCAGTGGCCTCCTCGCCTATCACGCCGAAGTGCGCGCATAGTTTGTCCTCCAGCGCGCCGCGCATCTCATCCCTCGAAATCTGTCCAGTTGTCATATAATTTTTGCTCCGATCTTAGATTACTGTGCCCTTGGGCAGCACGAGGGGGAACCTCGGACTGCCGGAGAGGTACTCCAACACGCCTATCTCAACGTCCTTGTCGGCGATGACATAGCTCAGGTTGGCACCGTTGTCGATGATGCTGTCCTGCATTATTATGCAGTTTTTCAGCACCGCGTCCTTGTGTATCTGCACGCCGCGGAAGATGATGCAGTTCTCTATGGAACCCTCGATATAGCAGCCGTCGGCCACCAGGCAGTTCTTGACGGAGGCGCCCTCCGCGTAGTGGGTGCTCACGTCCGCGCGGCCCTTGGTGCGCACGGGGCGTTCGTCCGGGAAGAGCTCGTGGCGGTTCTGCGCCTGGAGCATATCCATGCTGGCCGAGTAATAGGAGCTAACCGAGTTTATGTGCGCGGCGTAGCCGTGGTGCATGTACACGGCGATGCGGCCGCCGGAGGCGAGGATGCCGCCGAGGCCGGTGCGGTGGAACTTGGAGTCGATAAACCGCTCGCAGCGCTCTATGATGCCCAGCAGGGTCTTCTTGGACATTATATACACTTCCAGGGAGGCGTAACCCTCGCCCTTGCCGCCGTGGTGCTTCAGCAGCTCGGTGGCAAAGCCGTGCTCGTCGGTCACGAAACGGTAGTGGCTGGACTCGGGGTTGCGGTCCGAGCAGACGACGGTGACGTCGGCCCCGGAGGAGACGTGGCGCCGCATAACCTCGGCCAGGTCGATGTTGGCGGCCAGGCTGCCGCGGCAGAGGCAGATGTAGTCCTGCTGGATGTCCCTTATATAGCCCTGGACGGAGGTGAGCGCATCGATGATGCTGGCGTACTGGCCGCGCCGCTCCTCCTTCAGGCCGAAGGGGGGCAGCAGGCGCAGCCCGCCGCGCTTGCGGCTCATGTCCCACTCCTTGCCGGAGCCCAGGTGGTCCAGCAGGGACTGGTAATCGTGCTGCATTATCACGCCCACGTCGCGCACCAGCGCGTTCTGCATGGCGGAGAGGGCGAAGTCGATGAGCCTGTACCTGCCGGCGAAGGGCAGGGAGGCCGATGTGCGGGGCTTGACCAGGCCGCTGAGCTGCGACGAGGAGCGGTCGGCCAGAATGAGACCATGGAGATTTATCATTACCTCTCGCCTCCTTCCCCGGCGGACACGCTGTCGTAGAGCATGGCCCCCGGCTTTACCACGGCGCCGGCGCCGACCTCGATATTGGGCCCGCAGGTGGCGACGCTCCAGCTGTCGCTGCCGTCGGGCTGGGCGCCCACATGGGCGCCGCGGCGGACCACGGAGTTCTCGCCGATGATGGCGTATTCGACGACGGCGTCGTCCTCCACGGTGCAGCCCGGCATGAGTATGCTGTAGAGCACGCGGGCGCCGCGGCCCACCTTTACCGAGCTGGAGAGCACGGAGTTGGCCACGCTGCCCTCAATCTCGCAGCCCTCGGTGACTATGGAGTGGACTATGCTGGAGTCCTCTCCGGCGTAGTGCGGGGGACGGATGGGGCTCTTGGAGCGTATCGGCCAGTCGGGGTCGTAGAGATTTATCAGCGTGGGGGAGAGCATGTCCATGTTGGCGTCCCACAGGCTGGTGATGGTGCCCACGTCCCTCCAGTAGCCGGAGAAGCGGTAGGGCCACATCTTCTCGCCCGCGTTGAGCATGGCGGGGATGATGTTTTTGCCGAAGTCCTTGGAGGAGTTGGGGTCGGCCTCGTCGGCAATCAGGTACTCGCGCAGCTTCTTCCAGTTGAAGATGTAGATGCCCATGGAGGCCAGGTCGGACTTGGGCTCCTTCGGCTTCTCGGCGAACTCGTTTATGTACCCGTCCTCGCCCGTGGCCAGGATGCCGAAGCGGGAGGCCTCCTCCATGGAGACCTGTATCACCGAGATGGTGCAGGCCGCGTCGTGCTTGACGTGCTCGCGCAGCATGTCGGAGTAGTCCATCTTGTAGATGTGGTCTCCCGAGAGTATCAGCACGTTTTCCGGGTCGTAGTTCTCGATGAAGCCCATGTTCTGATATATGGCGTTGGCCGTGCCGGAGAACCAGGAGCCCTTTTCCCCCGCGCTCTGGTAGGGCGGGAGTATGAACACGCCGCCGTCCGAGCTGTCGAGGTCGTAGGCCTGGCCGCTGCCGATGTAGCTGTTGAGCTGCAGCGGGCGGTACTGCGTGAGCACGCCGACGACGTCGATGCCGGAGTTCGCGCAATTGGACAGCGGGAAGTCAATGATACGGTATTTCCCGCCGAAAGGTACGCTGGGTTTTGCGACGTCCTTGGTCAGGGCGTAGAGCCTGGAGCCCTGGCCGCCCGCGAGGAGCATCGCAATGCAGTTTCTTTTCACGGATATCCCCCCTGACTTGGTTTGGGGGCCCGCCGCACAGCGGCCGGCCCCTTGTGCGCTGCTGTGGTCTGCGCGTAAAGGTCCCGCGGGAGGCCGGAGCGCTCAGGCGGGGCCCTGTTTCCTGGTGTTGTAGCTGTTCATGGTCCTCTCAGGCCCGTTGAGGACATAGCTCTCCGCGGCCTCGGCGGCCCGCTCCGCCGCGGCCGCCATCAGCTCGGCGTCCTGCCCGCGGAACTTGCCGAGGACCCAGTCGGCCGCCTCGTAATCCGCCCGGGGCGGCTCGCCCACGCCCAGGCGTATGCGGGGGAAGCCCTCCGTGCCCAGGCAGGCGATGATGCTCCTGAGCCCGTTGTGCCCGCCCGCGCTGCCCGAGGGGCGGACCCTGATGGTGCCGGGCGCGAGGGCCATCTCGTCGGAGACGACTATCACCCGCTCCGGCGGGACCTTGTAAAAGCGCGCCGCCTGGCCCACGGCCTCCCCGGAGAGGTTCATGAAGGTCTGCGGCAGCATGAGCAGCACGCCGCGGCCGCCTATCTCGGCCCGGGCCGTCAGCGCGCGGAAGCGCAGGCGGTCTATCCTCACGCCCAGGCGCCGGGCCATGGCCTCGCCGGCCATGAAGCCCGCGTTGTGCCGCGTGCCCTCGTACTGGGGCCCGGGATTGCCCAGGAAGGCGATAATCCACTCCACGCCCCCCTGGCCCTGCTTGGAAAAGAGCATGTCAGTCGAAGAGAGAGGAGATGGAGACCTCCTCGTAGATGCGCTCTATGGCCTCGGCGAAGAGAGAGGCCACGGAGAGGTACTTTATCTTGCCCAGCATCGGCTTGCCCGCGGGATAGGGTATGGTGTCGAGCAGTATCAGCTCCTTGATGGGGCTGGCCTCGATGGTCTCCAGCGCCGAGCCGGAGAGGACGCCGTGGCTGGCGCAGGCGTAGATATCCCTGGCCTTGCCGTCCTTCACCAGGGCCTCGGCCGCGTGGCAGAGGCTGCCGGCCGTGTCCACCATGTCGTCGAGCAGTATGACGTTCTTGCCGGCGACATCGCCGATTATGTTCATGACCTCGGAGGAGTTGGCCCGCTGACGGCGCTTGTCAACTATGGCCAGGGACATGCCGAGCTTCTGGGCGAAGCTGCGGGCCCGGGCCACGCTGCCCACGTCCGGGGAGACGACGATGAAGTCCTCGTTGCCCAGGCCGAACTGGCGTATGTAGTGGTTGGCCAGGATGGGCGCGCCGAAGAGGTTGTCCACCGGTATGTCGAAAAAGCCCTGTATCTGCGCGGCGTGCAGGTCCATGGTCAGCACCCTGTCCGCCCCGGCGGAGGTTATGAGGTTGGCCACCAGCTTGGCGGAGATGGGGTCGCGGCTCTTGGCCTTGCGGTCCTGCCTGGCGTAGCCAAAATATGGCATGACGGCGGTTATGCGGCCGGCGGAGGCCCTGCGCATGGCGTCTATCATCACCAGCAGCTCCATCAGGTTGTCGTTGACGGGCTTGCAGGTGGACTGCACTATGAAAACGTCCGAGCCGCGGACGGGCTCGCCCAGGTTGAGCGACACCTCGCCGTCGGCGAAGGCGGAGACCTTGCAGGTGCCGAGCTTCTTGCTCAGATTGTCGCAGATGGCCTCGGCCAGGGCGCGGTTGGAATTCCCTGCGAAGACCTTTACCTCTTTCCCGTGTGAAATCACATTCATCGTCCTCTCTCAAATTGGGGCTTCGGCCCCTCTTGGGAGATATTATAGCAAAAGAATCTGGAAATGAACAGATGGCAAAAGCACGATTTTCATCAAATCGGCGCGCTCTCAGCGCGAGGCGGGCACTATCTCTATCCAGTAGCCGTCGGGGTCCTCGATGAAGTAGATGCCCATGGCCTCGTTGACGAAGCAGACGCAGCCCATCTCCTCGTGCCGGGCGCGGGCGGCGGCAAAATCCTCCACCCGGAGCGCCAGGTGTATCTCCCCCTCGCCCAGGTCGTAGGGCTCGGTGTGGTCGCGCAGCCAGGTGAGCTCGAGCTGGAAGTCCGTGGCTCCGTCGCCCAGGTACACGAGCTTGAAGGAGCCGTCGGCCGCCTCCTTCTCGCGCACCGGCTCCAGGCCCAGGGCCTCGCGGTAGAAGCTGAGGCTGCGGTCCAGGTCGAGGACGTTGAAGTTGAAATGGCAAAATGTGAATTTCAAGTTTATCCCTCCCAGAATCAGTATAACCCGGGCGGGGGAGAAAAGCAATTGTCTTTTCTTCCGGTTTTATCCGGGGCCGGCGGCCCCGGGGAGGCCAACCGGGGGCATTTCTTTTGGGGCTGTCAAAAAGAAATGTCCCCGGACCCCCAAAGAGAAAATCGCCAGGCGGAGCCTGGAGGCAGACAGAGAGACGCCGTAATCGAATGACTTTGCCCATCGCC
>CALWYL010000046.1 GCA_944385765.1 uncultured Oscillospiraceae bacterium
CGCTGCTCTCCGTATACGAGAAGTACAGCTTCGACAACGCCGCGGCGGCGGGACTGGAGGGCGGGCTCATCTGCTCCGTGCTCCGCTACAGCCGCTGGGAGCTCGAGCAGCTGCTCACCGGCGACATGGGCGGCTGCGCCGTCTTCGCCAGGGACGAGGACGAGCTGGGCGAGCGCTACTACCTGCTCTACACCCCCACGGACGCGCAGTTCTTCCCAGCGGGGGGAGGCGTGGCCGACACGGAGAGCGATGAGTTCGCCCGGTGGACAGAGCTCAACCGGACGGTGCCGGCGCTGGTGGCGGACGGGATTACCGGGGCCAACGGCCTCACCCCCTGCACCACCGGGGAGCTGACTGCGGACTACACATACGAGAGCGGCGAGCACATACAGATACGCTACAGCTACATAGAGGACGAGGCGTACGACGACGTGGTGCTCATCCTCTCCCAGCCCTCGCGGCAGGGGGAGGGCGGGATATGGTGCGTCGAGCGCTACATCGACGCGGAGCGGAACGTCTATCTCTGCTTCCCCGGCGCGGTGGGCGAGGAGGCCCGGGACTACTACGACCGCGCGCAGCGGCGCGTGGATGCGGGGGAGGAGCAGTGGCGGCTGGAGCCCCTGGAGGTGGCCCGGGACTTCGTGGAGAACTCCGGCGAGTGGCCGGAGCCGCCGCTGGACCGCGGCAGCTATGAGATAGTGGATTGATGGGCCGAATTGACAGGCTGGGAGGCCCTTTTGCCGCGTTCACAATATTTTTAAGTATACTTCCTTGACATATTTTAATAATAGTGTTATCATTCAAGCCGCACAGAGGCGATGACGGAGAAGGTACGCATTGTCCCGCGGTCCAGAGAGGGTGCCCGAAGGCTGAGAGGCATCCCGGGCGGGAGGCGGAGCCCACCGCTCCCGAGCCCGCGGGCGAGACAGCAAGTCCGCGCGGTCGGCGACCGTTACAGCGCCGCAGAGTTAATTCCAGGGTGGAACCGTGCGTATAGAGCGCACCCCTGCGCCGCGGCGCGGCACGGGGGTGCTTTTCATTCAGGGGAGGAAGTAAAATGGACGAGAAGAAATATACCTTTGAGAACAGGGAATACCGCGACACCTACCGCCACTCCACCAGCCACGTGCTGGCCCAGGCGGTCAAGAGGCTGTACCCCGAGGCGAAGCTCGCCATCGGCCCGGCCATAGAGAACGGCTTTTATTACGACATAGACTGCGACGTCACCTTCACTCCGGAGATACTGGAGAAGATAGAGGAGGAGATGCGCCGCATATGCAAGGAGAAGCTGCCCATAGAGCGCTTTGAGCTCCCCCGCGAGGAGGCGCTCGAGCTCATGCGCGGCAAGGACGAGCCCTATAAGGTGGAGCTCATCGAGGACCTGCCGGAGGATGTGACGATAAGCTTCTACAGGCAGGGCGAGTTCACCGATTTGTGCGCCGGCCCGCACCTGGACAGCACGGGGCGCATAAAGGGCAACGCCCTGAAGCTGATGAACTGCACGGGCGCGTATTGGCGCGGGGACTCCAGCCGCAAGATGCTCCAGAGAATCTACGGCACCTGCTTTATGAAAAAGGAGGAACTTCAGGCCTATCTCGATCGTCTGGAAGAGGCGAAGAAACGCGACCACCGCAAGCTGGGCCGTGAGCTGGGCCTTTTCATGACGAATGAGGCCGGCCCGGGCTTCCCCTTCTTCCTGCCCAACGGCATGACGCTGAAGAACACCTTGATAGATTACTGGCGCGAGGTGCACAAGCGCTACGGCTATGTGGAGATATCCACGCCCATCATCCTCAACCGCGAGCTCTGGGAGCGCAGCGGCCACTGGGACCACTACAAGGACAACATGTACACCACCGTGATAGACGAGCAGGACTACGCCATAAAGCCCATGAACTGCCCCGGCGGCATGCTGGTGTACGAGAGCGAGCCGCACTCCTACCGCGACCTGCCGCTGCGCGTGGGCGAGCTGGGCATAGTCCACCGCCACGAGCTGAGCGGCGCGCTGCACGGGCTCTTCCGCGTCAGGTGCTTCACCCAGGACGACGCGCACATCTTCATGACCCCGGAGCAGATGAAGGACGAGATAAAGAACGTCGTCAAGCTCTTTGACGAGGTCTACTCCACCTTCGGCCTCAGCTATGAGATTGAGCTCTCCACCATGCCGGAAGACCACATAGGCACCGTGGAACAGTGGGAGCACAACCAGGAGATACTCAAGGAAGCCATCACCGAGATGGGCAAGAGCTTCACCATAAACGAGGGCGACGGGGCGTTCTACGGCCCCAAGCTGGACTTCCACCTGGCCGACAGCCTGGGGCGCACCTGGCAGTGCGGCACCATACAGCTCGACAGCCAGCTGCCCGAGCGCTTTGAGCTCGAGTACGTGGGCGAGGACGGCGCGAAGCACCGCCCCATCATGATACACCGCGTGGTCCTCGGCAGCATAGAGCGCTTCATAGGCGTTATCACCGAGCACTTCGGCGGGGCCTTCCCCACCTGGCTGGCGCCGGTGCAGGTGAAGGTCATGCCGATAACCGACCGCAGCCGCGACTGGGCCCAGAAGGTGGCGGATGAGCTCGCCGCCGCCGGGGTGCGCGTGGAGTGCGACTTCCGCAACGAGAAGATAGGCTATAAGATACGCGAGGCCCAGAGCAAGAAAGTGCCCTACATGCTCATAATCGGCGACAAAGAGGCCGAGGCGGGCAGCGTGTCCGTCCGCACGAGGGCGGGCGGCGACATGGGCGCGGTGGCCCTGGACGAGTTCAGGGACCAGCTCCTGGAGGAGATTCGCACCCGCAGCCTCGGCTGATAAGAAAGGAGAAATACCTTAAGATGAAGAAGTTCCTCTGCGCCACACTTTGCCTGTGCCTGCTCTGCGGCGTCTCCGCCTGCGGTTCAGACGACCCCGATGCGAGCGCCAATCCCGAGATAGAGCTCCCCGACGTTGTCGTCTCCGACACCGACCTCACCGTGGCCTCTCCCACGCCCACCCCGGAGCCGGAGACCATAGACACCCTGACGGTGTGCGGCATCAACCTGGTGCGCGACGGCCAGGCCACCGGCCTGGGCTTCGGCGGCGCGGTGTACGCCGACGGCGTGCTGACCCTGACCGACGCCGAGCTGAGTTCCAGCCTCGCCGGGCAGCCTGTCATAAGCTTCTCCGGCGGTGATTTGGAAATAGTGCTCGAGGGCGTGAATACCCTGGAATCCAGCGGCGGGGCCGCGGCCATCAGCTGCTCCGACGAGGGAGTGAACCTGACCCTCAGCGGCAGCGGCAGCATGACCGCCACGGCCTCCGAGGCCGCCGCCATCAGCGTCTCCGGCACGCTCACCGTCTCCGCCACGGTGGATGTCACCGGCGCCCCCGCCGCGGACTGCGGCGAGGTCGTGGCCGGCGACGGCGCCCAGATAAGCGAGAACAGCGAGACGCATCTGGCCGTCTACGCCGAGACCGCCGCTCTCTGAAGAAAATTTTCACTCGAATAAAAAGCGCCGCCCCCTCGTATCCTGCGATACGAGGGGGTTTTTTTATGACCGACAGAAAAAAGCTCATTCTGGCCCTTACCGTTATCTTCACGCTGAACATCCTGCTCATCGCCCTCGCCCAATCCGCCGGGGCGGCCACGTACGACCGCGGCTCCTCCGGCTCCGTGGTGCGGGAGATGCAGCGGCGGCTGAAGGAGTGGGGCTATTACGACGGCGAGGTGGACGGCATATTCGGCAGCGCCACCGAGGAGGCGATTGAGGAGTTCCAGCTCAAGAACGGGCTGGAGGTGGACGGCCGGGCGGGCCCGGCCACGCTCACCGCCCTGGGACTGCCCGCGGGGGAGTCGCAGGAGACGGGGGCGGACTCCGGCGACCTGGCGCTGCTGGCCCGGCTCATCTCCGCCGAGGCCCGGGGCGAGCCCTACACGGGGCAGGTGGCCGTGGGCGCCGTGGTCATGAACCGCGTGGAGCACCCGTCCTTCCCCAACAGCATAGCGGGGGTCATCTACCAGCCGGGGGCCTTCTCCTGCCTGCAGGACGGGCAGTGGGACGAGCCCGTGGCGGACAGCGCCTACCGCGCGGCGCGCGAGGCCCTGGCGGGGGCGGACCCCACGGGAGGGGCCATATACTACTTCAACCCGCAGACGGCCACCAGCGAGTGGATATGGTCGCGGCCGGAGATACTGACAATAGGCAACCACCGCTTCTGCGCCTGATCAGTCCAGAGGCTCCAGGCCACGGGGAGTGAGCACCAGAGTGCGGCTGCACACCTCTCCCATGAACTTGCGGTCGTGGGACACGGCTATTATGGCCCCGGGGAAGGCGCCCAGCGCCCGGCGGATGACCGGGCCCGAGAGCGGGGAGAGGTTGCGCGTGGGCTCGTCGAGTATGAGCACGTTGGCCCCGGAGAGGGCCAGAGAGGCCAGCAGCAGCTTGGCCCTCTGGCCGCCGGAGAGCTCCCCGGCGGGGCGGGCCATCTCGTCGCTGGTGTAGCGCAGGCTGCCCAAAAGCTCGCGCGAGCGCTCCTCGCCGGCGCGGCCTCCGGAGGGGTTAAGCAGCTCCACCGGGGTCTGAGAGAGGTCCACGGCGTCCGCGTAGTCCTGCGGCATGTAGGCGGCGCGCAGGTCCCTCCGGGGGAGCAGCTCAGAGGCTATCAGGCGCAGCAGCGTGGTCTTGCCGCAGCCATTGGGGCCGACAATGCAGAGCTTTTCCGGCCCGTAGACGCCGAGGCGTATATCCCTGGTGAGCGTCCGCCCGGGGACGGAGAGCTCGGGCAGCTCCAGCTCCAGCACGGCCTTGCCGCGCGGCACCGCGGACGTGGAGGGGAAGCTGAGGAACACCGGCTCCTCAAACTCCGGCAGGGCGGTGAGCCTTTCCCGCTCGCGCTCGAAGCGGCGGCCCATGGACTGCACTGAGTGCATCTTTTTCTTGAGCAGGCGTCCGCTGTGCGGGTCCTGGCGGGACACGCTGGACTGGGCGCGCTCCACCTTCTGCCGTATGCGGCGGTAGCGCTCCAGCTGCCTGTCGAACTCCTCGCGCTCCTTGCGCGCGGCCTGCTCCTGACGGGAGAGGGCGCGGGAGCGCGCGGCTACATATTCGCCGTAGGGCAGCCTGGCCACCGTGGCCCGGGGGGCGGTCTTGCGCCGCAGCAGCTCCAGGTGCAGCACCATGGTGGAGACGCGCTCCAGCAGCGCCTCGTCGTGGGAGACGAAGAGCATGGGCAGCCTGCAGCCGGCCATCCAGCCCTCCAGCCACTCCAGGGCGTCCAGGTCCAGGTCGTTGGAGGGCTCGTCGAGCAGCAGCACGTCCGGCTGTTCCGCGAGCACGCGCGCCAGGCGCAGCTTTACCCTCTCGCCCCCTGAGAAACTCGAGAGGGGGCGCTCCGAGGCGAAGGCGCCGATGTCCAGCCCCAGCTCGCCGGCCAGCGCGGCGCGCTCCCTGCCCGTGAGGGCCTCAAAGGCCGCCGAGGCGGCCAAAAACTCCCGCGCGCTGCCGGCGAGCTCGCTCACGGCGGCCTCCTGGGCCAGATAGCCCGGGCGGTCGCGCCCGAATGAGAAGCTGCCGCTCCACTCGGCGTAGCCCTCCACGAGCGAGCGGTCGCAGAGCAGGCGCAGCAGGGTGGACTTGCCGTTGCCCTCCTCGCCTATGACGGCGCAGCGGTCGCCGGGGCCCAGAGTCAAATTGAGGTGTTCCACTACGGTGCGCAGGTCGCGCCGGCAGGTGATTGTCAGGTCGTTTATCTGAAGCATGGCTGTCACTCCTTTGCGAAAATAAAAACGTCTGCCCCCGGACATGCCGGAGGCAGACGCGCAGAGAGACAGCGCACGCAGTTATAGTAAGAGCGTGGCGGGGTGCGGCGTCTGATTTCGGCATGGGGGAACCGGCGCGCACGCGCGCGCCTGCCTTTTATGCCCAAATCAGCTTATTTCCGCATCTTCCCACCCTTTTCAGCTTTATTGGTGCCATAATAGCACGCCGGGGAGGCAAAGTCAAGGCTCTCCCTGCGCCTGGCCGAGTATCCAGTCTATCAGCTCCTCCAGCTGTGGGTCGCCGCCGGACAAGGGCGGTTCATCGCCGCCGGAAGGGGGCGTGGAGCCGGGCTCCTCCGGGCCTTCACCGGGGATGACGGGGGTGCCGCCGGGGGGATAAGGGGAGTCTCCCGGAGGGGAGGCGGGGGGCTCCTCCGCCGGGGGCTCGGAGGGGAGGAAAGTGACATATATGGTGTGGTCGGAGGCGAGGGCGCTGAAGGTGTAGCTGCCGGACGCCTCGACGGCCTCGCCGTCCACCAGCAGCTGCGCCACGGCGAAACCCTCGTCGGGCGTGATGGTGAAAGTCACGCTGCCGCCGTCGGCCACCTCCACCGCGCCGGCGGGGGAGATGGAGCCGCCGCGCCCGGCTATGGCGCTGACCACGTGGGTGGCCGCCTCCGGCTGCGGGCTGGGCGTGGGGCTGGGGGATGGAGAGGGCGAGGGCGTGGCCTCGGCGGGCGGCGCGCTCTCCGCCGGCGGGGTGCCGGGCTGGGGGGAGGCGCCGGGCGCGCCCTCCCGGCCGCCCAGGGCCATGATGAGCACCAGCGCGGCCAGCAGCAGGAACAGTATGGCCGCGCCCACGGCGAAGCCCGCCGTGCGCGTCCTGTTTCCGCCGTATCTGCCGCCCATGGTGCGCCGCCTCCCGTCTGATGTCCTGCCGTGATGATACCACATCCCGCCGCGGCGGGCAAGCCAGGCTTTACAAATCCGGCTCATGTGGTAAACTGGGCACGGGTGATATTATATGCAGAAAAAAGCTCTGGTCACGGGCTCCTCGCGCGGCATAGGCGCGGAGACGGCCCGCGCGCTCTCCCGCGCGGGCTGGAGAGTGACCATAAACTACCTGGAGAGCAGGGAGAAGGCAGAGGCCCTGGCCGCGGAGCTGGGCACGGAGGCCGTGAGGGCGGACGTGGCGGACAGCGCGCAGGTGTGCGCCATGTTCGACTCCGCGGGGCCCTTCGAGCTGCTGGTGTGCAACGCGGGCATAGCCTGGTCCGGACTGCTGACGGACATGAGCGACGCGGAGTGGCGGCGCATAGTGGAGGTGAACCTGGGCGGGGTGTTCAACTGCTGCCGGGAGGCCATACCCCACATGGTGCACGAAAAGCGCGGCTGCATCGTCTGCATGTCCTCCATACTGGGTGTGCGCGGCGGCTCCTGCGAGACCGCCTACTCGGCCACCAAGGGGGGCATCATCGCCTTCGTGAAGGGGCTCTCAAAGGAGCTGGGGCCCTCCGGGATAAGGGTGAACGCCGTGGCCCCGGGCTCGGTGGACACGGACATGCTCTCCTGCTTCAGCGCGGAGGACAAGCGGGCCATGGCGGAGGCCAGCGCCCTCTGCCGCATCGGCACGCCGCGGGACATCGCGGGGGCGGTGGCCTTCCTGGCCTCGGACGAGGCCTCGTTCATCACGGGGCAGGTGCTGGGCGCCGACGGCGGCATGATAATCTGAAAAGGGCCGAAAAAGGCCGCCGGGTTCTCCCGGCGGCCTTTCCGCGCTCAGAACTCCCTCTTCCTGTACAGGCCCACGCCTATGCCGGCGCTGGCGGCCAGGACGGCCAGGGACAGGAGGGGGAGCAGGAAGAACACCTCCCTGAAGTCGTCCAGCTCTATGCCGAGCCCATCCAGCATGAAACCGACGGCGAGGAACATGACCAGATACACGGCGACGGTGATTATGCGCGCCCTCTCCACGCCCAATTTGTAGACGAGCGGCAGCGTCACGCTCATGAGCAGCACGGCTACGCAGGAGCAGGCGAGGGAGGCGGCGACGGCCTCGCCGGGCTCGTCGCCGATGACGACGCCCGCGCCGACGCCGAACACGGCCAGCACGGCGATGCCGAGCAGTCCGAGGGCGTAGTGGCTGAGGGCGAGGTCTGCGCGGGTGACGGGCATGGTCATGGCATAGCGATCAAAGTGGTTCTTCTCGTCGGCGGCGATGGTGTTGAGGGGCAGCAGCATGCCGTATATGACGGTGAGGGCCATGAAAAAGAGGCCGCTGCCGTTCACAAAGCTGATGATGAGCCAGACAAAGAGCACCGCGAGCAGGCTCTTGAGCTGGCTTTTGAGTATCAGCAGGTCCTTTATGAGCATGGCCTTCATTTCGCGTCCCCCTTGATATAGTAGAGCATGATGTCCTCAATGCCGGCGCGCTCGGTGACCAGCTGGCCCGCCGCGGAGCGCTCCACCAGCGCCTCGCAGCCGAACTGCCCGTGCCGCACGCCCAACACGCGCGAGCTGTCGAGCCCGGCTATCTCCCGCTCGGAGCCCTTGGCGAGGACGTATTTGTCCAGCAGCGCGTCCTTCTCCTCGCAGAAGATGCTGCGCCCGGAGTGGATGAAGGTGATGTAGTCGCAGGCCTTCTCCAGGTCGGAGAGGATGTGGGAGGATATGAGCACGCTGTGCCGCTCGTCCTGGATGAAGTCCAGCAGGATGTCCAGCAGCTCGTCGCGGGCCACGGGGTCCAGCCCGCTGGTGGGCTCGTCGAGCAGCAGCAGCCTCGCCCCGTGGCTGAGCGCCGCGGCAATCGAGAGCTTCATCTTCATGCCGCGCGAGTAGTCCTTGATGCGCTTTTTGCCCCCCAGGGAGAAGTCGGAGCACATCTTTCCGAACTTCTCCGGCTCAAAGTGCCGGTAGGCGGCGGCGAGGACGCGCCCCGCGTCGCGCGCGGTGAAGGCCTCGGGAAAGGGGCACTCGTCGAGCACGACGCCCAGATCCTCCCGCCACTCCGGCTCCGCCGTCTCCGGGTCGGCGCCGAGGACCCGCACCTCGCCGCCGTCGCGCCCGGCGAGGCCCAAAAGCAGCCGCATCGTGGTGCTCTTGCCCGCGCCGTTCTCCCCAATCAGGCCCATGATGCAGCCCGAGGGCAGGGTGAAGCTCACCCGGTCCAGCGAGAAGCCCCCGTAGTGCTTCTCAAGGCCGCGTACTTCTATCGCGTTGGTGTTCATTTCATTCTCCCTCACAGGTGAGGCGGAGCATCTCCGCGAGCTCGTCGTCGCTGAGGCCGCACTGGGCGGCCAGAGCGCGCGCCCTGCCGAGCAGCTCTTCTATCTGCCGCAGATGCTCCTCCCGTATGAATTCAAGGTTCCTGCCGGCGACAAAGCTCCCCTTGCCGGGGTAGGACACGATGAAGCCGTCGCGCTCCAGCTCCTCGTAGGCCCGCTTTGTGGTTATCACGCTTATCCTGAGCTCCTTGGCCAGCACGCGCATGGACGGAAGGGCGTCCCCCTCCGCGAGCTCGCCGGATATTATCCTGGACTTTATCTGCGAGCATATCTGCTCGTAGATGGGCGTCCCGCCGGCGTTGCTGATTATAATCTCCATCTGATCACCCTATATAGTGTGTATATTGATTATATACAATATTGCCGATTTGTCAATAGGTGAGGGGGAAGTTTTTTTCTTCAGCCCTCCAGCACCCGGGAGAGCAGCTCCATGGCCTCGGGCAGCTGGGCGCGGCTGAGCGCCGCGTAGCTTATCACCAGCGTGTGCTCCGGCGCGCTGTGGGCGGCGGCGTAGTCTGAGAGGAAGGCCAGGTGCACGCCGAGGGAGGCGGCGCGCTCGCGCAATTCGGCGTCTGACCTGTCCGTGTCCAGGTGCAGCAGGAAGTGCAGCCCCGCCCCGCGCTCGTCTATCGATATGCGCCGGGCGAAGGGGCTGCCGCGGAAGGCGGAGAGCACCTCGGAGCGCAGCGAGCGGTACTCCTTGCGCATGCGCGCGAGGTGGCGCTCGTAGTGGCCGCCGGCGAGGAAGCGGGAGAGCACGTGCTGCTCCAGGGCGGGCACGGCGCAGGAGTAAAAGCCCAGCTCGCGCCGCCAGCGGGCCATCAGCTCCGGGGGCAGCACGAGGTAGCCTATGCGCATGGAGGGGGATATGGTCTGGGAGAAGGTGTTCATATACACCACGCGCCCGGCGGGGTCGATGCTCTGCAGCGTGGGCAGGGGGCGCCCGGAGAAGCGCAGCTCGCTGTCGTAGTCGTCCTCGATTATATAGCCGCCGGTCTCCCGCGCCCAGCGCAGCAGGGCCTGCCGCCGGGGCATGGGGGTCACCAGGCCGGTGGGGAACTGGTGAGAGGGGGAGATGTGCAGCGCCAGGGCGCCGGAGGCGCGCAGGGCGTCCAGGCTGACGCCCCCGCCGTCCAGCGGCAGGGGGCGGCAGAGCGCGCCGGAGCGGGAATAGACCTGGCGTATCTTGGGATAGCCCGGGTCCTCCACGGCTATGGCCGCGCCGGGGCCCAGGAGCTGGGCCAGCAGGATGTACATGAACTCCGCGCCGGCGCCCACCACGATGTTCTCCGGCGGGGCGGACATGCCCTTGTATCCGGCCAGAAAGTCCGAGATGGCCTGGCGCAGGGGGCGCAGGCCCTGGTGGGGCACGGGGCTGAGCAGGGCCCCGCCCCCATCGCTGAGCACCTGCCGGGTGAGCCGCGCCCAGGCCGCCACGGGGAAGCGGGAGGTGTCCACCCGGCTGCCTCGCAAATCCAGCGCCCAGGGGCGCTCCTCCTCCGGGGAGGCCGCGCGGGGCTGAGGGGGCGCGGAGCGCGGCCCGCGGGCCGCCTCGGCCACGAAATAGCCCCGCCGGGGCCGGGCCAGCAGGCAGCCCTCCGCCTCCAGCTGGGCGTAGGCCGCCTCGACGGTGACCACGGACACGCCGAGGTGCTCGGCCAGGGCGCGCTTGGAGGGCAGGCGCTCCCCGGCGGGCAGCTCGCCGGAGAGCACGTCGTCGCGTATGCGCCGCGCGAGGTATTCGTATATGGGGAGGGAGCCGCGCTCCGAGAGGTCGTAGGTGAGCATGGGTGCGCCTTTCTGGTATTATTAAAAATTTAAAAAGTGACTATTTTAATAATACCATATGGGGAGTAGAATGCAAGCATCAGGGGAAAAAGAGGTGGGGAATATGGAACACGCGAAGCACGCAGGCGCTCTGAACACCCGGACACTGGTCATGACCTCGCTGCTGGCGGCGCTCGCCTGCGTCGCCACCATGGTGATAAAGGTGCCCTCGCCCACGGGCGGCTACATGAACCTGGGCGACACGGTGGTGCTGCTCTCGGCCTATCTGCTGGGGCCCGCCTGGGGCGCTGTGGCCGCCGGGCTGGGCAGCGCGCTGGCCGACCTGTTCTCCGGCTACACGGCCTATGTGCCGGCCACGCTGCTGATAAAGGCGCTGATGGCCGCGGCGGCGGCGCTGATATACGCCGCCATGAGAAAGCGCGCGGCGGCGCTGTTCGTGGGCTCTCTGGCGGCCGAGGCGATTATGGTCGCCGGCTACTGGCTCTATGACGGGCTGCTCACAGGGAGCCTGGCGGCCTCCGCGGCCGGCATACCCTCCAATCTGGTGCAGTCGGCCCTCGGCATCGCGGCCTCCACGGCCCTGGCGGTCTCTCTGCGCCGCTCAGAGTATGTGCGCCGGGAATTCCCCCGGCTGTGAGGGCGCAGGGGGAAAAAGGGAAGAAAAAAGGGAAAAGGCCCGGGGGCCTTTTCCCTTTTCTTTTATTATCCCTGTGGGGCCTGCGGCGGCTTTTTGCGCCGGGTGTGGTTCCGGCGGGGGGCGGCGCTGCGCTGCTGTTCGCGCGGCTGCTGCTCCCGGGGGCGCTGCTGGGCGGATTTGGGCTTGCCCTGGGGCTGCTTGCCCTCCGCGGAACGGCGGGGCTTCTCCGCCGCCTGGGCGCCCTCGCGCTTAGCGCCGTCGCGGCGCTGGCCTCCCCCGCGGCGGCTGCGGGGCTGGTGCTCGCGCTGTATGGGCACGCGCCGGCGCTCCTCCGTGGCGGCCACGGCCTCCGCCAGGCCGCTGAGCGCCCCCTCGGCCTCCGCGGGGGCGGACTCGGTGACCAGCGGCCGGGGCTTGAGCAGGTGCGGCAGCGGCTCGCCCGGCTTGGGGCGGCCGCCGGGGATGGCGGCCACGTCGTCGGCCGAATAGGTCTTGAAAACGTCCTCGCCCTCGCCGTCCAGCTTGACCTTGACGGTGCGGCGCAGCAGGTTCACCTGCGTGACGTTGCCGTAGCCGGCCGGCGTCTCCACGAAAGCGCCGTTTTTGGGCACGGTCTTCACCAGGTCCTCATAGGCCTCCTCCTCATAGCGCAGGCAGCACATCAGCCTGCCGCAGCTGCCGGATATCTTGGCCGGGTTGAGGGACATGGACTGTATCTTGGCCATCTTGGTGGAGACGGGCTGGAAGTCGTCCAGGAACTGGTTGCAGCAGAAGGGGCGGCCGCAGATGCCTATGCCGCCGAGAATCTTGGCCTCGTCGCGCACGCCTATCTGCCTCAGCTCTATGCGGCTGCGGAACACGCTGGCCAGGTCCTTGACCAGCTCGCGGAAATCCACCCGCCCGTCCGAGGTGAAGAAGAAGGTGGTCTTGCCCCCCTCGAAGCTGCACTCGGCGTCCACCAGCTTCATGTCCAGGCCGTGCTCCGCTATCTTCTGCTGGCAAATCACCAGGGCCTCTTTTTCCCTCTGCTTGTTTATCTCGGCCACGCGCTTGTCGCTCTCCGTGGCCACGCGGACGACAGGCCTGATGGGGGGGACCACTTTTTCATCGGGGATGTAGTGGTTGCCCATGACGCAGTTGGCGTATTCCAGGCCCTTGGAGGTCTCCACTATCACGTCGTCCCCCGCGGCCACGGTGTTGCCGTCCGGGTCGAAATAATAGGTCTTTCCGCGATTTTTGAACTTGACGCTGACTACTTCGGTCAATTTGCTTTCCTCATTTCCTTTCAGGCAGGTCCCCGCTGACGGACACCAGGCCGAACACGTGCTTCACGCCTGTGTTCACCTGCAGATATGCCGTGCAGCGGGAGAAGAGTTTGTCCAGCTCCAGGCAGCGCCGCGCGGACAATCCGCGGCTGCCCCGGCCGCCCAGTTCGTCCGCCAGGGCCTCCCGCGCGGCGCGGAACATGGCGGAGGCGGCGCGGACGTCCATGTCAGCGGCGGAGGCGGACCACTCGAGCATGGCGCGCCGGCTGCCGTCCCCCAGGGCGTCCAGCAGCGCGCCGGCGGCTGCGCGGGCGGGCTCGTCCTCCTCCGCGTCGGCGTTTATGCGCAGCATGGCGCAGCGGGAGCGCACGGTGGGCAGCAGCAACTGCGGGTTGCCCGCGCAGAGGACGAAGGCCGCGCTCTCGGGCGGCTCCTCCAGCAGCTTGAGCATGGCGTTCTGCGCGGACGGGTTCATGGTGTCCGCATCATGGAAGATATATACTTTCCTCGCGGCCTCGTTGGGCATGACCTGGGCGTCCGCCACCACGGCGCGGACCTGGTCCACGGTGATGCCGCGCTTTTTGCGCCCCTCCGCGTCCAGCGCGGGGGCGATGGAGACGATGTCCGGGTGTATGCCGGCCAGGCTCTTGCGGCAGGAGCGGCAGCGGCCGCAGGGCCGGTCTCCCGCGCCCTCGCAGAGCAGGGCGGCGGCCAGGCCGCGCGCGGCGCGCTCCCGCTCGTCCCCGGAGGGGGAGGCGGCGATATAGGCGTGGGAGGCGCGCTCCCCGCTTTTGAGATACACGTTTTCCATATGGATGTATTTTACCTTTTTCGTGGCCGCCAGTCAAGGGAAAAGCGCTCGCTGCCCCGGGAGGGCCGATGGGGCCGCTGACGGCCACAGCCTGCGCTCTCCGGGGCAGGAAGCGGGGGAGGGCCCCTCCGCCGGGCGGCACACGGCGGAGACAGCGCGGCACGCCGGAGGGGCGGCCGGGGGAATCGGCCGCCCTTCCGGCAATCCGCCATGTTGAGCCCAAATAGGTTGAAAGCTGAGACAATCAACAAAAAATTATGAAATTGTCCGTTTTTTATCTTGTAAATTGACGCAATGTATGCTAACTTATTGTCAAGCACTCAGTGCACATTATCCGAATACTCAGGGGGGTTGTTGATGGGTGACAGACACGCCAGGATACTGGCTCTGGCCGGAAAGGGGGGCGTGGGAAAGACCTCGCTGGCGGCGTCCATAGTCAGGGTGCTGACGGAGGAGTTCCCCGGCTCGCGCGTGCTGGCGATAGACGCCGACCCCGCGGTGGGCCTCTCCACGGCCCTGGGAGTGAAGGTCACCTCCACGTTGGACGACATACGCCGGGCCGTGATAAAGAGCGCGGAGGACGGCAGGCCCCGCGAGGCCATCGAGATGCTCAACGAGTCCCGCTTCCGCATCTTTGACACGATGGTGGAGACGAACGGCTTCTCCTTCCTCGCCATAGGCCGGCCGGAGAACGAGGGCTGCTACTGCAGCGTGAACGCCTATCTGAAGGAAGTCGTGGGCATGCTGGCTGGCGACTTCGACTATGTGGTGATTGACGGCGAGGCCGGCATAGAGCAGATACAGCGCCGCGTGATGGAGCGGGTCAGCCATCTGATACTGATATCCGACCAGAGCCGCAAGGGGACCCATGTGGCGGAGACCATAAAGCAGGTGGCCGACGAGCTGGTGATGTACGACAGGATTGGGGCCATAATAAACCGGGTGACGAACCCCGAGCTCAACCGCTACATCGCCATCGAGGGCGTGGAAATCCTCGCCTACATAGACGCCGACGAGCAGCAGGCGGCCAACGACATACAGGGGAAGAGCGTTTTCGAGCTCCCCCGGGATTCAAAGGTGCTCTGTGGAGTGCGTGAAGCGCTCCGGAAAATAGAGATTTTATGAGAGAGGTGTAAACATTTGAAAGATCTAAAGCATCTTATCTACTTTGAGAGCCTGCTCGAGAGCGCGCACAACGAGCTGGTCCGCAAGGCACAGGAGGAGGGGCAGCTCGCTCTGGGCTTCACCTGCTACCACATGCCCGAGGTTCTTCTCAATGTGGACAATTGCTTCTCGGTCAGGCTGCGCGCGCCCAATACAGGCAGTATCGACGTTGCCTCTTACTACATGTCGAACTACACCTGCGAGTATTGCCGCGCGGTCGTCGAGAGGGCCATCGAGGGCGGCTACAACTTCCTCGACGGCATCTGCGGCGTGGACGCCTGCGCGCAGATGAACCGCTGCATGGAGAATATAGAGCTGCTCAAGTGTGTTGACAAGCCGAATTTCTTCGTCACCCATGCGGACATCCCCTACAAGTACACCGACTACACCCTGGACCACTATGTGGTGCAGATGCAGAACCGCGTGCTCAACACCATGCACGAGAAGCTGGGCGTGGACATCTCCGACGAGGCGCTGCGCGAGGCCGTGGCGCGCCACAACGAGGTCTGCCGCATAATCACCGAGCTGGGCGAGCTGCGCAAGATGGACAACCCGCCGCTGACGGGCTATGAGTTCCACATCATCAACATGGTCAGCTTCTGCTGCCCGCAGAAACTGATACTGCCCTACCTGCAGGAGACGCTGGAGGAGGTGCGCGCGCGCGAGCCGGACGCCAAGCCCTGGTACCGCTGCCGCGTGGGCATCGTGGGCAGCGAGGTCGACGACCCCAACCTCACCCGCATGCTGGAGGACGCCGGCGCGTTCATCGTGTTCGACCGCTTCTGCTTCGGCGCACTGCCCGGCAGAGAGGTGATAGAGCTCAACGACGAGGAGAGCGCCCTGAGGCAGATCTGCCGCCACTACCTGGTCACCAGCGAGTGTCCCCGCTTCATGTCCAACGAGAAGATAGAGCAGCGGCGCACCACGGCCGACCGCCTGGCCCGCGAGTACAAGGCCGACGGCATAATATATGAGAACGTCAAGTTCTGCGACTTCTGGGGCTTCGAGCGCGCGCTGGCCAGCCACATACAGTATGAGGAGTACGGCCACCCCGTGCTGACCATAGACCGCCCGTACAATGCCCGGACCTCCGGCCAGTTGAGGACGCGTTTCCAGGCGTTTGTGGAGTCTCTGGAGATAAAGCGCATACAGAAGGGGAAGGAGGTCAAATAAATGCTCAAGAACAACATAAAGTGGCTGAAGAAGAACCTCCCCGGCGACCTCAAGATTTGGAAAGAACTAATCAGCGAGGTGGACTGGAAGGAATTCGCCAAAAAGCAGAAACACAAGATGCAGCTGGACAAGCAGCGCGTCGCCGAGGAGTTCAACGACTTCAAGGCCCTCCCCGCAAAGGAGAAGTGGGACCGCGTGATAAACGGCGAGCGCCAGCTCGGCCGCCTCTATCAGAAGGGGTCCATAGCCTTCACCCGCCGCGAGTGGAAGGGCGTGGAGAGTACGGCGCGCGACTTCCAGAACTGGCTCGTCATATGGCGCGACATGATAAAGATGGTCATGCGCGACCCGCTGAGCATAGCCCTCGGCCTCTTCGAATACCGCTGGTTCAGCTCCTACCTGGCCTGCCCGGCCTTCTTTGACCGCAACACCCTCGGCTACCGCGGCAGAGCCGTCACGATGAACCGCCTGCTCATGGCGGACGTGTACCGCTACACCGAAAACTGCGTCGCCAACCTGCTTATGGCCGACAAGCGCATAGGCGGCAACGAGAAGATCAACAGCAAGATGCTGCTGTTCGACGAGATGACCATGGCTCAGATGATGGCCGGCTTCCCGGGACTCATCGGCGTGCCGTACCAGCTCATACCCGTGTTCCTGGTTTCCGAGCTGGATCAGCTCATCTGCATCCCGTACATAGACGCGGTCGAGAGCTACGGCCTGCCCGCCGACACCTGCCCGGTGCCCACCAGCGAGAGCGGCAGCGCCATCGTCGACGCTCTGCCTCACTGCGGCCTCGGCTTCATCTCCACCAGCACCCCCTGCGACGGCTCCGACATGGC
>CALWYL010000047.1 GCA_944385765.1 uncultured Oscillospiraceae bacterium
TTTAGGTTCCTGTGAAGAGATTCGTGTGGGTTCGACCCCCACTACCCGTACCACGCCGGAGTGCGCCTTGGGCCGCAGCTCCGGCTTTTTTCTGCTCATGCGGGGAAAAAGGCGTTGACACGGTGTCAGAACGGTGGTATAGTCAAAGCGCTGACACAGTGTCAGCAAATACGCCGCGGCGACAGACGCCGCGGGCGGCGAACAAAGGAGCGCAAAAAATGAGCAGTGAGATACTTGTGGCCTATTTCTCCGCCAGCGGCACCACGGCGGAAATCGCGAGGGAGATCGCCTCGGCGGTGCGGGCGGACCTATACGAGATAGCGCCCGAAGTGCCCTACACAACGGCCGACCTGAACTGGAACAACAGCCGCAGCCGCAGCAGCCTGGAGATGAACGACCCGGCCAGCCGTCCGGCCATAGCCCCCGGGGCGCCGGACCTCGCGCAGTACGGCACGGTGTTCATCGGCTTTCCCATCTGGTGGTATGTGGAGCCGCGCATAGTTGACAGCTTCCTCGACGGCTGCGACCTCGCCGGAAAGACGCTGATTCCATTTGCCACCTCCGGCGGCAGCGGCATAGAGAGGGCCGCCGGCAACCTGAAGAGGCAGTACCCGGCGGGCAACTGGCTGCCCGGCAGGCTGCTGAACCGCGGCGGCGCCGCGTCCTGGGCCAAGAGCGTTATACGCTGAAAATAAAGGAGGCAGAAAAATGAAATCCAAGGTGTACTTCACCCGCGCAATCAGCCCTGAAAAGGTGTGCGAGGCCTACCACAAGCTGGGCATAGACCTGCCGGGCAGGGTGGCTGTCAAGCTGCACTCGGGCGAGCAGGGCAACCAGAACTACCTGCCCCCGGAGTTCTGGAAGCCGATGATAGACGAGATAGGCGGCACGGTGTGTGAGACCAACACCGCCTACGGAGACGCCTCCGGGGGCGTGCGCGACCACACGGACACGCATCTCAAGCTGCTGGAGGAGCACGGCTGGAAGAAGTACTTCGCCGTGGACCTGATGGACGCGGAGGGAGAGGACCACATCTGGCCCATACCCAATGGCAAGGTCCTGAAGGAGAACCACGTCCCCAACCACATCACGAACTACGACAGCATGCTCGTGCTGGCCCACTTCAAGGGGCACCCGATGGGCGGCTACGGCGGGGCAATAAAGCAGCTGGCCATCGGCTGCGCCAGCGCCCGGGGCAAGGCGCTCATACACTCCGCCGGCAGGACCCCGGACCGCTTCGACTGCTGGAAGGAGCACGCGGACCGCGTGGCCTTCCCCGAGGCCATGGCGGACGCCGCGGAGAGCATATACAGGCATTTCGAGGGCAGGATAGCCTTTGTCAACGTGATGAAGAACCTCTCCGTGGACTGCGACTGCTGCGCGGTGGCGGAGGACCCCTGCATGGCCGACATAGGCATCCTCGCCTCCCTGGACCCCGTGGCCATAGACCAGGCCTGCATAGACCTCGTCATGGCCTCCGACGACCCGGGCAAGGAGCACTTCATGGGGCGCGTGAACGGACGCAACGGCATACACACCATAGAAGCCGCCGCCGAGCTGGGCTACGGCAGCCGTGAATACGAGCTTATCGAGTTCTGAGCCGGCGGGCAGAGAGGAGCAGGCGAACATGGGGTATGATGAGCTGGCGAGGTCCAGAAGGGACGAGATAGTGAACGCCTGCGCCGAGCTCTATGAGAGCATGAGCTTTAAGGACATAACGCTCAGGGAGATAGGGGAGCGCACCTCGTTCACCCGCACCTCTATATACAATTATTTCCACACGAAAGAGGAAATCTTCCTGGAGCTGTTCAAGCGCGAGTACGAGGCCTGGACAGACGACCTGCTGGCCGTGCTCAGGGGACATGAGCGCCTCAGCCCGCGGGAGTTCGCCGACGAGCTCTCGCGCACCCTGGAGCGGCGTGAGCGGCTGCTCAAGCTGATGAGCATGAACCTCTACGACATGGAGGGCAACAGCCGCCCGGAGGCCCTGGCGGCCTTTAAAGCGGCCTACGGGGGCTCTTTGGGGGCGGTGAGGGCGTGCCTGGGGAAGTTTTTCCCCCGGATGACGCGGGAGGACATCGAGGGCTTCATCTACGCTTTCTTCCCCTTCCTCTTCGGGGTGTACCCCTATACGAACGTGACGGACAAGCAGCGCGAGGCCATGGACGCCGCCGGGATAGCCTGTCCCCGGCTGTCGGTGCGGGAGATAACCGCCTCCATAGCCGAGAGGCTGCTGGAGAGCTTCAAGTGACGGACTGCATGAGAAAAATCCCCGGGTGACCGGGGATTTTTCAAACAGTGTTATGTAATTTATTGGGAATCGGTTTTCTCCTCTTTCGACTCCTCGCGGGCCTCCTCGTGCTGGGCGCGGAAGAACTCCTCAAAGTAGTCACGGCGCTTTTTGTTCTCCTCGGAGGGGATGTTGGAGGCTATTTTCACCGTCTCCCGGCTCTGCACCTCGTCCTCGGTGAAGTAGTCCAGGCTGGGGGAGGCGGGCTTGGCGTCGCGGGAATTGGGGCGGCGCGGGGGCGCGGAGCGGCGGCTCGAAGGGGGTGCTGCGGGGGCGGAGGGGGCGGACTCGGCCGCCTGGCGCTCGCGCTCGGCCCTGGCGCGGCGCACATCGCGCACGTGGCGCCGGTGCAGCGCGCGGTAGCGGGCCACCAGGATAAAGTAGACGACCGCCAGCAGGACCAGGACCACAATGGCGGCTATCACGGCCGGGCGGCCGAAGGTCTCCGCCAGGCGGGCGCGCATGTACTCCACGCGGGAGAGCTCGACGGAGGTGCTGGCCACGAGCTCGCTGGTGCCCAGCACGTCACCGTTGAGGACCAGAGTGAGCTCGCCCAGGACGGCGCCGGCCGACACCGGGGCCACCAGGGGCTCGCCATCCCGCTCGGAGTAGACAACCACCTGCCGCTCTATGGCGGAGATGTCGGTGTCGTCGGCCACCACGGCGGAGACCACCGTGCTGGGGCGGAGGGAGACGCGGTCCACGCCGCTGCCCATCTCCACGGCCACATCGGTTATCATCTCGGAGGAGCTGACTATCTCCTGCAGGCTGAAATTGTCGAACACCCAGTTGTAGAGGGTGACGGAGTCGGTGAAGTTCTGCAGCTCGTAGCCGCTGCCGTCGGCGCGCTCCACGGCCTGGCAGCCCATCACCACGGCCAGCAGGCGGATGCCGTCCCGCTCTGCGGTGGAGATGAGGCAGTAGCCGGCGTCGTTGGTGTGGCCGGTCTTGACGCCGTGGGCGTATTCGTAGTAGTAGGCGCTGCCGTAGACTGAGGAGGGGTTGATGAGCGCGTTGGAGTTGGAGAGGGAGCGCTGCTCCGAGACGTTGGTGGCGGGGACGGTGTATGTGACCGTGTTGCAGAGCGTGGTGAAGAGCTGGTGGCTGAGCGCCTCGCGGGTAATCAGCGCCATGTCGGCGGCCGTGCTGTAGTGGTTCTCGTCCGGCAGGCCGTGGGTGTTGGTGAAATTGGTGCCGGAGCAGCCGAGCTCGGCGGCGCGCTCGTTCATCAGCTCGACGAAGGCGGAAATGGAGCCGGAGACATGCTCCGCTATTATGTTGTAGGCCTCGTTGGCGGAGGAGAGCATGGCGCAGTAGAGCAGGTCCAGGAAGCTCATGGTCTCCCCGGGGACGATGCCGGCCGTGCTGCCGTCCTCCACCATGCCCTCCATGGCGCTCTCGGAGGCGGTGACCTGGTCGCTCTCGGCCACCTCGCCGCGCTCTACGGCCTCCACGGCCAGCAGTACGGTCATCACCTTGGTCAGAGAGGCGGGATAGGCGCGCTGGCCGCTGTTGAGCTCGTAGTAGACGCGGCCGCTGTCCGGGTCCACCAGGGCGGCAGACGCGGCGTGAATCACGGGGTCGTCCAGGGCGAGCGCCGGGCCGGGCAGGGCGGCGAGGAGCAGGCAGGCTATCAAAACTATGGGCAGTAACTTGAATTTTCTCATATCAATCTCCGCGGCAGTGTGTTATTATAGTGACGGCGGCGGGGAGCGAGAGTTCCCGGCACGCCGTGAGTTATCTCTATCCAGTCGATTATACCGTCAGTACCGACGAAAAGCAACAGCAAATTCTGTTTGAGAGGTGCGTAAAGGGTGGAAAGATCGCGAAAAGGGGATGTGCTCTGCCTGCTGGCCGCGGCGGCCTTTGCCCTGGCGTGCCTCTGCGCGCGCGCCGGCGGCGCGGAGACGGGCATATACGCCGAACGCGAGCGGCCGGCCCACTCAGCCCCGGTCCTGGCGCTGGAGACGGAGGGCGGGAAGATAGACATCAACTCCGCCTCGGCGGAGACGCTGATGCTGCTGCCGGGCATAGGCGAGGTGCGCTCGGCGGAGATAATCGAGTACCGGGAGCGGCACGGAGGCTTTGACAGCGTGGACGAGCTCCTGGAGATAGACGGCATAGGCCCCGTGATACTGGAGGGCCTGAGGGAATATGTGACAGCGGAGGAGATGCCATGAAAATCCTCGTGGTGGACGACGAGAAGCTGCTCGTGAAGGGCATAAAATTCAACCTGGAGAACGAGGGCTACCAGGTGGACGCCTGCTATGACGGCGAGAGCGCCGTACAGATGGCCAGGAACGGCGGCTACAGCCTGATAATACTCGACCTGATGATGCCGGGGCTGGACGGGCTGGAGGCCTGCCAGCAGATAAGGAGCTTCTCCACCGTGCCCATAATAATGCTCACGGCGCGCAGCGAGGACTCCGACAAGCTGCTGGGCTTTGAGTCGGGCGCGGACGACTATGTGACCAAGCCCTTCAACATCCTGGAGCTGAAGGCCCGCATAAGGGCCCTGCTGCGCCGGGCGTCCATGCCGGCGGCCGGCGGGGGGGCGGACGACGGCGTGCTGCGCCGCGCCCACCTGGAGCTGGACAGCGCCAAGCGCAGCGTGAAGAGCGCCGGGCGCAGCGTGGAGTTGACGGCCAAGGAGTTCGACCTGCTGGAGCTGCTGATGCGCAACCCCGGGCGGGTGTACAGCCGCGACAACCTGCTCGACCTGATATGGGGCTACGACTACCAGGGCGACGCGCGCACGGTGGACGTGCACATCAGGCGGCTGAGGGAGAAGGTGGAGCGCGACAGCGCCTCGCCGGAGCTGATAATAACCAAGTGGGGAGTGGGCTACTACTTTGCGGAATAGCGGCGGGGCGGAAAAAAAGCGCCGGAAACTGACTCAGCGCGTGCAGTTCAAGTTCGTGCTGGCGTTTTTCACGCTCATAGTCGCCCTGCTGGGCCTGGTGGACACCTACCCCATAGCCGCCTCGCGCGACCTGGTGGCCTCGGAGAAGGAGAGCAGCCTGCTGAGCCAGGCCGGGGTCATCTCCGCCTCTCTCTCCGCGCTGGACAGCCTCTCCAGCGACGCCGTGGGGCAGGTGATGTCCCTGCTGGACATCGCGGGACTGGAGAGGATAATCGTCACGGACGGCACGGCCCGCATAGTATACGACAGCCGCTCGCCCTCGGACGGGGGGAAGTACGCCCTGCTCTCCGAGGTGGCGCTGGCCCTGGACGGCAGGCAGGTGTTCTGGTCCCGCTTTGCGGACGGGGCCTTCACCTCGCGCGCGGCCATACCGGTGTACTCCAGCCGCGGGCTCTCCGGGGCCGTGTATATCTGCGAGAGGGACGAGTCCCAGGCGGAGCTCATCATCTCCGTGCAGAGCCGGCTGTGGATGATTTCCCTGGTGTGCCTGGCTGCGGCCATGGCGCTGACGGTGGTGTTCTCCCGCGCGCTGACGGCGCGCATAACGCGCCTGGCGGAGGCCATGCGGGTGGTGCGCGGCGGGGACTACGCCCACCGCATAAAGCCCGAGGGTAACGACGAGCTGACGGAGCTCTCGGAGGAGTTCAACGACCTCACGGAGAGGCTGGAGACCACGGAGGCCCAGAGGCGGAGGTTCGTCTCCGACGCCTCGCACGAGCTGAAGACGCCCCTGGCGGCCATAAGGCTGCTGGCGGACAGCATCATCCAGAGCGAGGGCATGGACGAGGCGACCATGAGGGAGTTCGTCGCCGACATCGGCTCGGAGGCCGACCGGCTGCAGCGCACCTCGGAAAAGCTGCTCGACCTCTCCCGGAGGGACGCCGGGGCGCCGAGGGCGCTCTCGCGGGTCGATTTGGGCGAGGCCGCGGCGGCCACCAGCCGCCTGCTCACGCCCCTGGCGGCCAAGATGGGTGTGCAGCTCAGCTGTTCGGCCGAGAGCGACTGCCTTGTGACGGCCTCGGAGGACGAGCTCTATCAGATAGTGTTCAACCTGGCGGAGAACGCCGTGAAGTACAATGTGGAGGGCGGAGAGGTGGCCATAGACGTCAGGCGGGGGGAGAAGCGGGTGCTGCTGACCGTGGAGGACACGGGCATAGGCATACCGAGGGAGGACCTGCCGCACATCTTCGAGCGCTTCTACCGGGTGGACAAGGCCCGCTCGCGCGAGAAGGGCGGAAGCGGCCTGGGGCTCTCCATAGTGCACGACGCCGTGGTCTCCCTCGGCGGGGAGATAGAGGTGGCGGCCCGCGAGGGGCAGGGCACGCGCTTCACCGTCAGCTTCCCGCCGGCGGCGGAGGAAGGGGGCGGAGAGCTGTGAGAAAATCGGCCGCGCTGCTCCTGGCGCTGCTGCTCGCGCTCTGCGCGGGCTGTTCCGTGTGGGGAGAGCCATGGGACATCTGCAGGGTGGTGGCTCCGCACTACCGGGAGGGGGCCGAGCTCGTGCGCTTCGAGACCGTGAACGTGCCCGAGGGCGCCGGGATGATAGACGCGCTGATAGAGGCCCTGAATTCGCCCACGGAGGACCCGGAACTGCAAAACCCGCTGCCGGAGGACGGGAAAATCCTGGACTGGCGGCTCTCGGGGACGGTGCTGGAGCTGAGCGCCGGGGAGGGCTACGCCCTGCTGGCGGGGCTGGACAAGACGCTCTGCGACTGCTGCCTGGCGCTGACGCTCTGCGGGGCGGAGGGCGTGGAGGCCATAAGCGTCAGCGTGAACGGCGCGCTGGTCACGCCGGAGCTGGGGGAGAGGGACATCGTGGTATATGACGCCGCCTCCGACGCGGCGGAGGGATAGATACAGGCAAAACGCCCCGGTTTCAGGGGCAGAAAATATACGGAGGAATTTACAATGACCAACCTTGAGAGACTTGAGATGGCCGTGGAGGCGGCTGGGCTGGACGCGCTGCTGCTCATGGACGACAAGAATATATTCTACGCCACCGGCTTCATGCCGACGGACAGCGCCGCGCTGGTGGCGCCGGGGGCGGCGTATCTGGTGACCGACTCGCGCTACATAGAGGCGGCGGAGAAACAGTGCGTGCCCGGGGTGGAGGTCATACTCACCACGCGCGAGAGGCCGCTGCTGTCCTGCCTGAAGGACCTGGCGGCTGGGCGCGCCGCCGCGCGGCTGGGCGCGGAGGAGGAGTACCTCAGCCACGCGATGTACCTGCGCGTCGAGAAGGCGCTGGGCCTGGAGCTGATTCCGGCCCAGGACATAGTGACCGGGCTGAGGCGCTCAAAATCCCCGGCGGAGCTGGAGAGCCTTGTCGCCGCGCAGCGCATTGCCGAGCGCGCGCTGGAGGAGGTGCTGCCGCTGATAAAGCCCGGGGTCAGCGAGCGCTCAATAGCGGCTGAGATAACCTACAGAATGCTCAGGCATGGCGCGGAGGGGAACTCCTTCGACCCCATTGTGGTGGCCGGGCCCAAGAGCAGCATGCCCCACGGCGTGCCGGGCGACGAGCTGATAAAGGACGGCGACTTCGTCACCATGGACTTCGGCTGCATCAAGAACGGCTACTGCTCGGACATGACGCGCACGGTGGCCGTGGGGCACGCGACGGAGGAGATGCGCAACGTCTACGAGACCGTCCTCAGAGCCCAGCTGGCCGGAATAGCCGCCGCGAGGCCGGGCGCGTCCGGCGCGGACATACACAACGCGGCCGCCGCAGTGATAGCGGAGGCCGGCTACGGGGCATATTTCGGCCACGGCTTCGGCCACGGGGTGGGGCTGTATATACATGAGGCGCCCAACGCCTCGCCGCTGAACCCGGCGCCGATGCCGGAGGGCGCCGTCATCTCGGCCGAGCCGGGCATATACCTGCCGGGGAAGTTCGGCGTGCGCATAGAGGACGTGCTCTACCTGACGGGCGAGGGGAACGTGGACATCACCCGCGCGAGCAAAGAGCTGCTGATACTGTGAAAACGGCCGTTGACAGACGGCGAAAGCGTGATAAAATAGTTAAGCAAACGATTCAGCGTTTGTTTAATCGTATGCGCAAAACAGACGGTGGGGGGATTCGACGTGTTAGACCTGCTCAGGCGCGAGGGAGTGGACGGGGAGATAATCTCCGCCATAGAGGAGTTCCGCTCCAGGCATGAGGTGGCCGCGGAGGCCGAGCACAGGCTCCAGGAGAGCCCGAGATTTGAGTATTACGGCAGGGACATCTGGGAGCAGGCCGCCACGGCCCTGCTCTGCGGGGAGAACCTGCTGCTGGTGGGGCCCAAGGCCACGGGCAAGAACGTGCTGGCGGAGAACCTGGCCTCCGCCTTCGGGCGGCCCAGCTGGGACGTGTCATTCTACATCAACACGGACGCGGCCTCGCTGATAGGGACGGACACCTTCAAAAACGGGGAGGTGAGCTTCCGCCCCGGGCCCATCACCCAGTGCGCCACGCTGGGCGGCTTCGGCATACTCGACGAGATAAACATGGCCAAGAACGAGTCCCTGGCCGTGCTGCACGCCACGCTGGACTTCCGGCGGGTGATAGACGTGCCGGGCTACGACAGGATAGAGATGCACTCCGCCACGCGCTTCATCGCCACCATGAACTACGGCTACGCGGGCACGAGGGAGCTCAACGAGGCGCTGGTGTCGCGCTTCGCGGTGATAGAGATGCCGCCCATCTCCCAGGAGAACCTGAAAAAGCTGCTCAAGCGCGAGCACCCCAACCTGAAAGACGACTGGGCGGAGCAGTTCTCGGGCCTGTTCCAGGACCTGAGGCGCAAGTGCGACAGCGCGGAGATATCCACCAAGGCCCTGGACCTGCGCGGACTGATGTGCGCCGTGGAGCTGATGGCCCACGGGCTCAACGCGGTGGACGCGCTGCGCATGGGCGTGGTGAACAAGGCTTTCGACCCCTTTGAGCGCAAGCTGGTGGAGGACGTGATAGTGTCCCGCATACCGGCCGACCTGGGCCGCGGCGGGCTGTTTGACTGATATGCCCGGAGGAAGAGCGCGGACGCGCGAGCTCAACGACTACGAGGCCGAGAGGCAGGAGCGGCGGGCCACCAACCTCATCTGGAACGCGGCAAACGACTATGGCCTGCACCCGGACAGCCGCGCCTACGACGCGGACGGCTATGCCGACGTCTACATGAACAGCATTGTGGGCGCGGTGTACAAGTACTACGACTACCCCGTCATCCGCAAGCTGCTCGACGGGCTGGAGAACGCCCCGCAGGGGGACGCCTACGCGGACCTCTTCTGGACGGGGCTGGAGAACTGCGCCTATCAGCGGGCAGTGGCCGAGCGGCCGGCCCTGCGGCTGCTCAGACAGGGCTACGCGCGGTCGGTGGTGCGCCAGGCGGAGGGCTGGAACGAGCTGGACCTGCCGGTCACGGACAGGCTAAAGCTGGAGCACTACAGCCGCGTGCTGGGCGAGGGGCGGCCGCTTATCGCCCGTGAGGAGAGGATACTCTCGGACGTGGAGTTCCCGCCGGAGCTCAGCAGCGAGCAGATAGTGGAGCGCATGAGGCGGGTGCTGGCGGAGTACTTCGGCGTCACCGGCGGCATGCTGCGCCGGGAGGCTCTGGGCAAGCTGCCGCAGTTCATGGGCAGCTGGGGGAGAAAAAAATACAGCCTCGGCGCGCGGGTGCGCTCCGGGGACGTGAAAAAGCGGGAAAAGGCCGGGAAACCCGGCGCGCTGGCCCGCATCGGCGGCGAGAAGAGCCCGGAACAGCTGAGGGAGTATGTCAGCGAGTGCTTTGGGGAGAGCATGTTCTCGCGGGGGGACACCGACAGGATAGAGGAGAAGCTCTGCCGCGACCGCCACAATGGCTGCATGCTGCACTTCACGCGCGGCCAGCTGCCGGAGAGGGAGGCGCGCGACGGCGAGATAGTGCTGCAGCGCAAGGTCTCGCGCGAGCAGGCGGCGGCCAACCGGCGCTATTATAACGCCGGCATCACCCAGCACAGGCTGGCCATCATCCGGCTGACGGAGAAGGTGCGCAACTGCATACTCGTCCATTTGGACGACGCCATGCTGAAGTCCCGCGCGGGGACGCTGGACGCGCGCGCCGTCTGGCGCGGCGTCTATCTCAACGACGGGCGCATATTCCAGAAGCACGAGCGCACGACGGACACGGAGCTCTCGGTCGACCTGCTGCTCGACGGCTCGGCCAGCCAGCTGCAGAGACAGGAGAGCGTGTCCGCTCAGGCCTATATACTGGCCGAGAGCCTCACGCGCTGCGGTGTGCCGGTGAGGGTGTCCTCATTCTGCACGGTGGGCTCATGCACGGTGCTGCGCGTCTACCGCGACTACGGTGAGACGGAGAAAAACGACGCGGTGTTTGAGTACTCCGCCGCCGGCTTCAACCGGGACGGGCTGGCGCTGCGCGCCGCGGGGCAGATGCTGGCCGACACGCCTTATGAGCGCCGGCTGCTGATAACGCTCTCGGACTGCAGCCCCAATGACGTCAAGCGCATACCGGACGGCGAGGGGAGGCAGCGCGAGTACCAGGGGGAGCAGGGAGTGGCCGACTCCGCCTCCGAGGTGGAGAAGCTGCGCCGCATGGGCGTGAAGGTGATGTGCGTGTTCACAGGCGAGGAGGCTGAACTGCCGAACGCCAGGAGGATATACGGACGGGAGCTGGTGAGGATACGCTCCATAAGCCAGTTCGCGGACGCCGTGGGCAAGGTGATAGTTGAACTCATCGGGTCCATGTGATGTGAGAATACCGCCCGGAATATGTCCGGGCGGTATTTTGCATGGCATGTAAAGAGAGCGCAAAACCTGGCGCCGTTTATCTGTCCGTCGGCAGCGCGGGCGGGGTGTTGGGCTTACGGGGCGTTCGGTGCGCGATATGCCCCCGGGCGCAGCCCGGCGGGCGGGGTGTTGGGTTTACGGGGCGTTGAGTGCGCGATATGCCTCCGGGCGCAGCCTGGCGGGCAGGGTGCTGAGTCTACGGGGCGCTGGGTGCGCGAACTGCCTCCGGGCGCAGCCCGGCGGGAAGAGTACATTGCGCGAACCGCTACCGGCGCGGGAGGTGTGCTGGGTTTGCGGGGCGCTGGGTGCGCGAACTGCCTCCGGGCGCAGCCCGGTCAGTCGAAGACGGACTCGGACTTGACGTGGAGGACCTGGGCGGTGAGGGCGTCCACGGCGTACTCGTACTCCATGGCCTGGTATATGAAGCTGACCTCGTAGTACTTGAAGCCGTCCTCGTTCTCGAACTCGGCTTTCAGCCCGGTGACCTGGGCGGCGGTGAGGCCGGCGTCGTTCAGGGCGGCCTGCTCGGCGGCGGCGCGGCCGATGCGCCCGCTGGTGTGGAAGCCGAAGTACCAGACGGCGACGGCGGCGGCAATGAGCACGACTACGACCACAACTGCTATTATAATGGCGGTTTTCTTTTTCATGCGTATCCTCCTAGAGTTTTTTGACGAGCACAGCTTAACACAGACAGAATTAGATGAATGTTAAAACTGTGAAAATTTTTTCTCCGGGGCGGCGGGCCATGGTATATTAATGGTGCTCTAATGTGGGAGTGGGAAAATGCAGATGGAGGTCGTGAGCATATGAGGATTTTGGTAGTTGAGGACGAGCGGGATTTGAACCGCATAATATCAAAGCGGCTGGCAGCCGCCGGCTATACCGTCGACTCCTGCTATAACGGAGCGGACGCGCTGGACTATCTGGCGGGGGCGGACTACGACGCGGCCATATTCGACGTGATGATGCCCGTGATGGACGGCTTCACCGCCGTGCGGCGCATGCGCGAGGCGGGGGACATGACGCCGGTGCTGTTTTTGACGGCGCGCGACGCCGTGAGCGACCGGGTGGAGGGGCTGGACTTGGGGGCGAACGACTACCTGATAAAGCCCTTCGCCTTCGACGAGCTGCTGGCGCGCATCCGGGCCATGACCCGCAAGAGCGCGGGCAGCGCGACGAATGTTTTCACCTGCGGGGACCTGACGCTAAATGCCTCGACCCGTCAGGTCGAGCGCGGGGGGAAGAACATAGAGCTCTCCGCCAAGGAGTTCGCCGTGCTGGAGTACCTGATAAGGAACAAGGGCGCCGTGCTCTCGCGCGAGAGCATAGAGAACAACGTCTGGAACTATGACTGGGAGGGCGGCACCAATGTGGTGGACGTGTATGTCAGCTACCTCAGACGCAAGGTGGACGCCGACTTCGACAAGAAGCTCATCCACACCGTGCGCGGGGCCGGCTGGGTGCTGAGGGAGGAGCAATGAGGTTCATCACCATCAAGACCCGGGTGACCATCTACTTCACGCTGATGATGCTGCTGGTGGTGGCGCTGGTCATAGTGTTCATGCTGGTGGTCGCCGGGAACGAGATAGAGAACAGCGCGGAGAGCACGCTGCTAGACGTGGTGCACGACAACATAGACGATGTGGAGTACGACGACGGGTTCCTGGACCTGGACGAGCTGAATTTCTACCGGCACAACGTGTATATACAGGTGTACGACGCCGGCGGCGAACTCATAGGCGGCGCCGGGGTGCTGCACTTCCCGGGGGACGGCGAGTTCCGCAACGGAGAGGTGCGGGAGGTGGAGATAGAGGGCGAGCAGTTCCTGGTGTACGACCTGTATGTGCGCGACAGGGAGGGCGACGTCTGGCTGCGCGGGCTGACCTCCAATGAGAACGACTTCTCCGCCGTGCGCGTGATAGTGATAATCTCCGTCATACTGCTGCCGGTGCTCGTGCTGCTGACGGCGGTGGTGGGCTGGCTGATAGCGCGCAGGGCCTTCCTGCCCGTGAGGCAGATAACGGACACGGTGGACGCCATCTCGGACGGTACCGACCTCAGCGCGCGCATCGGGCTGCGCCGCGGGCGGGACGAGATACACAAGCTGGCCGCCACCTTCGACCGCATGTTCGACCGGCTGGAGCAGTCCTTCAACGCCGAAAAGCGCTTTGCCTCCGACGCCTCGCACGAGCTGCGCACGCCCACGGCCGTCATACTGGCCGAGTGCGAGTACGCCAGGCACAACGCGCAGACCGCCGAGGACTACGCCGAGTCCATAGAGGTCATAGAGCGGCAGGCCCGGCGCATGTCCGGCATCATAAACCAGCTGCTGAGCATCACCCGCATGGACCAGGGCACATATACGGCCGCCCTGGAGCGGGCCAACTTCTCCGAGCTCACGGAGATAGTCACCGATGAGACCGCCATGGCCGCCGGGAAGGCCGTGGAACTCACGCGGGACATAGCCCCCGGGGTGTACGCCAACATAGACGTGGGGCTGATGACCCGCCTGGTGCAGAACCTGGTGGAGAACGCCATAAAATACACGCCGGAGGGCGGGCACGTGCGCGTGTCGCTGCGCGCGGAGGACGGCGAGCTGGAGCTGTCCGTCTCCGACGACGGCATAGGCATAGCCAAAAAGGACCTGGCGCACATCTGGGACCGCTTCTGGCAGGCGGACACCTCCCGCGGGGCCGACCACGGCAGCGGGCTGGGTCTGTCCATGGTGCGGCAAATCGCCGCCGCCCACGGCGGGCGGCTGTCCGTGGAGAGCGAGCCGGGGCGCGGCAGCACCTTCACTTACAGGATGGCGGCGAGTAACTAAAGATACTTTTATAATTATTGTTTCTTCTATTGACACGCGGGGGGCACGGGGGTATAATTGTCCACACAGGCAAAGGAGGGACGGAAGATGTCGGAGCCCATCTGCATAGTTGGCGATTCCATCACGGGCGGGGTGGTGTACCTGGAGGACAGCGAGCGCTACGCCCGCTGCAAGGAC
The DNA here is from genome assembly GCA_944385765.1 of uncultured Oscillospiraceae bacterium. Lineage (GTDB taxonomy): Bacteria > Bacillota > Clostridia > Oscillospirales > Oscillospiraceae > Scatomorpha. The sequence goes on from CALWYL010000047.1 coordinate 13,979, forward strand.
TCGTTTGTGAACCTGCTCGGCGGCGCGCTGAACGCGGAGATGCGCAACCACTCCAAATTCGGCCTCACGAGCGAGGCCGCGCTGAGGAAGCTGGGGCGGTTCGAGGGCGACATCGCCCAGTGCCCCCACACGCTGGTGATGCTGGGCGGGAACGACTCGGACTTCGACTGGCCGGCCGTGGCGGAGACGCCGGAGCAGCCCCACGACTGCAACACGCCCGTCTCCCGCTTCAGGGAGTGCTACAACGCGGTGCTGGACCGCATAATCGAGCTGGGCAGCCGGCCGGTGGTAATCAGCCTGATACCGGTCTGGGGCAGGAGGTATTACGAGTGGTTCTCCCGCAAGCTGGACGGCAGGGCGCTGATGCGCTTCCTGGGCACGACCGACAGCATAGAGCACTGGAACGAGATGTATAACCTGGAGGTCATCAAGACTGCCGCCAAGCGGGAGCTGCCCATAATAGACGTGCGCAGCGCGTTCCTCTCCGCCAGGGACTTCACCGGGCTCTTCAGCCGGGACGGCATACACCCGAGCCCGGCGGGACACCGGAGGATGTTCGAGTACTCGCTGCCCCAGCTGAGGGCGGCGCTGGGGTGAGCCGCGGCGCGGAATAACTGAATTGGCAGACGCCCCCGGGCCATGGCCCGGGGGCGTCTCTGCGCGCGGCGGCGGGCAGACTTCACAGTTTCAGATAGAACACCGTCTCATCGCCGTTCATCCCGCCGCTCTCCCTGAAGCCGTATTTTCTGTACAGCGAGATGGCCGCGGCGTTGTCCGCCTTTGTGGAAAGGCGGATGTGCCCGGCTCCGTTTTGCCTGAAGTAGCTGATTATCTCCTTCAGCGCGAGGCTGCCGTAACCCTGCCCCTGGTAGCCGGCGCCTATCATGAAGCGCCACAGCCAGTACCTGTCATCCGGGTCGTCGTAGGCGGAGTCGAAGGCGAACATCGTAAAACCCACCATCGTATCTCCGGCGTAGATGGCGAAAGGCCTGGCTATATCGCGGCTTTCGGCCGCGGCCCTGAGAGACTCCGAATTGGGGCATATGTACTTTTCCTGCCCACGCGCAACCCCAAGCGCCAGGCACTCATCCCTGTTCGCACTGTTTATGGGCACAAGCCGGATTTCCATGTGCAGCACCCCCATATGATGTCTGCCGAATAAGCCGCCTGGGGCTTACCCGCGCTGCTGTACCGCGAAAAAAGAGGAAGGGCCGAAGCCCTCCCTGACGTCATTCCGCTATGCGCCTTGCGCCGACATAGTTGCGGGTGTAATAACCACTGTCCTCGATGTTGGTGATTATGACCTCTCCGGCGCTGGAGCTGGCGTGTATCATCTCGCCGTCCCCTATGTAGAGGCCCACGTGGCCGATGCCGCTTGAGCTGTCGCTGCAGAAGAACACCGCGTCCCCGGGCAGCAGCTCGGAGCGCCCGACGGCAACGCCGTTCTCGAAGAGGGTGGCGGCGGTGCGGTTGGTGGAGTAGCCGAAGGACTTGAAGCAGTAGCTGACGAAGCCGGAGCAGTCAAAGCCCTCCTCGGGGGTCTCGGCGGCCCAGACGTAAGGCGTGCCCAAAAGCTGCCTGGCGAAGGCCACTATCTGCGCGCCAATGGAGCCGTCGGAGGCCGCGGGGGTTTCGCCTGAGGCCGCGGAGGGGGAGAGGGCCACATAGTCGCTGCGCATATAGCCGATGTCGCCGCCGGCGGAGACCCTGTACCAGTTCCCGCTGACCCCCAGTATCTCCAGCTTCTCGCCCAGCGAGGTCACACGGACTATGGCGGTGTCGGTGCCGGGGCCGGAGCGCAGGTTCACGTCGGTGGCGGAGACGCTGCCGGCGGCGCTGAGCGCCAGCTCGGCGGAGAAGTCCAGATACTCCGCGCTCATGTAGCCGGAGACTCCGGAGAAGTTGACCTTGTACCATCCGCTGCCCGTGTCTGACTCCACGACGACGGCCGTGCCGCTGGGCAGGGTGTCCAGGATGGCGGTGTCGGTGCCCGCGCCGGAGCGCAGGTTAACGTCGGCCGTGGTGACGGCGCCGCCTATGCAGTCGGCGTTGGCGGAGCAAATGAGCGCACTAATACCAAGCACTGCCGTGAGCAGTGCGCGGACTATCTTTCTGTTCATGGGGAGACCTGACCTTTTAGTTATTTGGAGGCCAGCGCGCGGTCGAGCCACACGGACGCCACGTCCATCGCGGCGTAGAGGCTGTTCTTCTCGCTCTTTTTGACCACGCGGTCCCGGCTCTTGAGGTCCGGGTCGGTGAGCTGGAGCTGGACCGCGACCTTTGTGGCAACCTCCATGTCCTCTATCTTCTTTGTCTCGAGGATTTGCATCATGATGATGTACTTGTCGGCCATGCTGCCGAAATATATGAGATTGCCCTTCCTGCGAAGGGGGTGGCCCTTGTAATTGAGCTCCTTGGGTGCTGCCATTTTACTAAACCTCCATTGGGCGGATACATGCGTCCTACAACGTTGTAACCGAATTGTAACTCAAAGTGTCAAATTTGTCAACTGTTTTTCATCAAAACGAGACCGGGAATATCTTCCGGCCTCGTTTTTTGCAGGTATGGTGCGGACTTCAACCCTTATGGGAGAAATACGTAGCCGCGGTCCCCGTCCTCGCCGGAGGGCGCGCCGGACTCGGCCGGCTCCACAGGCTCCACGGGCTCCAC